>SDXZ01000038.1 GCA_004210805.1 Acidovorax sp.
GGCGGGAGGCTTGGGGCATGGGCGGAGGTCATGCGGGCATCGTAGTATTGGGCCCGTGTTTCTGGAATGCGACGGAAGGACAGGTTTCGGCGAATTTGCGCCAAATGCTTGATCGGCATCAGGGGGTAGCAGGGCTAGTCTCTCGGCCCCAGTGCCGCCATCACCCCCAGCTGTTGAGAACCAGCCCCTGGGCCCGGCTTCGACAGGTCAGTACCCAATGTGATTTCCCGGTCCCCACTTTCATCCACCCCACAGCCATGGCCACCCGCACCAGCCAAGCCGCCCCGCTTGGCGACACCGACCCGTTCACCCCCACACCCGCCAGCCCCGTGCGGGTGCGGGCGCGCGACATGCCGGCCGACACGCATTTCGAGCCGCACCGCCACGCCTGGGGGCAGCTGGCGTACTGCGCCAGCGGGGTCATCCAGGTGAGCGTGCACGCGCCGGATGCGGCCACGGCGTACATCGTGCCGCCCTCGCGCGCGGTGTGGATCGCGCCCGGCGCGCTGCATGCCGTGGCGGTGCTGGAGGCCGCGGCGTTCCGCACGCTGTACATCGACCCGGGCGTGGTGCCGGCCGACGGTGCCAGCTGCCGCGTGCTGGCCGTCACGCCGCTGCTGCGCGAGCTGGTCTCGGCGCTGGACCCGGTGGGCGGCCCCCACCCGGGCGCGGCGCGCGAGGCCGCGCTGACTGCGCTGGTGCTCGACGAGATCGGCCAGGCCGAGCGCCTGGCGCTGGGCGTGCCCCTGCCTGGCCCCCACAGCGACAAGCGCCTGCGCGCGCTCTGCCAGGCTGTGCTGCACGAGCCCGGCCGCTACGCCACGCTGCAGGACTGGGCGGCCGACAGCGGCGCCAGCGAACGCACGCTGGCGCGCCTGTTCCGCGCGCAGTTCGGCATGGGCTTTGCGCAGTGGCGGCGCCAAGCGGTGCTGGCCCACGCCCTGCCCCGCCTGGCCCGCGGCGAGCCCGTGGGGCAGGTGGCGGCGGGCAGTGGCTACGCGAGCGAAAGCGCGTTTTCAGCAATGTTCAAGGCAGCGATGGGGCAGTCGCCCCGGCGGTTTTTGGGCCTGCAGCAGCCGGCGCCTGCGCAGTAGGGGGAGCGCAATCGCAGGGCATGCGGACACCCGGGGCAGCCGTTCCCGGCGCCGTCCCGTGCGAAACCACTCCGCCAGCGCGTTCCGCCCGGTGAGGCAGGCAGATTCCCCACACTGCACCGCGGCCACAGCAGCCGCGGGAACTGGCCAGACAGGGCGTAAGCCTCACACACCCACGGCGCCTTGTCCTTCGAACTTGGCGCAGACCGCCTACGTTTAGAAACATTTGTTGCACTCAGACTGGCTTCATCCCCTAGCACCAGTTTGAACACCATGACAAAACAGATTCGCCACCATGTGGCAGCCCTTTTCCTGCTTCTTCCCGTCGCCAGCGCCCTGATGGTCGTTCCCGGCACGGTCATGGCGCAGCCCGCTGCCCCTGAATTGCAATCACTGCAGGTGGTGACAGACGACGGTCTGCGGGCCGGCGCCGACCTGCGGTTCACGATTGAAGGCACACCGCGGGGCCGGGTCCAGCTCCAGGTCGCCGGCATACCCCGCGCCATCGTGCTGCAAGAAACCGAGCGGGGCGTGTACACGGGCAGCTACACCGTCCGCCGCCAGGACCGGCTCAATGAAGGCAGCGCCGTGCGCGCCACGCTCAAGGTGCGCAACCGCACCATCACCAGCAACTATTCGCTTCCGGCCGGCATTGGTGGCCGCAACGTGGTGGCAGCACCGCCACAGGGCCTGAAGATCGACCGTTTCTCGGTCGCCCCCATCGACAAGATGGAGCCCGGCGCCGAATTGCGCTTTACGCTGAACGGCGCACCTGGCGGCAGGGCGGATTTCGACATTCCGGGTGTCATCGACAACGTGCCGATGCGCGAGGTATCGCCGGGCGTGTATGAGGGTGCGTACACCATCCGCCGCATGGACAACCTGGCGCCGTCGCGCCCCACGGTGGCCACCTTGCGTGTGGGTGACCGCACGGTTTCCTCGACCCTGACACAGCCGTTGATCGCCGATGCCAAGCCGCCGGTGATCCGCCATGTGTCGCCGCGCGACGGCGAGACGATCCCGCGCAGCGCGGGCACCTCGGTGTCCGGTACGTTTGATGACGTCGGCGGTGTGGGTGTGGACCCCAAAAGCGTTCGCATCGTGATCGCGGGCCGCGATGTCACATCCGCCTCGCAGATCACTCCGCAGTTTTTTACCTACCGCGCGGACCTGCCCGCCGGCCGGTATCCGGTGGACGTGACCGCCCGCGACATGGTGGGCAATGGCATGCGCCAGAACTGGACCTTCAACGTCGCTTCGCAAGTGAACGCCGCGCCCACCACGGTGCAGCTGCAGGTCACCAGCCATGCCAACCATGCCACGGTGGAAAGAGGCCCCGTGGTCGTGCGCGGCCGCACCGTGCCTGGCGCGGTGGTGGATGCCAGGGTGAATGCGGTCGGCACGCTCGTTGGCGTGTTTGGCCTGAACCAGGAATTGCTGTCGCAGCGTGTCCAGGCGGATGGCAATGGTGACTTCTCGTTCAGCTTCTCCTCGCAGGTCCCGCTGCCCGGCACCCGCTACGAAGTGACGATGACCGCCGAAAGGGGCGGCATGGTGGCGACAGAGACCCAGCTGGTGCTGTTCCAGAAATAAGGCACTGCCGACGCCTAGCCGGCGACCGGACATCGCCGATTGCCAATGGACCCTCGCGGGTCCATTTTTTTTGGGCCGCTACGTCGGTTGCTTCGCCGCGGCGAGGACATGGTGTTGGCCCCGCCACCCGGGCATCGGGGCGGCCGACGGCCCGTGCTTCGGTCGCCCGACCACCGCCAAAGCCCCCGCGACAGGGGGGCCGCCTATTTTTGATAGAAATAGCTGCCTAGCGCTTGACCAATAAGCGTCTTAAGCTATTGTTTTTGTAGCATTCTTGAAGACCCGGCGACTGCCTCCCGCAGAAACCACCGGTAATGTGCAAACTGGAGACTGCGCAGCGAAGAACCACCCGCTGCAGCGTGCACATCCCCATCCACCTCACTGCGTCCCATGAACACCGCCCCACCCCGCCGCGATGACATCCACAGCTACCAGCCCCGGCAGGGCCACGGGCTGCCGCACGACCCGTTCAACTCCATCGTCGGGCCGCGCCCCATCGGCTGGATCTCCACGCAAAACGCGGCGGGCGCCACCAACCTCGCGCCCTACAGTTTTTTCAACGCCTTCAACTACGTGCCGCCCATCGTGGGTTTTGCCAGCATCGGCTTCAAGGACACGGTGCGCAACGTGCAGGAGACCGGCGAGTTTGTGTGGAACCTGGCCACGCGCGATCTGGCCGATGCGATGAACCAAAGCTGCGCCAATGCGCCGCCCGAGGTCAGCGAGTTCACGCTCACCGGCCTCACGCCGCGGCCCTCTACGCAGGTGCGCCCGCCCCGCGTGACCGAGAGCCCCGTCACCTTCGAGTGCCGCAGCACGCAGATCGTGCAGCTGCAGGGCGCCGATGGCGTGCAGGTGCCCACCTGGCTGGTGCTGGGCGAGGTGGTGGTCGTGCACATCGACAAGGGCCTGCTCAAAGACGGCGTGTACGACACCGCGAACGCCGGGCACATCCTGCGCGCGGGCGGCCCAGCCGACTACTTCACGGTGGGGCCGGAGCAGCTGTTCAAGATGTACCGGCCGCGGTAGCGGCTTCTCAGCTCAGCTCAGCTCCGCGCTGGTCGCAGCGCTCAGGCTGCCGCGTGGTTCTGCACCAGGTCCATCGCAAACCGGCCATGGCCCACGGACCAGTCGGAATAGTCGTTCTCGTGCATGAAGATGAACACATCCGCCGGGGCCACGCCCGCCATGGCCAACAGGTTGCGCGCGATGGCGGCATACAGGGCGCGCTTCATCGCGTCGCTGCGCCCACGCCGCAGCGTGATTTCGACCACCACCACGCGGTCGGACCGGGCCACGCCGTTGAACGTGGGGCTGCAGGCAAATTCACCGGGGGCGTAGCCCGCCACCAGGTTGAACAGCTCGTCCGGCGGCATGCCGATGCCATCCACCAATGCCTGGTGGATGCCTTGCACGATGGCATTGCGCGTGGCGGCGGGGGTGTCGTGCGGAACGTTGGTGCGGATAAAGGGCATGGTGTTCTCCTATGTTCATTCAAATCAAATAAAACATTCACGCCGGCGGTCGCGAAATCACAAGCATTTCAAACCGCCAGCGCTCAATATTCAAACGATTGTTGCTATCAATTCCACGATTGAAAAGCGATGATTTGGCTGGTTTTATGTGCCATAGAATCACATAGATGAGCCACCGCCTGCCCCCGCTAAGCGCCCTGCGTGCGTTCGAAGCCGCAGCCCGCCTCGGCCGCATGACGGCTGCGGCGGACGAGCTGTCGGTCACGCCCGGCGCATCAGCCGCCAGGTGCGGCAGCTGGAGCAGCACCTGGGCGTGGCCCTGTTTGACGGCAGCAAGGCGCGCCCCACCCTGACCCCGGCGGCGCATGTGCTGCAGCCGGTGCTGACCAATGCATTTGCCCACATCGCCGATGCCGTGCGCGAGGTCAGCGACCCGAGCCGGGGGCCGCTGGACGTGGCCTGCTTCAGCACCTTCACCGTGAAGTGGCTGATCCCCCGGCTGTTCGACTTCCAGGCCCGGCACCCGGGCATCGAGGTGCGCCTGCGCACGACCGACGCAGGCACCGATGCCCAGCGCCAACACGGCGACCTGGCCATCACCGCCGAGAAGGCCAGCGCAGCGCTGGATGCCAGCAAGGAGCAACGGCTGTTTGCCGAACACCTGGGCCCGGTGCTGAGCCCCGAACTGGCGCAGCGGGTGGCGCTGCAGCAACCCGCCGACCTGGCGGATTCGGCCCTGGCACCCCTGCGCCTGCACACCCGCACGCGGCGCAATGCCTGGGCCATGTGGGGGGCTGCGGCGGGCGCTACCGTGCCCGTGCCCACACCTGCGCAGTCGGGGCCGGAGTTCGAGCACTACTACTTCACGCTGGAGGCGGCCGTGCGCGGGCTGGGCATTGCGGTGGCGCCCTGGCATTTGGTGATGGACGATGTGTTGGCGGGCCGGCTGGTGGCACCGCTGGGGTTTGTGGCGTCTGGGTACGACTACGTGGTGCGCCGCCGCGCCAGCGGCCCCCTGCCCCGGCTGGATGTGTTCTGCGCCTGGCTGCAGGCGCAGGCCGATGCCAACCCTGTGCCCCCTGGGCCACCGCGGGGCTGAGCGCCTGTTCTACGATTTCCCAGGGGCCGCTCCACCTCGGGGATCGCTGCAGTGCCCGCCACGTCTGACGCCAGCGGTCTGCCGACCAGGCCGACTAGGGCAATTCCAGCGGCAGCGTGACACGCACCTCAAACCACGGGATCTGTGACCAGCCGCTGCGGCGCGTGATGAGGGTTTCGCCCGAATGCATGTCCACGCGCATCGCGATTCCCGCCCGGCCCGGCAGCTGGCCCTGGCCCGGCTGCCCATGGCGAACGCGGGGCTCCCAACCGCAGCACACAAAACGCAGGGGCGCCATGCCGGTGTGGCGCATGAGGTAACGCTCCACGGCAGCGGCCTGCGTGCCCGGCACGCGGTAGGTGGCAATGAGTGCGCGCAGCTGGTGGTCGTGGCCTTCGGTGCAGCCCACCCATTCCAGCCCCGACGGCTTGCGCTGCTGTGCGGCAAGGAAATCGCCGCACGGGGTGGCGGGCTGGCCCCACACAGCGGGAGCCAGGAGCGCCAGGCCCAGCGCCGCGATGCCTGCGAAGCTGCGGCGCCGCAGGCGCCCGGCGGGCTGCCGGGCCAGGTCGGCGGTTGCAGGCAGTGGTGCCAGGGGCTGCATGGCGGGCTACCGCAGCAACGGCGCGCACAGGCCGGCGGCCGGCTCGCGCGCCCACTGTTCCGTCCAGGCCCACACCTGCTGCACGCCGTCCACGCCCTCGCCACCGGCCATGCGGCGCTGCAGGCCGTGGTCCGCGCCGGGCAAACGCCGCGCGCAATAGGGCACGGTGCGCACGGATGCGAGCTCGGCAAAACGTTCGTAGGCGGCCGCAGGCACCAGCGCATCGTCGGCGCCCCACACCTGCAGCAGGGGCCAGGGGCTGCGCACCAGGGGCAGCGTCAGGGGCCAGCTCCACAGGTCCCGCCAATAGCCCAGGCTGCGCCCCTGCGCCACGGCGCTGTCGGGCCGGCGGCCGGCCACCATGCGGGCCAGCTCGGCCCAGTCTTCCTCGGCACCCAGGCGCTGCGCCTGCAAAGTGCCGGCTTCTTGCGGGTCGAGTCCGCTGGCTGACAGAAGCACCAGGCCGGCCAGTTGCGGCACTTCGGGGGCCAGCGCAGGCAACAGCTCGGCCCCTTCGGAGATGCCTACCAAGAGTTGCGGCAGCGGTGCAGCTCCGTCGCGCTCGCGCTGCTGCGCATCGGCTACCAGCGCAGCGCGTGCGTGGGCCAGCCAGGTGGAGAGGCGGTCCTGCTGCACAAACTCGCGCGCGCAATCGCCGGGGGCGGTGCGCGCCTGCGGGTCCACACCGGGCTTGTGCAGCACCAGCACCTGCGCATGCAGCAGGCCTGCGAAGTAGCGCTCGGCAATCGGCCCCATGCCCGCGCAGCCGGAGCCGGGGATCACGATGACGCGGTAGCGCAGCGGTGCGGTGCGCTCGCTGCGCGCGAGGGCTTTGAGCACAGCGCCGGCGGCGCCGGGCAGTGGGCGCAGGGCAAAGATCTGCAAAGGTGTGGCAGAGGGTGCGGGTCCCGGCGCAGCCGGTGCTTGGCCGGGTGCTGGAGGGGCTTCCGCGGACGCTTCCGGGCCATACACATTCACGAGCGATTCGGACGCAGCCGCGGCATAGAACGGAGGTGGTGACGCGGCGCAGCCCCCGAGTACCACGGCCGCAGCGCTGGCCACGAAAAAGGCCAGCAGGGGGCCGGCCAGGGGCCGCAACAAAGCGGCAGAAGCGAGAGGGCTTTTAACGTTGAGCACAGCCGAAGTCTGGCATGACTGGGCAATAGGCCTGGATTCCAAGCCTCGTAGCGCTGCTCCTATGACTGCGCGCCGCCGAGCCGGGATGTCGAGCAAGGCCAGCCCCTCAGCACACCGAGGAGCCTTGCCGCAGATGCAGGCGCTCGGGCTGTCAGTGCCAGCAGCTCAGGGCGCCACGCGCCCTTCCCAGAAGCACCAAGGGCCGTCCACGCTGCGCAAGCTTGGACGGCCCCCGAGGAGTTGCCGACTTCGGCGGCCGCATCCAGCGGCGCCGATGGAAGGTCGCTTCCTTCTTACTTCAGGATGATGACTTGCTCAGGCTGCTGAGGTTGTGGCATGGGCATGGGCTGGCCGCCCTGCTGGTACACCGGAGCAGGGCGCACGCCGCGCGCGAGGTTCGCGTCGGTGTAGCCCAGCTGCATGGCCATCTGCTGGTACACGTCCTGCGCCAGCGACAGCGAGGTTTCGCGCATCACCTTGGCCCGGTTGGGCGGTGCGATGTCGCCGCGGACCGACAGGATCTTGGTGTCGTTGCCCTCGCCCTGGGCGGAAAACGCAGCCTTGATCTCATACGTCCTGGTGTTGATCAGCGAGAAGTCGACCAGAAGCTGCAGACCGTACTGGCGCGTGGCGCTGGAGGTGCCCTGCAGGGGCGACAGCGCGTCGGTGAAGTCGATGCTGGAGACCACGCCGAACAGCACGTAGTCGGCGCCGTTGAACTCGCCCTTCTTGATGCGGCTGATCACGTCGTTGACCTGGGGCTGCACCTGGGGCTTGGCCATCTTGCCGGTCTGCACCTGGTTGAGCACTTGCTCGGCCTTGCTGTTTTGCGGCTTGCCGGCGTCAAAGCCCTTGCCCTGCACCAGGCGGAAGTACGTGCCTTGCAGGATCGCGCCCTTGATGTCGTTGGTGTAGCCGCCGAGTTCGCGCTGCTCGATGTAGCTGTAGCGGCCGGCCACAAAGGTGCCGCTGGCCTGCTCGGACGCCTGCATGGACTGCTGGCCCGAGTACGAGCCGCCACCGCCGTACATGCCGTGGCTGTGGCCGCCGCTGTGGCTGCCCTGCGCGCTCATCTGGCTGCTGCGCTGGTAGGCACCGGCGACGAAATACTCGGATACGCGCTGGGCGTAGGCCAGGTCGGTCACGGCGATCTTGGGCGCCGCGCCGGGCTGTTGCGCCAGGGCGTTGCCGCCCCAGGCCATGGTGGTGGCGGCGATCACGGCCAGGGCCGTGTGCAAAGTGGTTCTGCGTTGCATGGTGTGCTCCTTGTGAGCTATCGGAAATTTAGGGGTCAATCAACAAATGGGGCCGGCGTGCCATCCAACGTTCGATACCGGCGGGGCATAAGACCAGGGACGCCGCGCAAGGGCCGCCCCGCCGCGCTGGCGTCGTCCCCCTTCCCGGCGAAGCCGAGAGAAGGGGGAAGGCGCGCAGCGCCTCAGGGGGATGTCACCGCTTGCTCGTTTTGCGGATCTCTTTTTCGTCCTGCCATTCGATCGTGCCTTCCTGCACATCAAACAGCTTGAGCGTGAACTTGTAGTACACGTCCTTGGTCGCGTTGTTCTGCTTGACGATGCTGGTCAGCTCGCCTTCCATGCTGTACTTGGCGGCGGTCATCTGGCCGACCTTGGCGGTGGTGCCCTGCTTGTACAGGCCGCTCTGGTTTTGGCGCTGCAGCTCGTCCACGCCCTGCTGCATTTCGTTGATGGAGCGCACGAAGCGCACCTTGCCCGACTTGACCAGCGCGGTCTGGATCGAGTTCATCACGTTGGTGGTGTCGATGTACTCGCTGGTCTTGTTCTTCACGGTCGAGATCGTCACCGTGGGGCGGCCCTGGAAGATGCCGGTTTCCAGCAGTCCGCCGGTCATCTTCTCGGCAATCATCTGCAGGTCGGTGGAGCCGAACTCGTTGGTCACCAGCTCGACGGCCTTGGCGTCGCCGTAGTTGACCTGGCGGTCAAAACGCACGGTGGGCGAGGACAAGTTCTGGCAGGCCGAGAGGGCCAGGGTGCTGGCTGCGAAAGCCAGGATAAGCGCAGTGCGCTGGATGGTGTTTTTTGTCATGGTTTTCAACTCCTCACTCAACAATCTGGATAGTGCGGCGCCGTTCAGCGCGGCTCCACATTCATTTCAAGGCGCAGGTCGACCGCTGCCGCGGTGGGCGCCACGCTTTTGACCGTTTGCTGGCCCAGGCCCAGCACGCTCATCTGCTTCCAGGATTCGCCATCGCCCACCTGGTTGCCGACGTTGTCCAGCCACTTGAAGCGGTAGAACACGGTGCGGTCGGTGCGGCCCATGTTGGCCATATCGGCCTGCACGACCAGGATGTCGTTCTTGCGCACGATGCGCATCTCACGCACGGCGATGCTGTTGGCTTCGCCGCGCAAGGCGACCTTGGAAGCCACGGCCAGCGGGGTGGCCGGGTCGTGCAGCTGGGCGCTGGCACTGGTGGCCAGGGTCAGGGTCAGGGCCGCGCACACCAGGGCGGGCGCAGCGGCAAGGGCAAAACGGTTTCTCATGCCAAAGGCTCCTTGGAAATGGGATAGGGTGGGGTTCAGTTCTTGGCGGCAGGGGTGGCCGAGGTCGACTTGACCGCCGACTTGGGCACCGAGCGCGTGCGGTTGTTGGTGGTGGTGCGCACCGGGGCCTCCGCGGCAGGCTGGGGCGCCGAGGCGGCGGCCACCGTGGGCAGCTGGCCCAGCATGGCCACGTCGCCGGTCAGCACGCTGTTGTCGTACATGCGCAGGGGCACCAGGGCGTACTGGCCGTCGATCTTGATGGGCTGGGGCAGCTGGCGGCCGTTCACGCTGACCATGTGCTCGCCCGGTGGCAGGTAGCCACGGGCCACGTACACGCGGCCGGGCAGCATGCGCCACATGCGGTCGTCGGCTTGTTCGGTGGTCACCGAAGCTGCCGCGCCGATGAGGCCGCCAACCAGGCCGCCACGCTTTTGCAGCTCGTTTTGCAGCACGCCCTTGGCCACGGCGCGGGTGAAGCCACGCAGCACCATGCCGGGCATTTCGTCCTTGAGCGCGCGGCGGGCCATCACGTTCACGTCGACCACTTTTTCCAGCTTGAGGTCGGTGCCGGCAGCCGAAATGGTGGTGAGCAGTGCGTCCTTGGACGGCTCGATCACCGGGTAGGAGATGCTGGCAGTGACCATGCCACGGCCCGTGGGCACAGGCAGGGTGAAGGCCTTGGGCTTGCGCGCTGGCGCGTCGCCCGCTTCGACGATGAAGAGCACGTCCGTCATGCGCTGGCGGCGCTTCCAGGTGAAGCCGGTGCGGTTGTCCAGGCCACGCAGGCCTTCTTCGAGCACGGGCGTGTTGGGCTTGAGTTCGATGGCCTTGCGGTAGCCGGGCGCTGCCAGGCCGGGCTCATTGAGCATTTCGTACAGGAAGCCGGCCAGGTAGTGGCTGAGCGCGTTCGAGTAGCCGTTCTTGAGGGCCAGGACTTCGGGGTCGTTGAGCGTCTCGACGGGGTAGCCGTTGAGCTCCTTGCCGCCCGAGGTGGCGCCCTTGGACTTGGCTTCTTCTTCAGCCGCCAGCGTTTCCTTGGCACGGAACTCGGCAATGATGGCTTCGCGTTCGTGGGTGCGCTTGATGTCGACGCGGGCGTTGTCGAAATCACCAACGGCCATGCGGTTGAGCGCCAGGCGCGTGGTCACCCACACCTTTTCGTAATCCTGGCCTTCGTAGACCTTCAGGCGTTCGCTGATCAGCGCAGCGCCCACGGTGCCCATGAGCTTGCTCGGGTTGGTCTTGGCGGTTTCTTCCCATTCCTTGACCTTGGTGTCGGCCAGCAGGAAGGCGTTGGTGCTGTCGGGGTAGCGGCGGTCCATGCGCAGCAGTTCGCCGCGTTCCATGTTGTACAGCAGTGCCGTCTTTTCTTCTTCGGACTTGGCGCTGCTTTCCAGCTGCGCCAGCGCAGCCGGCACGCCGCCCGAACGGCCTGCGGTCTGCATGTCGGTGGCGAGCTTGTCGTGGCTCTGCATGGTGGCGCAGCCGGTGAGGGCCGCGCTCAGCGTCAGCACCCACAGCAGGCGGGGGCGGAAACGGCGGGACAGTGGGGTGGTCATGGATGCTCCTTGCAGATCGGTCGGTAGTGCACCAGGAAGCCCCGCCACTGCCCAAACGCACCACAGCCCCGCTCCACGGATACGCCACTCGAACGGGCGCGTGTGCCGTGGATGCCGCGGGAGCTGCTAGGTTGTGCGAAATGGGAGCAACGGACAAGAAAGGCGCTGGCGGCACGTGCGTCCCCTCCCGGCGCTTTTGCGTGCTGCTGGCAGCCCCCTGTGGCTGTGAGTTTCCTGATTGTTTTGTATGGGGTTGTAGCCAGGGACGCAATGTAGCAAAAGCTTGTATCTTTTCTGTAACCGTCACCAACAGGTTCAATCGCGCGGAAACATCTCATGACACGGCTCCCTGCCCCAGGGGCATGCGGTACAACCACACCACGCGCCCGCCGGGCTCGCGCAGTTGTGCACTGGGCAGGACATTGGGCACGGCGAATTCCAGGCTTACCAGCCAGGCGCCGGGGGCCAGCTCAGCCTGGGCCTTGGCCGCGGCGCGGGCCATGCTCTCGGGGCGCTGGAACAAATACACCATGTGATAAGGGCTCCAGTCCGCGGCCCACATGTCGCCCCGGCGCACGTGCGCCCAGGGGCAGCGCAGCGCACACAGCAGGCGCAGCGGCCAGCTCCACTCCAGGCCCTCCAGCTGCGCGGCGGGGTAGGCCTGGCGCAGCGCCTTGAGCCCATCGCCCAGGCCGCTGCCGGCATCCAGAACGCGCGCACCCAGCGGCAGCGGTGCCTGCGACGCCAGCGACTTGAGCGCATGGTGCGGCGTGGGGAACAGCGGCGCATCGCGCCAAGCATTGAGCGGGTAGACCAACAGCAGCAACGCCAGCGGCACCAGCCACGCCCAGGTCGGCAGGGCCGCAGCGCCCAGCAAGGCCAGCGACAGGGGAAAGCCCGCGGCAATCAGCCCACGGCGCCACCAGCTGCCGCCTAGCACGCTGGCGGCCGTGCCAAGGATGCAGGCGACGCCCAGCGCAGCCACGGGCGATACGGCCGCGCGCTGCAGGGCCACGAAGATCAACCACGCGCAGGCCCACGCGATCAACGCGGGCAGGGGCCAGGGCATGCGCAGGGACAGCATCGCGAAAAGCTCGTGGTGGGTGGGCGGATGGTGGTGGTGGCGGGGTTCAGCGGCCGAAGATTCCGCGCAGCAGATTGACGGGGTTGACCACGTTGCCCGCTGCGTCGGAGCCGCCATCGCTTGTTGCTTGGCCACTTGCATTGCTGCCCATGCCGCTGGAATACGCACCGCCAGAGGATGCCCCTGCCGGCGCGCCCATGGGGCTGCGCGCACCCTGCGGCATGTCCTGCCCCAGCATCGCCAGGGTGTGCGACTTGGCGCGCACGCGCACGGCCCACTCGGGCTCCCAGGCGGCCTTGGGGTCGGCCGGGCGCGGCGGGTGCACGATGTGGCTTTCGCCGCCGTAGGCCATCATGCGCAGCATGGGCGTAGCGTCGCGCCCACCGGCAAAGATGCCCTGCGGAATGGCGCATTGCGTGGTCTCGGGCGACAGCAGCACGCGGTCCTTGAGCCAGCGGTCGATGGTGGCCGGTGGCAGGTAGTCGAACAGGCCCATGCCGGTGTCGGGCGTCTCGGCGCTGGACCACATGATGAGGTCGTCTCCGTTCTGCGACATGGCATGCAGGTAGTAGGCGCGCGCGTTGCGAACCGGCTGCCAGCCCGTGCCCATGCTGTCCTGCGGCTTGCCGGTGGTGCGCAGGTCAATGGCGGGCATCACATCCTGCGCCGCGCCCAGCGTGAACTTCATGGAGGCGGGCACACCGTCGCCGCGCACCTGGTGCTCGCCCACCAGCGAGCTGTCACGCGACAGGTTCACCTGGTTGCGCTCGTTGGGATACAGCGCATAGGCCGGGCCCACGCGGGGCGCGCGGTCGGGCACGGCGCGGCCGGCAAAGGCCTGGGCATAGTCCGTGGCCTTGGCGCGCGCCAGGTCGACCACGCGGGGCTGGCCGGCACGCACTGCGCTCCCGCAACCCCAGTAGATCAGGATGCGGCCCTTGGGCTGGTGCTGCTGGTATTCCTTGGGGATCTCGCCGGGCTCGTTCTGAGCGGGCTGCGCGCGCGGCGGCAGCAGCGGCAGCGATTCGCCCATACGCATGCCGGCAGGGATGGCCTGGCTGGCTTCCACGCCGGGGCGCAGCGTGTTGTGCAGAGCAATGTCGATGACGCGCGGCGGCATCACGCCCATCGCACGCGCATTGCCGTAGCTGGTGTTGCTGCCGCCCATGCCCTGGGCGCTGCCGCCACCGCCCAGCATGCCACCGAACACGCCGCCAGTGGGCAGGTTGTCCATCTCGGGCATGCCGGCCATGGTGCCGGTGGAGACGTCCATCCACAGCTGGACCTTGGGGGTTTTGCTGGTCTGGGCCTGAGTGGCCAATGTGGCCAGGCACAGGCCGGCAGCGGTGAAGACAAAGCGCAAAGGGGTCATGGTGGGTCTGCTCCAGGAGATGCATCGATCACCCGGCAAAACCATCGTGGGCCGCAGCACAGCATGGAGAAAATGCTGTACCGAAGGGGCCTAGCGGTCAACCCGGGTGTGTTGAACGCAGCGCAGTGTAGGCCCGGCATCCGCGCATTTTGCCTGCGCCGGTTACGTGTGGAAACTCCTTGTGTGCGCTATTTCACGCATCGGCCCAGCAACACATCCGCTACCTGGATGCGCCCACGGGCGACCTACTTGCGCAGCCGCTCGATCAGCCCATTGAGCGCCTCGAGCGAGCCAAACTGGATCGCCAGCTCGCCCATGTCCTCAAAGCGCCCGTGGCGCTTGACGCGTTTTTTCACGCGCACTTCCACCTCGGCCATGAGCAGGTCCGAGAGCTCTTCTTCCACGCGCTTCATGTCGCGCGACTTTTCCTTCTTGGGCTTTTGCGGCACCAGGCTGAACTCGGCGCCGATCTTCTTGACCAGGGCCTCGGCCTCGCGCACCGACAGCTTCTTGGCTGCGATCTGGTTGCCGGCGGTGATCTGCGCGGCCCGGTCGAGCGACAGCAGCGCACGCGCATGGCCCATGTCGATGTCGCCCGCCATCAGCATCGTCTGCACCGGGTCGGCCAGGTTCAGCAAGCGCAGCAGGTTGCTGGCGGCGCTGCGCGAGCGGCCCACGGCCTGGGCCGCCAGCTCGTGCGTGAGGCCGAATTCGCGGACCAGGCGCTGCAGGCCGTGGGCTTCTTCCAGCGGGTTCAGGTCCTCGCGCTGGATGTTCTCGATGAGCGCCATGGCCGCGGCGGACTCGTTGGGCACGTCGCGCACCAGCACCGGCACGGTGTCCAGACCCGCCAGGCGGGCTGCGCGAAAACGCCGCTCGCCCGCGATGATTTCGTACTTGCCAGCGTTGTCGCCCTCGGCCAGCCGGCGCACCAGAATCGGCTGCATGATGCCCTGCGCCTTGATGGACTCGGCCAGCTCGTACAAGGCGCCCTCGTCCATGCGCGTGCGAGGCTGGTACATGCCGGGCACCATCTCGCTCAGCGGCAGCGTGTTGGGCAGGCCGGCCTCGGCGGCTTGGGCCTGCTCTACTTTTTCAGCGACTTTGGGGCCCAGCAGGGCTTCGAGGCCGCGGCCGAGGCCTTTGGGTTTCTTGGTGACCATGGAGATGTTGTCCGGGTGGGGAATTGAATGAATGGGGCCCGCGCCGCTCAGCGGTCGATGATGACCAGCGTGCCATGGCTGCCCTCGGCCACCGCGTGTGGCACGCCGGCCGGCACGATGTAGACCTCGCCTGCGGCCACTTGCACACGCCGGCCTTGCAGGTCGAGGTTCATCTGCCCGTCGAGGACCAGCAGCGCTTCGTCGAAGTCGTGGGTTTCATCGGGGTAGGCCAAGGCGTCCATGCGCAGCACCTTGACGTTGGCGCCGGCCGCCTGGCCCACGATGGTGGAGCGCCAGGCGTTGGGCAGTTGGTCGGCGATAGAGGCGAGGTGGATTTTGGACATGGATTGGAAACTGGGGTTGTCAACGCAGGGGACGGCCCATGGCTCGGCGCTTCTTGCGGCTGCGCCACAGGCGCAACCACACACCGAACGCCACCATCAACAACACCAGGGCCAGCATGAACTGCCCCAGCGCGCCCACCACCACCGCCCCGCCCGGCAGGAACCAGGAGAGCATGGTGAGCGGCGCCTCGATCCAGACGGGATCGAGCCTTCGCGGCGGTGGCGCTGCGAGCGGCTCGGCCGATGCTGGCTTGCGCCAGAAGGTCCGCAGCTTCATGCGGCATCACCGGCTAATTCGTGCAGCCAGCCATGCCCCTCTTCCCAGTCGCCCAGGCCCGATTCGGCATTGATGTGGCCGCGCTCGCCGTAGTCGATAAAACGCGCACCCCAGGCCTGCGCCAAACCCTCGGCGCGCTCCAGGCTGCAGTACGGGTCGCTGCGGCTGCCCACCAGCACCGACGGAAAAGGCAGCGGCTGGCGCGCAATCGGCGCCCAGCCGTGGATTTGTGCGGCCAGGTCGGGCCGCTCCACGTCGCCCGGTGCGACCAGCAGCGCTCCGCGCACGCGGTGGGCATTTTGCGAATGCGCGGCCCACCAGGCGGTCAGGACACAGCCCAGGCTGTGCGCCACCAGCACCACGGGGCCGTCGGCATCCACCACGGTTTCCTCCAGCCGCGCCGACCAGTCGCCGCGCAGCGGGCGCATCCAATCGTGCTGCTCCACGCGGTGGTAGCCGTGCAGGGCCTCCCAGCGGCTTTGCCAGTGGCCGGGGCCTGAGTTCTGCCAGCCCGGCAGCACCAAAATATTGGACGCCTTCATTACTATCAAATTAATAGCTACCAGTGCTTATGTATCAAGCGCTGGCGGCCATTTTGGCTACTGAATTTGCTGCTGCAGGCATGGTCTGCACCCGCTCGACCATCTCCTGCGCAAACTCCACAAACGCCTGGCTGCCCTTGGCCGCGGGGTCGAACACCACACCGGGCAGTCCGTAGCTCGGCGCCTCGGCCAGGCGCACGTTGCGCGGGATCACGGTGTTGAACACCTTCTCGCCAAAGTGGCCCTTGAGCTGGTCGCTCACCTGCTGCTGCAGCGTGATGCGCGGGTCGAACATCACGCGCAGCAGGCCGATGATCTGCAGGTCGGCGTTGAGGTTGGCGTGCACCTGCCTGATGGTGTTGACCAGGTCGGTCAGGCCTTCGAGCGCGAAGTATTCGCACTGCATGGGCACGATGACACCGTGCGCACTGCACAGGCCGTTGAGCGTGAGCATCGACAGCGAGGGCGGACAGTCGATGAGCACAAAGTCGTAGTCCGCCTGCACCTCGGCCAGCGCGGCCTTCAGGCGCTTTTCGCGGTGTTCCAGCGCCACCAGTTCCACCTCGGCGCCGGCCAGTTCGCGGTTGGCGCCCAGCACCCAGTAGCCACATTTTTCCGACAGCACGGCCGCCTCTTTGACCGAAGCGGATTCGAGCAGCACGTCGTACACCGTCAGCTCCAGGCTGCGCTTGTCCACACCCGAGCCCATCGTCGCATTGCCCTGCGGGTCCAGGTCCACCATCAGCACGCGCTGGCCGATCTTGGCCAGGCCTGCGGCCAGGTTGACGGTGGTGGTGGTCTTGCCAACGCCACCCTTCTGGTTGGCAACGCAAAAAATTTTGGCCATGTGGACGCGTAGTTGGATGGGGTGGGTTTATTTGGAGATGGCCAGCTTGATGCCAAAGCCGATGAGGAACACGCCCGCCAGCTTCTCCAGCCCCCGGCCGATGCGTGGATTGGCGCGCATGCGCTCGGCCAGAAAGTGCGTGAGCAGCACGGCGATCAGGCCGTACGCCAAGGTCAGCGCCGCCACGGTGGCCGCCATCACGCCAAAGGTCAACATGCCCTGGTGGCGGGCCGGGTCGACAAACAGCGGGAAGAACGCCATGTAGAACACGATGGCCTTGGGGTTGAGCAAGGTGATGAGCGCTGCCTGCTTGAAGTAGTGGCGCGGGTGAATGGTGAGCACCGGTGCATCGCCCGGCTTGGCCGTGAGCATCTTGAAGCCCAGCCACGCCAGGTACGCGGCGCCCAGCCACTGCACGGCGTTGAAAGCCGTTGGATAGGTGCTGAGCAGCGCTGCCACACCGGCTACCGCCAGCCACATCAATACCTGGTCACCAGCGATCACCCCGAAGGTGGCGCCCAGCCCGCCGCGGATGCCGCCCTTGCTGGTGGAGGTGATCAAGGCCAGATTGCCAGGGCCCGGAATGGCCAGAAACAACACAATGGCGGCGACAAAAGCGCCGTAGTCTGCGATGCCAAACATGATTCCTCCCGGTGCGCTGGATGGGCGCGGTGAAGGTTGCGCCCGTGGTGAGGAGCCGAGTTTACGCGACCCCTTGGCAGAGGAGCCGCGCAGACCGGTTCAACGGTCAGGCTGGCTTCATCCAGATGATGCAGCGCTCGGCATCCAGGCCGGGTACAGCCAGCTGTTCCACGTGAAACATCGACACGCTGGCGGGCAGGGCCGCGATCTCTGCATCAGGGTGTTTGCCCTTCATCGCGAACCAGATGCCGTGGTCAGCCAGCGCGCCGCGCGACCAGGTCACAAAGTCGGGCAGCGAGGCAAAGGCACGGCAGCTGATGATGTCGAACGGTGTCGTCAGCGTCTCAACCCGTGCGTGCAGGCCATGCAGGTTGCGCAGCTTGAGCGCTACGGCTGCCTGCTGGATGAACGCCGCCTTCTTGCCCACGGTGTCCACACAGCTCACGTCCACATCCGGGCAGCACAGGGCAAACACCACGCCCGGCAAGCCGCCGCCAGAGCCTACATCCAGCAACCGCACGGTATCGCCCGCCCCGCCCTGCGCCAGCGTAGCCACGTGCCGGCGCAGTGGTGCCACGGCCGCCAGGCTGTCGAGCAGATGGTGCGTGAGCATCTCCTGCGGGTCGCGCACGGACGTCAGGTTGTACACCTTGTTCCACTTTTGCAGCAGCGCCAAGAAGTCCATGAGCTGGTTGATCTGCGCGTCGGCCAGATCAAGCCCCACGGCTCTGGCACCGGCCTGGAGCTGCACGCGCAGCGTGTCATTGGGAGCCATGGTCATCGTCATGCCGCCACTTCGCCTTCTGCCTTGGTCGGCAACCCCGGTGCGGTCGGCACCACAGCAAATTCCTTGAACCCACCCTTCTTCAAATACACCATCAGCAGCGAGATCGTCGCGGGCGTGATGCCCGTGATGCGCGAGGCGTGGCCCAACGTCTCAGGCCGGTGGCGGCTGAGCACCTGGCGGGCTTCAAAGCTCAGGGCTGTGACCTGCATGTAGTCCAGGTCGGCGGGCAGGCGCAATTTCTCGAAATGCGCGGCGCGTCCGACCTCGTCCTTCTGGCGGTCGATGTAGCCCGAATACTTGGCAGCAATCTCCACCTGCTCCACCACAGGCTCGCTCAACGGGCCCAACGTTTCACGTGAAACATCATGCGACGCGTACTTACCCCCATCCATGGACATCAGGTTGGCGTAGTTCACATCCGGCCGGCGCAGCAGTTCAAACAGGTTGTACTCGTGCTCAATGCTCTTGCCCAGCACGCGCTCGGATTCCGCGGCGGGCAGGTTGCGTGGGTTCACCCAGGTGGCCTTGAGGCGTTCTGTTTCACGTGAAACAGCGTCGCGCTTGCGGCTGAAAGCATCCCAGCGCGCATCGTCCACCAAGCCCATGCGGCGCCCTGCTTCGGTCAGGCGCATGTCCGCGTTGTCCTCGCGCAGCTGCAAACGGAATTCCGCCCGGCTGGTGAACATGCGGTAGGGCTCGGTCACGCCCTTGTTGATCAGGTCGTCGACCAGCACCCCCAGGTACGCTTCGTCACGGCCGGGCAGCCAAGCATCCTCGCCACGGCATTGCAAAGCCGCGTTGATGCCGGCGAACAAACCCTGGGCCGCGGCTTCTTCGTAGCCGGTGGTGCCGTTGATCTGGCCGGCAAAAAACAGACCCTGGATCTGCCGCGTTTCGAAGCTGCCTTTGAGCGAGCGCGGGTCAAAGTAGTCGTATTCGATGGCATAGCCCGGGCGCAGGATGTAGGCGTTCTCCAGTCCCGGCATGCTGCGTACCAGCTCGTACTGAATGTCGAACGGCAGGCTGGTGCTGATGCCATTGGGGTAGAACTCGTGGGTCGTCAGGCCTTCGGGCTCCAGGAAGATCTGGTGGCTTTCCTTGTCGGCAAAGCGGTTGATCTTGTCCTCGACGCTCGGGCAGTAGCGCGGGCCCACGCCCTCGATCTTGCCGGTGAACATGGGACTGCGGTCGAAGCCGCTGCGGATGATCTCGTGCGTGCGCTCGTTGGTGTGGGTGATCCAGCAGGGCATCTGGCGCGGGTGCATCGCAGCACCACCGTGCGCATGGGCCATGAAGCTGAAGACCGGCACCGTGCCCTCGTTCACGCCGCCGGGCATGCCGTCGCCAGGCTGCTCCGCGCACTTGGAGAAGTCGATGCTGCGCCCGTCCAGCCGCGGGGGCGTGCCGGTCTTCAAGCGGCCCTGGGGCAGCTTCAGCTCCTTGAGGCGGGCCGAGAGCGACACGGCGGGCGGGTCCCCTGCCCGGCCCGCTGCGTAGTTGTTCAAGCCCACGTGAATCTTGCCGTCGAGAAAAGTGCCGGCGGTCAGCACCACCGTGCGGCTGCGAAAGCGGATGCCCACCTGCGTGACCGCGCCCACCACGCGGTCGCCCTCCACCATCAGGTCGTCCACCGCCTGCTGGAACAGCCACAGGTTGGGCTGGTTCTCCAGCATGCGCCGGATGGCAGCCTTGTACAGAATGCGGTCGGCCTGGGCGCGCGTGGCACGTACGGCCGGACCCTTGCTGCTGTTGAGGATGCGGAACTGGATGCCGCCCTCGTCCGTGGCCAGCGCCATGGCCCCCCCGAGCGCGTCCACCTCTTTGACCAAGTGCCCCTTGCCGATGCCGCCGATGCTGGGGTTGCAGCTC
Source organism: Acidovorax sp. (assembly GCA_004210805.1). Taxonomy (GTDB): domain Bacteria; phylum Pseudomonadota; class Gammaproteobacteria; order Burkholderiales; family Burkholderiaceae_C; genus Acidovorax. The sequence continues at coordinate 20,008 of SDXZ01000038.1, forward strand.
ATCTGCCCCAGCGTCTCGATGTTGTGCGTGAGCAGCAGCGTCTTGCTGCCCATCCGCGCGGCAGCCAGCGCGGCCTCGGTGCCTGCATGGCCACCGCCGACAACGATCACATCAAATTCCTGGGGGTACAACATGGGACAACTCCGGGGCCCCGGCGGGCCCGATAATGAAAACTCCACGGGTGGCAAACACCCCGCGGCCCCGCCCAAGCCGCCGGCGCAAGGCCCGGCGCCCAGCGGGCAACCCATGATTTTCCCACTTTGCGCAGGCCGTGTCTGTTTCTACGCCCCTCACCCTCTTCCTGACCCAGGTGCTGGGCCCGCCGCCCGCGCCTGTGGAGGCGTGGTGGACCAGCGCTCAGTGCCTTCAGTTGCAGCGCGGCCAGCCCATGCTCCGGGCGGGTGAGCGTTGGCAGCACCTGTGGTGGGTCGAGCGCGGTGCCCTGCGCCTGTACTACCTGGACCGCGACGGCGGCGAGTCCAACAAAAACTTCTTCCTCGACCGGTCGATGCTCTGGCCGGTGACGCCTACGCTCCGGCAAGCACCCGTGATGTTTCACGTGGAACCGATGGAAGACAGCACCGTGTGGGTGCTGCCCATTCCACCGGCAGGCGCCCCTGCTGCTGACTGGCCCGCATGGTCGCAATTGGAGCACCGCACCCTGTGCGCCCTGCTCGACGGCAAGATGCAGCGCGAGCAGGAGTTTCTGCAGCTGAGCGCCCGCCAGCGCTATGAACAGTTGATGCGCCAACACCCTCAGTGGGCCGAGCGCCTACCCCTGCGCCACCTTGCGTCGTACCTGGGCATGACGGACGTGACGCTCTCACGGGTGCGCAGCGAACTCGGTCTTATCAAAGGATAAGGCGCAGCGCGGCAAGGGCGGCGACAGTGCGGACAGCACGTCGCCCCACTCTTGGAAAGCCGTCCATGCCATCCCTCACCACTCCCGCGCTACAGCGCCCCCCCACATCCGCAGCCCTCGCCCAGACCTCTGTGCTGGCTCTCATCCCCCACGCCCTTGCCGTGTTGTGGCTGGGCCTGATGGCCGGGTTCTTCGGCACCTACAGCGCCAACGTCAACCTTGCCATGCTGCAGATGGACGGCGCGACCTACGCCACCGTGCAGTCGGCCTTCAACCAGAACGTGCGGCATGCGCTCTTTTTAAGCCTCTTCTTCGGCCCGCCGGTGTGGTGTGCCCTCGCCCTACTGGCCGCCTGGCGTGAGCACCGCGCCGCGTGGTGGCGCGTGCTCGGACTGGTGGCCGTGGCTTACGTACTGGGCATCGTGTTCTTCACCCAACAGGTGAACCTGCCGCTGAACTACGCCACCGAAGCCTGGGACCCCAAGGCCTTGCCTGCCGACTGGGCGCAGGTGCGCGACCAGTGGAACGCCGCCAACCTGTGGCGTGCCCTGCTGAGCTTGGCCGCATTTGCTGCCTCCCAGGCCGCGTTGGTGTGGCGCTGCGCCACGCACAGTGCGGGCGCAGTGCCACCCGCCACCCGGTAGCTACTGCCGGCCGCCGCGGGCCTCCGCTAGCAGCGCGTTATTGCAGGATTCCTGCCGGGGGCCTGTGCTCCAATCCTGGCACCATGCCCCACACCGCCCCTTCCCTCCTCATCTTTGCGGGCAGCACCCGCCAGCAGTCCTTCAACCGCAAGCTGGCCCACGCCACGGCCGACATCGCACGCGACGCCGGTGCGGCCGTCACGCTGCTGGAACTGTCGGACTTCGACATCCCGCTGTACAACGCCGACCTGGAAGCCCAGGGCACACCCGCCGACGTGGTCCGGCTCAAGAACATCCTCTGGCAGCACCCCGCCTGGGTGATCTGCTCGCCCGAGTACAACGGCAGCTACACCGCCCTGCTCAAGAACACCATCGACTGGGCCTCCAGCCCGGTCCACGGTCACGCTGACTGGCAGGACGGCACCAAGCCCTTTCGCGGCAAGGTGGTGGGCATGCTCAGCGCGTCGCCCGGTGGCCTGGGCGGCCTGCGTTCGCAAAGCCACCTGGCGCCTTTGCTCATCAACCTGGAATGCTGGCTGGCGCCCAAGGCTTTTGCACTCGGTTCGGCCGGGAGCGCGTTTGACGACGCCGGCAACCTGGTTCAGCCAGCCCACCGCGACCGCGTGCGGGCGGTGGTGGACCAGGTGCTCTGGGCGTCGGGCCGGCTGCACGGCAACGGTGCCGCCGCGTGAATGCCAAATTTTGAGCCAAATAGGGCTCCAGCGCTTGATATATAAGCGTTGTCAGCTATATAAATCATAGCAAACACACTATGGATTGCCGCCCTGGCTGTGGTGCGTGCTGCACCGCCCCTTCCATCAGTTCCCCCATCCCGGGCATGCCGCAGGGCAAGCCGGCGGGGGTGCGCTGCATTCAGCTCGGCCCCAATGACCGCTGCCTGATCTTCGGGCAGGCCGACCGCCCGGCCGTGTGCGGCGGTCTCATGCCCTCGGCCGAGATGTGTGGGACCAGCACCGGGCAGGCCATGCTCTTTCTGGAACGGCTGGAGTGGCTGACGCAACCAGAGCTTTAACGGCACCGACACTGGTGCTGCACGCGTTTCTACCGGGGGCGCGCTCAGCCTGCATGCGTGGTGCGCTACCGATCAGCAGCTTTGGCGATTCACAGGTCAACATCCCACGGTGCCTACAGCTCGGCATCTGCCTTCGGAGCACTCAGCGGGTGACCCAGGCCCCGCGTTGGATGACCACCCGGTACCCATCCGGGTCTTCGAACGTACGGCCCTGCTGGCTCCAGTACGGATTGAACGGCTCGACCTCCTGAAAGCCGGCGTCACGCAGGGCTTGGCAACGTTCCGCCCACGCAGCGCTGTCGGGCACATAGAAGACAAACAGGTCTTCGGGAGTCGGCTGCGGCGCCACTGGATGCGCGCGGCAGACGGCGAATTCGAAGTGAAAATCCGCGCCGGGGAAACCCAGCATCACTCCATCGAAGCCCTCATGGTCTTCAAAGTGCGCGAGTTCTTCCAGGCCAAGTCCTTGTTTGTACCGGTCGACAGCGGAACGCAGGTCCGACACGGGGCGCGCAATACGCAGATGGATGCCCATGATCTTGGTGGTGAGTGGCTGCGAGCCAACTATAGCGGCGCAGCGGTCGCCCTATGCCAAAAATTGCCTCTACCGCTCTATCCACAACGCCTGATAGCTACCAATTCAATAGCACGGTGCGCCTCCCCTGTCACAAACCGGCCGCCGGCCCCGTCTGTGAGGTATCCGCCAGACAATGAAGGCACGCTAAGGCCCCGCACAGGTGCATCGTGTCTCCTTGGCCTCGCCAGCCCCCTGGCACAACCTCACACCAGCCTTTGACGCCATGACCCTGCCCGCCCCCACCGCCGACGAC
>SDXZ01000238.1 GCA_004210805.1 Acidovorax sp.
CACATCCATCGCGAACACCAACTGGGCCTGAAAGAGGCCCGCAAGATTGCCTTCTCGTGGGCCGAAAAGGCCGAGGAGAAATTCGACATGGAATGTGTCTACGAAGAGGGCGACACCGAAGACACGCTCACCTTCACACGTTCGGGCGTCAAGGGCACGCTGCTGGTGGACGCAAAGCAGTTCGAGATGAAGGCGCAGCTCGGCTTTCTGTTCGGCGCCTTCAAGGACCGCATCGAGTCCGAGATCGGCGAGCAGCTCGACGCCCTGCTGAACGGCAAGCCGGCGAAGGCTGCGGGCAAGAAGGCGGCGGATGGCGAGGAGCCGAAGAAGGAAAAGGCCAGCGCCAAGGCCGCCCCCAAAGGCGCCGCAAAGACGGCGGCCAAGCCCAAGAAGGCCTGAGACGGCTGCCACCATGGCCCCGACCACCCCCTCGGGCACTGCCGTGGCGCGGCTTGCGCAAGCGGATGCGTTCGACACGCTCTCGACCCTGCTGCACACACGCTACAGCTGCCGCGCCTACCAGCCCGAGCCCCTGCCGCGCGCGACCATCGAGCAGATCCTGGCCGCGGCGCAGCGCACGGCATCCTGGTGCAACGCCCAGCCCTGGCAGGTGCACATCGCCAGCGGCGCCACGCTCAGCCGATTGCGCGAAGCGTTTGCTGCCGTGCCACCCGCAGCGCCCTCTACCCCCGACCTGCCCTGGCCGCGCGAGTACCGCGGCGTATACCAGGAGCGCCGCCGCGAATGCGGCTGGGGCCTGTACGAAGCCCTGGGCATCGCCAAGGGCGACCGGGAGGCATCCGCGCGCCAAGCGGCGCAGAACTTCACGATGTTCGGCGCGCCACACGTAGCCATCGTCACCAGCGACGAGGCGCTGGGTGTCTACGGCGCGGTGGACTGCGGTGCGTATGTGTCGAGCTTCATGCTGGCCGCCCACAGCCTGGGCGTGGGTTCGATCGCGCAGGCCGCGCTCGCGTCCTATCCGGGCGTGTTGCGCGAGGTGCTGGGCATTGGCGATAACCGCACCATCGTCTGCGGCATCTCGTTTGGCCTGGCAGACCTGTCGCACCCCGCCAACCACTTTCGCACCACGCGGGCAGACCCCGCCAGCAGCGTGGTGTGGCGCGACTGACGGGGCGAGTTGTCAGGCAGCCGCGCGCAGCAAGGGGCTGCGCGCGTGCAGGACCCCGAATAAGTCTTTCGGGTCGGCCAGCGCGGGAATCAACTCGATGCGCTCGCCCACGCCCAGCGCCTGCGCCGTATCGCGCATGAAGAGCAATGCAGAAAAATCCTCCAGCGCAAAACCCACGGAATCGAACACGGTGATGGCCTCATCGGAGCTACGGCCGCTGCGTCCGGGGCACCGGCCCGCCAACACCTCCCACAGTTCGGTCACCGCAAAGTCGGCGGGCAACTGCTGGATGTCCCCTTCGACGCGCGTCTGGGGCGTGTACTCCACAAACACCTGGGCGTGGCGCAGCACATCGGCGTGCAGCTCGGTCTTGCCCGGGCAGTCGCCGCCCACCGCGTTGATGTGCATGCCGGGCGAAAGCATTCCAGGCGTGAGGATGGTGGCGTTGGTCTTGTCCGCCGTCACGGTGGTCACGATGTCGGCGCCACGCACCGCGTCGGCCGTGCTGGTGCAGGCGATGGTGGTGATGCCCATGCCCTGCAGATTGGCTTGCAGCTTGGCAGTGGCGGCTGGGTCTGTGTCGAACAAACGCAAGGTGTTGATGCCCAGCAGGTGGTGGAACGCGAGCGCCTGGAACTCGCTCTGCGCGCCGTTGCCGATGAGTGCCATGGTGCGGCTGCCGGGCCGGGCCAGCGCCCGTGCGGCCACAGCGGACATGGCGGCAGTGCGCAGCGCGGTGGTCAGTGTGAGTTCGCTGAGCAGCACCGGCGCGCCGGTGGCCACATCGGCCAGCACGCCAAACGCCATCACCGTCGACAGCCCCAGGCGGGTGTTGCGCGGGTGGCCGTTGACGTATTTGAAGGCGTAGGTTTCTTCGTCAGCAATCGGCATGAGCTCGATCACGCCATCCTTGGAGTGGCTGGCCACGCGCGCCGATTTGTCGAAAGATTCCCAGCGCAGGAAGTCAGCATGGATGTTGTCTGCAATGCCGCGCAGGCAGGCTTCGATGCCTTTGCGCCGCACCAGGTCGATAACCGCGGGGGCGCTGAGGTACAGGGTGGAAAAGGTCGCTGTGGTGGGGCTGTTGGGATGCGCCATGTTTTGTCTCCGGAAGGATGAGACAAGTCTCCCGGAGCACTGCAGCAATGGGAATCATCAGAACTGCCGCATATTGCAGGCCACTTTGGCGAAGTGGCAGGGCAGATTGGCTTTCTGACCGGTCGCTGCGTTCCGCCCGACCCGCGAACGGCCTACACCTGGCCGCTCAAGCGCCGCGCTGCCTCCAGCACAGCCTTCACATAGCGTTCGTCATAGCGGTGCGCCGGCATGGTCAGCGTGACCGATGCAGCGACGGTACCGCCCGCATGGAACACAGGGGCCGAGATGCCCGCCACCTCGTGCAGCCGGTCACCCACGCCGGCCATGTAGCCGTCTGCGCGGATGCGGGCGTACAAGGCGCGGTCCTTGGTGCCCAGTGAGCGGCTGAGCGCCGGGTCGAACGCCACCAGCACGCGCCCGCCGGTGCCCCGGCCGAGAGGAAGCACATCGCCCGCGCGAATGTGGTCGCGCACGGGGTGCGGCGAATCGACGCGGAACTGGCACAGCCGCACCGCGTCTGCGCCCTGCCCTTGGCGCACGTGGTACGCAGCACTCTCGCCCGTCGCGGCGACCAGGTCGCGCAGCACCGGCAGGACCACGCGGTCAAGCGAGAACGAAGCGGCATAGAGCGCGTGCAGCCGTGCCACTTCCGAGCCCAGGGCGTAGCGGCCATCGGCCAGGCGCTGCACCCAGCGTGCATGCTCCAGCGACGCGAGCAGCCGCAGCGTGGTGCTCTTGTGCAGTTGCGTGCGCGTGGCCAGGTCAGCCAGCGCAAGCGCATCGTCCCCCGGGCGGAAAGCGGCCATCAGCGTGAGCGCGCGGTCTACGGCGGCCACCCCGCCGGGGGCAGCATCGGCATCGGCCAGGGATTCGTGGGCAGATTTGCGGGGCATGGTTGAGAAAGCTTTTGGACGCCAGGGGCCATAACACCGGGCTTGACGGCGCGGGCCAAAACGCCAATCATTTCAATAGAAGGAATAACGTTCTATCTATTAGAACAACGCACCCCTAGAGCGTCAAGCCCGAAAAGCCGCCTCTGCTGCAATAGAAAGGCCACCATGGCAACCCCCGACATCCTCATCAGCGAAGTGGGCCCGCGCGACGGCCTGCAGTCCGTGAAGGCCACCATGCCGACGGCGCACAAGCTGCGCTGGATCGACGCGCTTGTGGCTGCAGGCCTGCGCGAGATCGAAGTCGGCTCGTTCGTGCCCGCACGCCTGCTGCCGCAGATGGCCGACGTGGCCGATGTGGTGCGCCACGCGCTCACACACCCCGGCATCACCGTGATGGCCTTGGTGCCCAACCTGCGCGGCGCCGAGGCGGCGCTGGCCAGCGGCGTGCACAAGATCACGCTGCCGGTGTCGGCCAGCGCGGCGCATTCACAGGCCAACGTGCGCAAGAGCCCCGAAGAGATGGTGCAAGAGCTGCGCGCCATCACCCGCTTGCGCGCCGAGACCGCGCCCCATGTACTGGTGGAGGTGGGCATCTCCACCGCGTTTGGCTGCACGTTGCAGGGCGAGGTGCCCGAGGACGACGTGATCCGCCTGGCCGGCGCCTGCGTGGCGACGGGCGTGGACGAAGTGGGCCTGTCGGACACCACCGGCATGGCCAACCCCGCGCAGGTGCGCCGCCTGTTCACGCGGCTGCGCAGCGAGATCGGCACACACGCGGGCGCGGCGCACATGCACAACACGCGCGGCCTGGGCCTGGCCAACTGTCTGGCCGCGTACGACGTGGGCGTGCGCACCTTCGACGCATCGCTGGGCGGCCTGGGCGGCTGCCCGTATGCGCCGGGCGCCTCGGGCAATGTGGTCACCGAAGACCTGGTGTTCATGTTCGAGGCCATGGGCGTGACCACCGGCGTGGACTTGGCCCGGCTGTTCGCCGCGCGCATCCCCCTGCAGGCCGGGCTGCCCGGCGAACCGGTGTACGGCATGACGCCCGAAGCGGGCCTGCCCAAGGGCTGGACCCAGGAGACAACTCATGCTTGAGAACAACGACGGTGCCCCGAGCGGGGGTCGAGGCGGCCTGCCCTACGCCGGGATCCGCGTGGTGGAATTCACCCACATGGTCATGGGCCCCACCTGCGGCCTGGTGCTGGCCGACCTGGGGGCCGAGGTCATCAAGGTCGAGCCCATCGGCCACGGCCGCGAGGGCGATGCCACGCGCAAGCTGCGCGGGTCGGGGGCGGGTTTCTTCCCGCTGTTCAACCGCAACAAGAAGAGCCTGGCGCTGGACCTGGAAACCCCCGAGGGCAAGGAGGCCGTGCTGCGCCTGATCGCCACGGCCGACATCGTGAGCGAGAACTTCAAGCCCGGCACCATGCAGAAGCTGGGCCTGGACTACGCCAGCCTGAAGGCCCTGAACCCGCGCCTCATCTACGTGAGCCACAAGGGCTTTCTGCCCGGCCCGTACGACCACCGCACGGCGCTCGACGAGGTGGTGCAGATGATGGGCGGCCTGGCCTACATGACCGGCCGCCCGGGCGATCCGCTGCGCGCGGGCACCAGCGTGAACGACATCATGGGCGGCATGTTCGGCGCGATCGGCGCCATGGCCGCACTGGCCCAGCGCGAGACCACCGGGCGCGGCCAGGAGGTGCAGAGCGCGCTGTTCGAGAACAACGTGTTCCTCGTCGCGCAGCACATCATGCAGTTCGCCGTCACCGGTCAGCCTGCCGCACCCATGCCCGCGCGCATCTCGGCCTGGGCGATCTACGACGTGTTCCAGGTGAAGGACGGCGAGCAGATCTTTTTGGCGGTGGTGAGCGACGGCGCCTGGGCGGTGTTCTGCGACGCCTTCGGCTTTGCGGACCTGAAGGCCGACCCGCGCCTGGTCAGCAACAACGACCGGGTCCGCGAACGCGCGTGGATGATGCCGCTGCTGCGCGAGCGACTCGCGCCCTTCAGCGCCGCGCACCTGGCCGAAGTGTTCGAGCGCCACGCCCTGCCCTTTGCGCCCATCACGCGGCCAGAGGACCTGCTGACCGACCCGCACCTGAACGCCACCGGCGCCCTGGCCCCCATGACCCTGCCCGACGGCCGCGCCACCCAGACGGTGCTGCTGCCCCTGGCCCTGGATGGCCAGCGTCCCGGCGTGCGCCTGTCGCCGCCCCAGGTGGGTGAGCACAACGCGGAACTATTGGCAGAGCTGGGCTACGATGCTATAAAAATAGAAGCGCTTAGCGCTTATCCATCAAGCGCTGGGGCCTGATTTCATTCATATTTCGCTTCAACGCGGGCAAAAAAAGAAGCGGCCAAGGCCGCTTCTTTTTTGGGCAATGCCGCCCCGCTTCGGGTCAGCTCAAGGACGTGATCAGGTCGATGTACTGCTGCTTGGCTGCATCGGCCTCGGTGCCCTTGAGGTTGTTCCACGCATCCCACTTGGCGCGGCCCACCATGTCGGTGAAGCTGGGCTTTTTTTCGGTGTTGTCGCCGGTGGTCGCCTGTTTGTACAGCGCGTAGATCTTGAGCAGCGTGGCGTTGTCGGGGCGCTCGCTGAGGTTCTTGGAATTGGCCACAGCGGCTTCGAAGGTGGCGTTCAGATCGGCCATGTCGGTTGCTCCTGG
>SDXZ01000393.1 GCA_004210805.1 Acidovorax sp.
CTGCAGGGCGCTGATGCCCAGTTGCGCGGCGGCTTGCTGCAGCACCTGCTGCTCGATGTGAGAGCGCTCGCCGTCGCTGGCACTCACCACGAAGGCCAGCAGCCCGTGCTGGCCGTCCAGCTGTCCGCGGTCGAAAACGAACTGCGCGGGGCTGTGCGGCGTGCTGCGCAGCGCCAGCATGGGCTGGGGCAGGCGCGCACCTGGGGCATGGGCGTAGACGGTGGTGATGGCCTCGAAGCGCAGGGCGCCTGCCAACGCGCTCCACGGGCCGGCACTCGCCAAACCGGCCTCGCCGGCCAAGCCGCCCACAAGCCGGCTGGCCTCCCACGATGGACATGCGAGGGTCACGTGGTCGAACACGTCGGGGGCGTCGTCAGCGGCACCCAAGAGGCCGGCCGCGCCGTTGACCTGCCAGCGTCCGCCGGGCTGCGGCTGCAGCCGCAGTGCGCGTTGGCCGGTGAGGACCTGGTGGCGGCCCTGGGCCTTCAGCCAGCGCACTGCAGGCTCGGGCAACAGCGCGCCCAGGTCAACGCGTGGCAGCAGCAGGTTGGAGCCTCCGCGCCCGCTGAACAGGCTGTCTTGCAGCACGCGCAAAAACACCTGGCCGCTGGCCTGGTGCGCGGGGGTGTTGAGGGCCGACACACACAGCGGGTCGATGAACTCGGCCATCAGGCGGGGCGTGAGCGGCGCGCACAGGTCGGACACCGAGGTCGCGGGCGGGCAGCGGAAGCCCTTGAGCTGCCACGCGGTGGCCGTGCGCAGCAGCGCCAGCTTGTCGCGAAGGCTCCAGCCCTTGGCACGCACGATGCCGAGCAGCGCATCCAGCGGTGGCGGCAGGTCGGGCAGCTGCAGCCCCTGGCCGTCTGGAAACTGCAGCGTGAGCGGCAGGCGCAGCAGCACGGTGCTGGCGTCCACCCCCACCAGGCGCATCAGGCGCAGGCTTTCAGCGTAGGCGCCGATGAGGATGTGCTGGCCGTTGTCGAGCGTGGCAGCCTCGCCACCCGGCAGCGTGGCAGGCACGGCACGCGCCCGGCCGCCCACGGTGCGGGCGGCTTCGAACACCGTGACCTCGCGCCCCGCCTGCGCATGCGCGATGGCCGCAGCCATGCCGGCCCAGCCGGCGCCGATGACGGCGACTTTCATCTCAGTACTTCCAGTCGTTCAGATGGAGGGGACGCGCTCACATCC
>SDXZ01000039.1 GCA_004210805.1 Acidovorax sp.
ATCGAAGAGGCCGGCATGAAGCCCGCCAAGGACATCGTGATCATCTCCATCGACGCCGTGAAGGGCGCCTTCGAAGCCATGATCGCCGGCAAGCTCAACGTGAGCGTGGAATGCAGCCCCCTGCTGGGCCCACAGCTGATGAGCGCGGTCAAAGACATCAAGGCTGGCAAGGCGGTGCAAAAGCGCATCGTGACGGAAGAAGGCATCTTCCCGATGGAAGTGGCCGCGAAAGAATTTCCGAACAGAAAGTATTAACCCCCTGAGGCGCTGCGCGCCTTCCCCCTTTCTCTCGCATCGCTGCGCGATCCGGGAAGGGGGACGCCACCAGCGCGGCGGGGCGGCCCTTGCGCGGTGGCACTGGCATTTGGCCGCGCCGGTTTCAGAGGTCGGGGGGATGCCAAGGCATCCATCAGAAAAAGATTCACACCAGGAGACAGAAACAAATGAAGCGTGCAATTTTCAAGGCCGTGCTCACCACCGTGGCCCTCGCAGCCATCGGCGCCACATCGCTGGCATCGGCCCAGGACAAGGGCAGCATCGGCATCTCGATGCCTACCAAGTCCTCGTCGCGCTGGATCGCCGACGGCGACAACATGGTCAAGGTGCTCAAGGAGCGCGGCTACAAGACCGACCTGCAGTACGCGGATGACGACATCCCGAACCAGCTTGCGCAGATCGAGAACATGATCACCAAGGGCGCCAAGGTGCTGGTGATTGCCTCCATCGACGGCACCACCCTCTCGCGCGTACTGCAAAGCGCTGCGGACAAGGGCGTCAAGGTCATCGCGTATGACCGCCTGATCAAGGGCTCCAAGAACGTGGACTACTACGCCACGTTCGACAACTTTCAGGTGGGTGTGCTCCAGGCAACCTCCATCGTTGACAAGCTCGGACTCAAGCAAGGCAAGGGTCCGTTCAACATCGAACTCTTCGGTGGCTCCCCCGACGACAACAACGCCTTCTTCTTCTACGACGGCGCCATGAGCGTGCTGCAACCGTACATCGACAGCGGCAAGCTGGTGGTGCGTAGCAAGCAGACCGGCATGAACAAGGTGGGCACGCTGCGCTGGGATGGCTCGGTCGCCCAGGCGCGCATGGACAACCTGCTGTCGGCCTATTACGGCAAGGACAAGGTCCACGCGGTGCTGTCGCCGTATGACGGCCTGTCCATTGGCATCCTGTCGTCCCTGAAGGGCGTCGGCTACTGCACCGCCCAGCAGCCCTGCCCCGTGGTCAGCGGCCAGGACGCAGAGATCCCCTCGGTCAAGTCCATCCTGAAGGGCGAGCAGTACTCCACCGTGTTCAAGGACACGCGCGAGCTGGCCAAGGTTGCTGCCAACATGGTGGACGCCGTGCTGACGGGCAAGCAGCCCGAAATCAACGACACCAAGACCTACAACAACGGCGTGAAGGTGGTGCCCTCGTACCTGCTCAAACCCGTGTCGGTCGATGCCTCCAACTGGAACTCCATTCTGGTGGGCAGCGGCTACTACAAGGAATCGCAGGTCAAGTAAGTAGGTAGGCAAGTAAGAAGCTCCACGCCGCACCCAAAGCGGCTTGGGACTGGCCGCCTGCAAGTGCACCCCACACGCCTTGCAGGCGGCCGTGCAACAGACGCGACGATGGGCCCACGGCCCGCCAAGAGACTCCGAGACCATGCTTCTTGAAATGCGGAATATCCGCAAAACATTCCCTGGTGTGGTGGCACTGAACCAAGTGAACCTGCGCGTGAAGGCGGGTGAAATCCACGCCATCGTCGGCGAGAACGGCGCTGGCAAGTCCACGCTGATGAAGGTGCTTTCCGGCGTCTACCCACATGGCAGCTACAGCGGCGAGATCGTCTATGACGGCGAAGAACGCCAGTTCGGCGGCATCCGCGACAGCGAACACCTGGGCGTGATCATCATCCACCAGGAGCTGGCCCTGGTACCCCTGCTCTCCATCGCCGAAAACATCTTCCTGGGCAACGAGACCGCGCAGTACGGCGTCATCGACTGGATGGCGGCGCACAGCAAAACGCAGGCACTGCTGCACAAGGTGGGCCTGCGCGAATCGCCCGAAACACTGATCACCCACCTGGGCGTGGGCAAGCAGCAACTGGTGGAGATCGCCAAGGCGCTGTCGCGCCAGGTGCGCCTGTTGATCCTGGACGAACCCACCGCCAGCCTGAACGAAAACGACAGCCAGGCACTGCTGGACTTGCTGCTGGAGCTTAAAACCCAGGGTATTACCTGTATCCTGATCTCGCACAAGCTCAACGAAATCTCGCGCGTGGCGGACTCCATTACCGTGCTGCGCGACGGCAGCACTGTGGAGACGCTGGACTGCCGCGCGGCACCGGTCAGCGAAGACCGCGTGATCAAGGCCATGGTCGGCCGCGAAATGGCCGACCGCTACCCCCCGCGCGAACCGCGTATCGGCGAGACGGTGTTTGAGGTGCGCGACTGGAACGCCTACCACCCGCAGCGCCCTGAGCGTGCCTTCATTAAAAACATCAACCTGCAGGTCCGCAAGGGCGAGATCGTGGGCATTGCGGGCCTGATGGGCGCGGGCCGCACCGAGCTGGCCATGAGCATCTTTGGCCGCTCGTGGGGTGAGCGCATCAGTGGGCAGGTGTTGCTGCATGGCCGCCCCATCGACGTGGGCACCGTAGAAAAGGCCGTGGGCCACGGCCTGGCCTACGTGACCGAAGACCGCAAGGGCAACGGGCTGGTGCTGAACGAAGACATCCAGTTCAACGTGTCGCTGGCCAACCTCAACGGGGTGGCCACGGCCGCCGTGATCGACAGCGGCCGCGAGCACCGCGTGGCGCAGGACTACCGCGAGAAGCTGCGCATCCGCTGCTCAGGCGTGGACCAGAAAACGCTGAACCTCTCGGGCGGCAACCAGCAGAAAGTGGTGCTGAGCAAATGGCTCTTTACCAACCCCGAAGTGCTGATCCTCGACGAGCCCACGCGCGGCATTGACGTGGGCGCCAAGTACGAGATCTACACGCTCATCGCCCAGCTGGCGGCCGAGGGCAAGTGCGTGATCGTGATCTCTTCAGAAATGCCCGAGCTGCTGGGCATCACCGACCGGCTGTACGTGATGAACGAAGGCCGCTTTGTCGCCGAAATGTCCACCGCCGAGGCATCGCAGGAAAAGATCATGCGCGTGATCGTGAACGCTCCCCCAGAGGCACTTCGCGGCAGTGCCAACGCATCGGCCAGCAACCTGCAGCGCAACGCATAACAAACATGAGCCAGATGACCAATCCCTCCCCCACGGCCTCCGCCGCGCCTGCAACGGGTGCACCGGCGCGCCCTACCCGTTCGCTGCTGGACCACGCCAAGCACAACCTGCGCGAGTACGGCATGCTCATCACGCTGGTCGCCATCATGGGCTTCTTCCAGTACATGACGGATGGCACGCTGATGCAGCCGCTCAACCTCACCAACCTGGTGCTGCAAAACAGCTACATCGTCATCATGGCACTGGGCATGCTGCTGGTGATCGTGGCCGGGCACATCGACCTGTCGGTGGGGTCGGTCTGCGGCTTCATCGGCGCGCTCGCCGCGGTGCTGATGGTGCAGTACGAGTGGCACTTTGTGCCCGCCACGCTGGCCTGCCTGCTGTGCGGTGGTCTCATTGGCGCGGTGCAGGGCTGGTTTGTCGCGTTTTCGCGAATTCCTTCGTTCATCGTCACGCTGGCCGGCATGTTGGTCTTCAAGGGCCTGGCGCTGGCGCTGCTGGCCGGGCAATCCGTGGGCCCCTTTCCTGAGGCGTTTCAAATGCTGAGCTCGGGCTTTATGCCCGACCTGTTCAGCGTGGACGGCGTCAAGCTCACGTCGCTGCTGCTGGGCGTGGCCGTGGCTGCAGCACTGGTGGTGGCAGGCGTCCGGGCACGCGCCAACCGGCTGCGCCACGGTGTGCACGTGGAGCCCACCGCCTTCTTCGTGGCGCGCAACGCAGTATTTGCAGCGCTGCTCATCTACTTCAGCTATCTGCTCGCTTCGTACAAGGGCCTGCCCAACGTGCTCATGGTGATGGCGTTGCTGATCGTGCTTTTCGACTTCATAACCAGCCGCACCACGATTGGCCGGCGCGTCTATGCGATGGGCGGTAACGAAAAGGCGGCCAAGTTGTCAGGCATCAAGACCGAACGCCTGTCGTTCTATGCCTTCGTCAACATGGGCGTGCTGGCCGCGCTGGCAGGCTTGGTGTTTGCCGCGCGCCTGAACACCGCCACGCCCAAAGCCGGCCTTGGCTTCGAGCTCGACGTGATCGCGGCCTGCTTCATCGGCGGCGCCTCGGCCTCGGGCGGCGTGGGCAAGGTGATGGGCGCAGTCATCGGCGCCTTTGTGATGGGCGTAATGAACAACGGCATGTCCATCCTGGGCATCGGCATCGACTACCAGCAGGTCATCAAGGGCGTGGTTCTGTTGGCTGCCGTGCTCGTTGACGTCTACAACAAGAACAAGGCTTGAGCTCCATGGACACCGCCAAGGTTCACGCGCCGGTCCTGGAGCTCACGGGCATTCACAAGCAGTTTGCGGGCATCCCCGTGCTGCGCGATGTGCAGTTGCGCCTGTACCCCGGTGAGATTCATGCGCTGATGGGGCAGAACGGCGCAGGCAAGTCCACGCTTATCAAGGTATTAACAGGGGTGATCAAGCCCAGCGGCGGCCAGATGCAACTGGGCGGCGAGCCGGTGTGGCCCGATTCTCCACTGGCCGCACAGCGCCTTGGCATCAGCACCGTGTACCAGGAGGTCAACCTCTGCCCCAACCTCTCGGTGGCCGAGAACATCTTTGCAGGCCGCTATCCGCGTTGCGGCATCGCGCAGGGCTTCCGCATCGACTGGGCTCAGATGCACCAGCGCTCGCGCGAGCTGGTGGAGCGCATCGGGCTGTCCATTGATGTGACGCGCTTGCTGTCGGACTACCCCGTGGCCGTGCAGCAGCTGGTGGCCATTGCCCGCGCACTCAGCATCGAAGCGCGCGTGCTGATCCTGGACGAGCCCACCTCCAGCCTCGATGACGACGAAGTGCAAAAACTCTTCGAAGTGCTGCGCCGTCTGCGCGGCGAGGGCTTGTCCATCGTTTTCGTGACGCACTTTTTGAATCAGGTGTATGCCGTGTCGGACCGCATCACCGTGCTGCGCAATGGCAGCTGGGTAGGCGAATGGACCGTCAACGACCTGGGCCCGCAGGCCCTGATCGCCGCCATGCTGGGCCGCGACCTGGCCGCGCAGGCCGCGCAGACATCGCCGCCCCACGTGGCGAACGCGTCGGATACCGCACTGCTGCAAACCGAAGGCCTGGGGCAGACCGGCCAGCTGCAACCACTGGACCTGCAGATCCGCGCAGGCGAAGTCGTTGGGCTCGCGGGCCTGCTGGGTGCAGGCCGTACCGAGCTGGCGCGCCTGCTCTTCGGGCTGGAGCAGCCCGACCGCGGCATGCTGCGCATCGACGGCAAGGCGGTGAGTTTCTCCAACCCCATGGATGCAATTCGCCAGGGCCTGGCGCTGTGCCCCGAAGAGCGCAAGACCGACGGCATCGTGGCCGAGCTCTCGGTGCGCGAGAACATTGCGCTGGCCCTGCAGGCCCGCATGGGCGTGGGCAAGTTCCTGTCACGCGCCGAGCAGACGGCCATTGCTGACCGCTACGTGCAGCTGCTGGGCATCAAGACCGCCAGCGTGGACACCCCCATCGGCCTGCTGTCGGGCGGCAACCAGCAAAAGGCGATCCTTGCGCGCTGGATGGCCATCGAGCCGCGCCTCTTGATCCTGGACGAGCCCACCCGGGGTATCGACGTGGCGGCCAAGCAGGAAATCATGGACCAGATCCTGCGCCTGGCCCAGGCCGGCATGGCCGTGCTGTTCATCTCGTCCGAGATGAGCGAGGTGGTGCGCGTATCCCACCGCATCGTCGTGCTGCGCGACCGCCGCAGGGTCGGCGAGCTGCCCGCTGGCAGCACCGAAGACGCCGTGTACGAAATGATCGCCGCCGAACATGCTTGAAGAACGAAACACCCCCTCTCTCGTCAGCAGGCTGCTGCGCCACCGCCTGGCCTGGCCCATCATCACGCTGCTGCTCCTGCTGGCCGTCAACACGGCCTTCAACGCCAGTTTCTTGCGCATCGAGTGGCGCGACGGGCACCTGTACGGGAGCCTGATCGACATCCTCAACCGCGCCGCGCCGCTGGTGCTGGTGTCTCTGGGCATGACGATGGTGATCGCCACGCGCGGCATCGATATCTCGGTAGGTGCCGTCGTGGCCATCACGGCTGCGGTGGCGGCCTGGATGATCGGTGGTTCGGTGTCGGGCACCGAAAGCCGCTTTCCGCTGCCCGTGGCCATCCTGGGCGCCCTTGGTGTGGCCCTGCTCTGCGGTTTGTGGAACGGCGTGCTGGTGGCGCGCGTGGGCATGCAGCCCATCATCGCCACGCTGATTCTCATGGTGGCGGGCCGGGGCATTGCCCAGCTCATCACCGACGGGCAGATCATCACCATCTACTACACGCCCTACTTCTTCATCGGCGGCGGGTACCTGGCCGGGCTGCCGTTCTCGCTGTTCATCGTGGCGGCCGTGTTTGCCGTGCTGTACCTGGCCGTCACGCGCACGGCGCTGGGCCTGTTCGTGCAGGCCGTAGGCATTAACCCCACGGCGGCGCGCGTGGCGGGCGTGCAGGCAGGCCGCCTGACCGTAGCGGCCTACGTCTTCTGCGGCGTGTGCGCGGGCATCGCGGGGCTGTTGATCAGCTCCAACGTGAAAAGCGCCGACGGCAACAACGCCGGCCAGCTGCTGGAGCTGGACGCCATCCTGGCCGTGACGCTGGGCGGCACGGCGCTGACGGGCGGGCGCTTCAGCCTGGTGGGCAGCGTGATCGGCGCGCTCATCATCCAGACGCTGACGTACGCCATCTATTCGCTGGGCGTGCCGCCCGAGGTCAACCTGGTGGTCAAGGCCGTGGTGGTGTTCATCGTCATGTTGCTGCAATCGCCCGAGTTCCGCGCGCAGATCGGCGCCATCGCACGCCGCCCGGGCGCAGGAGCCGTGTCATGAGCGCCGTGCCCAAGACTTCTTTCAACGCTGCCGCCGAGGTGGCGCCTCAGCCAAGCGCAGCGCGCGCCCGGTGGAATCCCAAGTACCTGCCGCTCGCCGCCACCATTTCGCTGTTTGTGGCCATGGCCACGCTCGGCTCGGTGATGTACACCGGCTTCTTCTCGGCCCAGGTGTTCCTCAACCTGCTGATCGACAACGCCTTCCTCATCATCGTGGCGGTGGGCATGACGTTTGTCATCCTGTCAGGCGGCATCGACCTGTCGGTGGGCTCAGTGGTCGCGTTGACCACCATGGTGCTGGCCGCGCTGGTCGAGCACCGGGGCTGGAGCCCCACGGTGGCCGTGCCATTGGTGCTGCTCATGGGCACGTTCTTTGGCGCGTTCATGGGTTTTCTGATCGAGCGCTTCAAGCTGCAGCCCTTCATCGTGACCCTGGCCGGCATGTTCCTCGCACGCGGGCTGTGCTACCTCATCAGCATCGACTCGATCAGCATCACCAACGAAGCGTATTCCGAGCTGTCGCAGTGGCGCCTGGAGTTGTGGGAAGGCGCGTCGCTGTCCCTCGGCGCACTGATCGCCATCGCGGTGCTGTTGGCCGCGCTGTTCATCGCGCACTGCACGCCGTTTGGCCGCGCGGTGTATGCCGTGGGGGGCAGCGAGAACTCCGCCGTCCTCATGGGCCTGCCCGTGCGCGCCACGGTCATCGGCGTGTACACGCTCTCGGGCTTTTGCTCAGCGCTGGCGGGCGTGGTGTTTACGTTCTACATGCTCTCGGGCTACGGCCTGCACGCCACGGGCATGGAGCTCGATGCCATCGCCGCTGTGGTGATCGGCGGCACGCTGCTCACGGGCGGCGTGGGCTATGTGGCCGGCACGCTGTTCGGCGTGCTCATGCTCGGAATCATCCAGACCCTGATCTCGTTCGACGGCACGCTCAGTTCGTGGTGGACGCGCATCGTCGTCGGCGTGCTGCTGTTTGTTTTCTGCCTGCTGCAGCGCCTGCTCACGCGCCGCGCCGCCAAGCGGCCCTGACCTTCTTTCCATCATCTCTCTGACCCGCACCCACAATGACCACCACCCCGCGCAAACTCCGCTCCACTGCCTGGTTCGGCACGGCCGACAAGAACGGCTTCATGTACCGCAGCTGGATGAAGAACCAGGGCATCCCGGACCATGAGTTCGACGGCCGCCCCATCATCGGCATCTGCAACACCTGGTCCGAGCTCACGCCCTGCAACGCCCACTTTCGCAAGATCGCCGAGCATGTGAAGCGCGGCATCTACGAGGCGGGCGGCTTTCCGGTGGAGTTTCCGGTGTTCTCCAACGGCGAATCCAACCTGCGCCCAACGGCCATGCTCACGCGCAACCTGGCCAGCATGGATGTGGAAGAAGCCATTCGCGGCAACCCCATCGATGCGGTGGTGCTGCTGGTGGGCTGCGACAAGACCACGCCCGCGCTGTTGATGGGCGCGGCCAGCTGCGACGTGCCCGCCATCGTGGTCACCGGCGGCCCCATGCTCAACGGCAAGCTCGAAGGCAAGAACATCGGTTCGGGCACAGCCGTGTGGCAGCTGCATGAATCGCTGAAGGCCGGCGAAATCAACGAGCACCAGTTCTTCGCGGCCGAAGCGGGCATGTCCCGCTCTGCCGGCACCTGCAACACCATGGGCACGGCCAGCACCATGGCCTGCATGGCCGAGTCGCTGGGTACATCGCTGCCGCACAACGCGGCCATCCCGGCCGTGGATTCACGCCGCTATGTGCTGGCCCACATGTCGGGCAAACGCATTGTGGAGATGGCGCACGAAGGCCTGACGCTGTCCAAGATCCTGACGCGCGAAGCGTTCGAGAACGCCATTCGCACCAACGCCGCCATCGGCGGCTCGACCAACGCGGTCATCCACCTCAAGGCGATCGCCGGACGCATGGGCGTGCAGCTCGACCTGGAAGACTGGACGCGAGTGGGCCGCGGCACGCCCACGTTGGTAGACCTGCAGCCTTCGGGCCGTTTCCTGATGGAAGAGTTCTACTACGCTGGCGGCTTGCCTGCCGTGCTCCGCCGACTGGGCGAGAACAACCTGCTGCCCCACCCCAACGCGCTGACCGTCAACGGCAAGAGTCTGTGGGACAACGTGCGCGAGGCGCCCCAGTACAACGACGAGGTGATCCGCACGATCGACAACCCGCTGATCGCCGACGGCGGCATCTGCATCCTGCGCGGCAACCTTTCCCCCCGCGGTGCGGTGCTCAAGCCGTCCGCCGCATCGCCCGAGCTGCTCAAGCACCGCGGCCGTGCTGTGGTGTTCGAGAACCTGGAGCACTACAAGGAGCGCATCGTCGATGAAAACCTGGACATCGACGCCAGCTGCGTGATGGTGATGAAGAACTGCGGCCCCAAGGGCTACCCCGGCATGGCCGAGGTGGGCAACATGGGCCTGCCGCCCAAGCTGCTGCGCCAGGGCGTGAAGGACATGGTGCGCATCTCCGACGCGCGCATGAGCGGTACCGCCTACGGCACCGTCGTGCTGCACGTGGCGCCCGAGGCCGCTGACGGCGGTCCGCTGGCCGCCGTGCGTGACGGTGACTTCATCGAGCTCGACTGCGAACAAGGCCGCCTGCACCTCGACATCAGCGACGAAGAACTGGCCGCGCGCCTGGCTGCGCTGTCCACCACCGACCAGGGTGGCCGCGGTGGCTATCAGCGCCTGTATGTGGACCATGTGCTGCAGGCGGACGAGGGCTGCGACTTCGACTTTCTGGTGGGCTGCCGCGGCTCGGCCGTGCCGCGCCATTCGCACTGATCACGCCCACTTGAAACAAGAACAAAGAGACTCCATGCGGTCCCCCTCCCGACGCACCATTCTCACCGCGGCAGCCGGCAGTGCCTTGTCCGCGCTGGGCGCCACATCTGCCGTGGCCGCGGCACCGGCCTGGCCCTCCAAACCCGTCTCGCTGCTTGTCGGCTACCCGCCCGGCGGCTTGACCGACGCTGGCGCGCGCTTCATCACCAACGGCCTTGCCAGCGCGCTGGGCCAACCGGTGGTGGTGGAAAACAAACCCGGCGCCTCCGGCAACCTGGCAGCGGCCGAGGCCCTGCGCCTGAACGACAGCCACAAGCTGCTGGTGGCCAACACCAGCCTCACCATCAACCCGCACACCTACGCGACACCGTCGCCCAATCCGCTGGACTTCACGCCCATCGGGCTGGTGCTGGAGTCGCAGCTGGTGCTGTGCGTGCACCCATCCGCACCGGTGAAGACGCTCGAAGACTTCCGCACCTGGGTGCGGGCTGGCGTCAAGGCTGGTGGCTTCAGCTATGCCTCTGCGGGCAGTGGCGGCAACACCCATCTGGCGATGGAGCACCTGCGCGAGCGCGCCGGACTGCCGCCGATGAACCAGGTGCCCTACAAGGGCAGCGCCCCGGCCATCCAGGACGTGGTGGGCAACCAGGTGCCGTGCATCGTGGATGCCGCGTCACTGCTCATCCCCTTCATTGCATCCGGCCGGCTGCGCGCCATTGTGGTCACTGGTGCCGAGCGCCTGCCGGCGCTGCCCGACGTGCCCACCGCAGCCGAAGCGGGCCTGAAGGACTTCCTCGTGACCGTGTTCGTCGGCCTGTGGGGGCCACCCAGCCTCTCCCCGGACATCGTCAGCAAGACCAATGCCGCGCTCAACGCGGCGCTCGCCAACCCGGCGGTCAGCGGCACCATCACCAAGAACGGTGACATGGTGGGCGGCGGCACACCGGAACGGCTGGCCAAACTGACCCGCGACAACTATCGCCTGTGGGGCGAAATCGCCAAGAAGAACGACATCAAAGCCACCTGACCCATGACATCTACCGCTGCCCCCGCCCGCTACCGCGGCATCTTCCCCGTCGTGCCCACCACCTTCCATGAAGACGGCACCCTCGACCTTGAAAGCCAAAAGCGCTGCCTCGACTTCATGATCGACGCCGGTGTGGATGGCCTCTGCATCCTGGCCAACTTCTCCGAGCAGTTTTCGCTGTCCGACGCCGAGCGCGAGACGCTGACCCGCATCTCGCTGGAACACGTGGCCGGCCGCGTGCCGGTGATCGTCACCACCACCCACTACGGCACCCGGGTGTGCGCCGAGCGCAGCCGCGCCGCGCAGGACATGGGGGCCGCCATGGTGATGGTGATGCCGCCGTACCACGGTGCCACCTTCCGCGTGCCCGAAGCGCAGATTTACGAGTTCTACGCCGGCGTGTCCGATGCGATCAGCATTCCGATCATGGTGCAGGACGCGCCCGCCAGCGGCACCGTGCTGTCGGCCCCGTTCCTCGCCCGCATGGCGCAGGAGATCGAGAACCTGGCCTACTTCAAGATCGAAGTGCCGGGTGCCGCCAGCAAGCTGCGCGAGCTGATCCGCCTGGGCGGCGCCGCCATCGAAGGCCCGTGGGACGGCGAAGAGGCCATCACCCTGCTGGCCGACCTGGATGCCGGTGCCACCGGCGCGATGACGGGCGGCGCCTTTCCCGACGGCATCCGTCCCATCATTGAAGCCCACCGCCAGGGCGACATGGACCAGGCTTTCGCGCTCTACCAGCGCTGGCTGCCCCTCATCAACCACGAAAACCGCCAGGGCGGCATCCTGACGGCCAAGGCGCTGATGAAGGAAGGCGGTGTGATTGCCTGCGAAGCCGGGCGCCACCCCTTCCCGGCCATGCACCCCGAGGTGCGCCGGGGCCTCATTGACATCGCGCGCCGGCTGGACCCGCTGGTGCTGCGCTGGGGCAAATAAGCACGCCATGGCAGATATCGCCGCCGACCTCTCTGGCACCCGACTGGTGGCCCTGGACTGGGGCACCAGCTCGCTGCGCGCGTTTCGCCTGAGTGCCAGCGGGCACGTGCTGGAGCAGCGCAACCGCCCCTGGGGCATCATGAATCTGCCGCAGGCCCCCACGGACCAGACCGGCGCGGAGCCCGGGGCAGCCTTCGAGCGCGCACTGCAAGACACCTGCGGTGACTGGCTGGCCGCACTGCCCGCGGTGCCCCTGCTGGCCTGCGGCATGGTCGGCAGCGCCCAGGGCTGGCGCGAAGCCAAATACCTCGACACACCCACCTCGCTGGACGACCTTGCGCGCGGGCTGACGGTGGTGGGCCGTGGCAGCGCCACACCCCTGCACATCGTGCCCGGTCTGCTGCAGCGCGCGGGCCTGCCCAACGTGATGCGCGGTGAGGAGACGCAGGTGCTGGGCGTACTGGCCGATGCATCTGTCGCCGGCCAAGGCCCGCTGCTGGTCGGCCTGCCGGGCACGCACAGCAAGTGGGTGGTGGCGCAGAGCGATGGCACCCGGTGCAGCATCGAGCGGTTTCACACCTTCATGACGGGTGAAGTGTTTGCCGCACTGCGCGGGCACACCATCCTGGGCAAGACGATGCAGGCACCGGCCGCGCCCGACGACGCCGCGTTTGCACAAGGCCTGCAGGTGGCGCGCGGCGGCGATGCACCACTGGGCCTGCTGTCGCACATCTTCAGCACCCGTACGCTGGGCCTGACCGGCGCACTGCCCGCCACAGCACAGGCCGACTACCTCTCGGGCATCCTCATCGGGCACGAGATCGCGAGCCTGGCGCGCCTGCACCCGCCCACCGGCGCCGCCCCCATCCCGCTGGTGCTGTGCGGCGAAACCGACCTGTGCCGCCGCTACGCCATTGCCCTGCAGGCTTACGGCTTTGCACCACCGGCCATAGCCGCGCAGGCCACCGTCACAGGCCTGTGGCAGATCGCTGTCGCCGCCAGGCTGGCAGCAGCCCCGGGCGCAGAGCCCACACCATTCCCCAGGAGCCGAGCCGCATGAATCCCATCGACAAGAACCTGTTCAGCACCATGCAGGCCTGCGGCCTGATCGCCATCCTGCGCGGCGTGCAGCCGCACGAGGTGGTGGCCATCGGCCACGTGCTTTACGACGCGGGGTTTCGCATCATCGAGGTGCCGCTGAACTCTCCCCAGCCCCTGGCCAGCATCCGCGCCCTGCGCGATGCGCTGCCCGCCGACTGCCTGGTGGGCGCCGGCACGGTGCTCACGCCCGAAGCCTGTGCCGACGTGGCGGCGGCGGGCGGGCAGATCATCGTCATGCCCCACAGCGACCCCGCCGTGATCCGCACCGCCCGCGCGGCCGGCATGGCCTGCGCACCCGGCGTGGCCACGCTGACCGAGGCCTATGCAGCGCTGGCGGCAGGCGCCAACATGCTCAAGCTCTTCCCGGCCGAGGCGTTGCCGCCGCACGTGCTCAAAGCCTGGCGGGCCGTCATCACCCCGCCCATGGCACTGGTGCCCGTGGGCGGCATCGTGCCCGAGAGCATTGCCACCTATGCAGCGGCAGGGGCCAGCGGCTTCGGCCTGGGCTCGGCCCTGTACCGCCCGGGCGACAGCGCGGGCGACGTGGCCGCCAAGGCCGTTGCGTTCGTCACCGCGTGGCACGGCTCGTACGGCCCGGCACACGGCGTGAATGCAAACGCCGCCCCCACAACTGCCGCGTAGACGGCACAGCGCTGCGTTGCCGCTCATCCCCCCATCTGCATTTCCACAGCTTCCTTTCCATCCGCCCTCCCATGAAGATCACCCGACTGACCACGTTCCTGGTGCCCCCGCGCTGGTGCTTTCTGAAAATCGAAACCGACGAAGGCATCGTCGGCTGGGGCGAACCCATCCTGGAAGGCCGCGCGCAGACCGTTGCTGCCGCAGTCGAAGAGCTGGGTGACTACCTCATCGGCAAGGACCCGCGACACATCGAAGACCACTGGACGGTGCTGTACCGCGGCGGCTTTTACCGCGGCGGCGGCGTGCACATGAGCGCGCTGGCCGGCATCGACCAGGCGCTGTGGGACATCAAGGGCAAGGCCCTGGGCGTGCCCGTGTCCGAGCTGCTGGGCGGCAATGTGCGCGACCGCATCCGCGTGTACAGCTGGATCGGCGGCGACCGCCCCAGCGAAACCGCGCAGCAAGCCCGCGACGCCGTGGCCCGCGGCTTTACCGCCGTCAAGATGAACGGCACCGAAGAAATGCAGTTTGTGGACACCTTCGACAAGGTGGAGCGCTGCCTGCAAAACGTGGCCGCCGTGCGCGAGGCCGTGGGCCCGCACGTGGGCATCGGCGTGGACTTTCACGGGCGCGTGCACCGCCCCATGGCCAAGGTGCTGATCAAGGAACTGGAGCCCTACAAGCTCATGTTCATTGAAGAGCCCGTGCTCAGCGAGCACGAAGAAGCGCTCAAGGAGATCGCCCGCATCTCGTCCACCCCCATCGCCCTGGGTGAGCGCCTGTACTCCCGCTGGGACTTCAAGCGCGTGCTACAGGAGGGGTATGCCGACATCATCCAGCCCGACCCTTCGCACTCCGGCGGCATCACCGAAACCCGCAAGATCGCCACCATGGCCGAAGCCTACGACGTGGCCCTGGCCCTGCACTGCCCACTGGGGCCCATCGCGCTGGCGGCCAATTTGCAGCTCGACGCCGTTTGCTACAACGCATTCATCCAGGAGCAGAGCCTGGGCATCCACTACAACCAGGACAACGACCTGATGGACTATGTGTCCAACCCCGAGGTGTTCAAGTACGAGGACGGGATGGTGGCCATCCCGAACGGGCCCGGGTTGGGGATTGAAGTGAACGAGGAGTACGTGCGGGAGCGCGCGCAGCAGGGGCACCGCTGGAGGAATCCGGTGTGGCGGCACAAGGATGGGAGTTTTGCGGAGTGGTGAGGGGAAGCTGCTTCAGGCTGGTTGCAGTCATAGAGCGACCGCAAACGAATGAGTACTACCGGCTACAAGCTGCCGCTCACTTTTGAGCTGAATCGGGGCAAGGGCAGCAGGTCCTACCGCATCAGCGGCGCCGCAGATAAAATCTCGACATCCATTAACCACCGGTTCAGCTTGAGAGGTTGTCGGCTATTCCGACATGCTCGACCTCTCCCCAGCCATGCAAGGCTTTGTGCTTGCCTTGGGCCTTTTCATTTGTCCTGGCCCCAAAGACGTTCTCGTTTTCCGCGAAGCTCTTTTAGGACGTTCTCGGGTGATGCTCGTCGCCATCAGTAGCGGCAGCGATCTCGCTCTGATTGCTGGGGGCGTTCTGGGTGTCTCAGCAGCGCTTGAAACCTTCCCTGCTCTCCAAGTGCTTTTGCAATTCGCTGGAGTTGCATTGCTTATCGGACACGCCGTCCAAGCGGCGCGCGCTGCCGCCAGAGGGTCTGGCGCCTCGGTTGCGTCTGCGACAAAAGTCGGTAAAGGAAGCTGGGGCCGCCGCCTCTTGGTAATGTCTCTTGGAAATCCCGCCTCATGGCTCGACACAGTGGTCATTCTTGGTTCCGTGGGAGCAGCGCTGCCCACTACGGCCAGTGTGACCTTCTCCGTCGGTGCCTTTCTCGCGTCCATCGTGTGGTTCACTGCGTGGGTGGCACTGGCAAGAGGTGCCAGCCATTGGCTGATCCCGTCAAAGAGCTGGCGCATGGTGGACGCGGTGACGGCGATAGCGATGCTTGGCATGGCGCTCTGGTTGATCACGGACCTTGTTGCTCGGCTCTGACGATCCTCCCGATGCGCTATGGATCCGCTTTTTGGCCGATAGTGCGCGTTCGTTGGTGAACGATTTTATGAATCGCAACATTCTTTTGGAGAAGGGCTTGTTCATTCGTTCCGCTCTGCCCGAAGACCTAACATCACTTCGCGCTCTGTTCTTTCACTCGCGTCGGACCGCGTTTTTCTGGGAAGAATCATCTGGGTTCGCGTTAGAAGATTTCGATCTCCAGACGGTGGGCGAAATGCAACTCCTCGCCTTTGACGGGGATCGCCTTCTAGGCTTCATTTCGGTTTGGGAACCGAAAAACTTTGTCCACCACCTACACGTTCATCCCGATGCTGTAAATCGAGGTGTTGGGCGAGCCCTATTGCTCGCGCTACCGGGCTGGTCGACAACCCCTTACCAGCTCAAATGTGTCGCCGAAAACACCAATGCGCTCGCCTTCTACAGGGCAAACAGCTTCGTTCAAATCGGTAGAGGCCGAGCAAAGGATCAAGATTACTTCTTGCTCGCATCCGGCGCCGTCGCAACCGAAACTGGGCAGTCGTGACGGGATCAGCGCGGGGTTGGCTCCGATGCCTGGGCTTCCCTCGCCCATCGTGGCATTGCAGTCTTGACCGCTTGAGGATGGGGACGGCAAACGACGCAATGACCAGCCATCTGGAGGCATATATACCCACAGGCTCTGTCTCCCGGTTTTTGAAGGGCTCCATCCTAGCGGCGTACTGCGACGGGTTGGCCTGAGGTGAAGGCACAGGCGTTAAAAAGCCCGCGCGTGGCGGGCTCATAAGGTCGGAAGACCTAGGCAGTTGCTGCGCCTGGATCGCCGCAGCGGGCGTGAAGCAACACGCCCACCAACCATCACACCTTGTCGTCAGGCTGGCTCTGATCAGTCCCGCGGCTGCCTTGATTCGACTTCTGGCTGTAGTCGGAGCCCTGCTGGCGGTTTTGGTCGCTGCCTTGTTGTTGCTGGCCTTGCTGATTCCGCTGATTCTGAGGATTGCTTTGATCCTGCTGGCGGTTTTGCTGATTCTGCTGGTCTTGCTGAGATTGATTGCTCTGACCTTGATTTCGCTGTTGATTGGTCGTCATGACTATCTCCAGAAAAGTTCAGGCGACATTGCCTGCGAAGCAATTTCATGGCGGGCCCAAGCAGTATGCGGTCGGTAGCTGACGACGGAATTTGTAGGACTACGCCTACCCTGGGCAAGGCGGCTTTGAAGAGTTAGAGTTCAGTTCGCCATTGGTCACTCCTCGAAGAGCAACGTCCAAGCAGTCGATCCCCGCGGGCGTTCTGAGCGCCTAGCAGGCGGCTTGAGAGGTAACCTATGAACATCACCATTGAGGTATCCGAGACGGTGCCGGAAGACGCCTTCGGGCGTGTCCAAGCATTGGCCCGGCGGGTCGTTGTCAACGATGTCACCTTCCAGGGCACGACTATCGACGTGAAGCGAGCTCGCTTTGACACGGTGCCTGCATGTGTCCGCGACTCGGACGACCCGATGCGGCAGAACCTCCTGCAGTTGCTGGTGGAGGAAGCACTACGAGGTCAAGCAGAGTCGATGTTTGGGCCGCTTTGAAGTTGACTCACACGCGCGATTGCCATATGGGCCGTAGCTGGGAGACCGCCTCCTGTTGCACGGCGTCTGATTTGCGGTGATCAGTGGTGCGCGTTCATTTTGGCGAGATCCGCTTGCCATGAATGCGCCCCCGCAACCTTGCCCAGCTGACCAGGGCCAGCGCGATCGAGGTTCCGAGCAGGGACCATTCAGACATGGTGGGGATTGCGGAAGCGCCAGCGGGCAACACGGGAGCCGCAGGGCAAAGGTCGGTTTCGATGCTCACCAAGACATCGCCCGTACAGCCCGCGCCCGCGTTGACGCGAGTGTCGGTGCCCAACCCTCCGTCCAGTGTGTCAGCACCACCAGCGCCATCCAGGATGTCGTCGCCTGCGCCGCCGGTAAGGGCGTCGATTCCAGCCCCACCAACTAGGGTGTCGTTTCCGGCGGCGCCAGTCAGCGTATTGCCTCCGGCGACTGAACCTAGAACCCTGTAGTTGGCCCCAGGAGTGTCAAAGCCCTGCACCCATAGCCGCAGGCCTGGCGCAACCGTTTGATAGCCCGCACCATTGGACAAATCCAAGGTGACCCCAGCACCCAACGCAGACAAGTCGATGCTGTCGTTACCGCCTCCGGAAATAACGGTGATATCGCCGATAACGCCTGCAGCGAAGATGAAGGTGTCATCTGCTACCGCTCCGACTACCGTGGTCCCATTGCTGTTGCCACTACAGGTGACCTCATTGGGGCCGCTGTTCAGGCATTGGGCGAAGGAGGTGGTCGATACCAGCATGAGCAGGCTCAAGACGCAGAGTTGCAAGCAGTGACGCAGAGTGGTTTTCATAAGTGGCTTTTTCTCCCGCGCGGCACTTTATCAGGCCACTCCCCGCTTGGCGAGTTGAACGCACGCACGCAAAAAAGCCCGCTAGGGGCGGGCTTCGGAGAGTGCCAGTGTTGCGAGGGCTTTCTCACACCGCCAGCGGCAGCTCTTTCCCGATAGTGCGCCTTAGATGGCACGGTTTGGATGACAGCAATCGCTGCAAAACAGTCTTCTCACGATTTTTCAACTTCACCCTGAGCGATAGTCAAAGGCAGCCGCCTGTCTTTAGTCTCGCTCGCTTCAGACACAGCATCCCAGTGGAAGACGCCGAGGATTCGCGTGGCCTTCTTCGCACTGGAGTGACAAGGACGCTCACATTTCAATAGCTTCTAGTGCTTACCCATCAAGCGCTAGAGGCCAATCTGATCTAAATTTCTCTGCAATCCGCGGCTCCTCACGCCCCAAAGGCGGCACCGCAGCCTCCTACTAGCCCGCTGGATTCCTCCGTGCCCGTCACGCCAACGGCAGCAGCAACACCATCAGCAGCAGCAATACACCACGGTGCCGGCGTACCTGCAGCCGATGGTGCATAAGGTCAAGGCGAGCTGGACCGACTTGCTGTCGGACCAGCGGCACGACGCCAAGCGCCAGGCCTGCTAAGCCGCTTATCGGTGAGACGCTACCGATAAGCTGGCACCAAAAAGTTGAGGCTGCGTAATAAGCCGTCCCTGTCGAGCCGCTTTGAGCGGCTCAGCAATTGAAAGCCCCGCTATACCGGTGGACGGTTACTTGCCGGTCCGACCGCAGTGATCTTTGCCTGCCGGATATAACTGGCAACGTCATCCGCCGCCATTGGCCGCGCAAAGTGGTAGCCCTGTGCCTCGTCACAGCCGAAGGCGCACAGCTGGTGCAGCATGTCGGCGGTTTCAACGCCTTCGGCGATGGTGCGCAGATTCAGGCTGCGGGCCAACTGAATGATCGCGCGCACGATGGCGGCGTCATCCGGGTCGGAGCCCAGGCCGCGTACGAAGGACTGGTCGATCTTCAGCTTGTCGATGTCAAAGCGCTTGAGGTACGAAAGGCTGGAATAGCCCGTACCGAAGTCGTCGATCGATAGCTTTACGCCCAGCAGCTTCAAGCGCTTGACACTGTCCAGCACGCCCTCCACGTTCTGGATCAAGATCGACTCGGTCAGCTCCAGCTCCAGCAAAGCGGGGTTCAAGCGGCTTTCCTCCAGCGCATGAATGACCGACTGCTCCACGCTGTCGCGTTTGAATTGCACGGCCGAGAGGTTCACCGCCATACACAGCTCAGACAGACCGGCGTGTTGCCAAGCCATGGCCTGGCGGCAGGCTTCACGCAACACCCAATCGCCAATCGGAACGATCAAACCGCTCTCTTCGGCCACCGGAATGAACCGTGCAGGCGACACGACGCCTCGTTGGGGGTGAATCCAGCGTATCAGCGCCTCGACGCCAATAATGGCGCCGCTGGCCAGGTCGATCTGGGGCTGGTAATGCAGAACGAATTCATTGCGCTCCAGCGCGCGGCGCAGGCCATTGCGGATGAACTGGTGTTCGACCGCCTCCACGTCCATCGCATCGTCGAAGAATCGGTAGGTGTTGCGTCCGTCGCCCTTGGCTTTGTACATGGCCATGTCGGCCTTTTTGAGCAGGCTCTCGAAGCTGGTGCCGTCGCCGGGAAAGATCGTCACGCCCATGGACACCGACGTCGAAATTTCATGGCCCGCGGCATCAAAGGGCAACTGCATCTGCTCCATGAGCTTGGCCAGCACCGGCGTCGCATCGTCCACCTGGGCCAGGTCGGGCAAAAGAATCAGGAACTCATCACCGCCCAGCCGGCTGACGGTGTCGGTTTCGCGCAGGCAGGTCTCCAGGCGGGTGGCGATCTGCTGGAGGAAGGCGTCGCCGCTGTCGTGGCCGAGCGTGTCATTGATGCTCTTGAAGTTGTCCAGGTCCAGAAAGAGCAGCATCAGCCGCTGGTTGGCCCGGTTTGCACGGGCCTTGGCTTGCTCGAATCGGTCTTGCAGCAGCAGACGGTTGGGCAGGCCGGTCAATGCGTCATGGAAAGCCTGGAACTGGAGCTGCTGCTCGGCCAGCTTGCGCTGGGTAATGTCGGCCACGAGAAATATGTTGGCATGGGGTTGCCCGTCCGCCGTGAACAAGGGCGCAGTGGACAAGCTGATGTGGATGAGGGAGCCGTCACGGCGCTGCCGCACCGCCTCAACCTGGTCAAGCGACTCCCCATTTCGCAACCTGGTCGCAATGTTGTCGTACTCATGCTCCCTGTCTTTGGGGATGAACCGCACCCGCTGGCCGATGGCCTCCTCGGCGCTCCAGCCAAACATCCTCTGCGCCGCCGGGTTCCAACTGCTCACGATGTAGTTGAGATCGCTGGTGTAGATGGCCAGGGGCGAGTTCTTCACCATCGACGCCAGCCGCTCATTGCTGGCTTTGAGCTCGGCGCCCGAGCGCATGATTTCTTCACGCATCTGGTTGACGGCATTCGCCACGTGGTCCAGCGCATCGGGGCGCCAGCGGCCGCCCTCACTGCGCCTGAGCTGCAGGGGCCGCTCACTGGATACGTGCTTTGAAAACTGCCGCAGATACTCGGCAATATGCTCCAGGTGCTGGCCCACGAACGCCTGGAAGATCAGCAAAACGAAGGCGGTGACCAAGAAGGTTTTGATGGCGTTGCTCACCAGGATGAGCATGAATCTGTCCCACAGCCGCGACACCACGTTGTCCACGCTGGCGACGACCTGCAGCTCGCCAAGCGATACGCTTTCGCCAGAATTGCCACGAATCAAAGGGAAGAAGATTTCGATTTGGCGCTTGGAGGACTGCGTGCCAGCAGACCACTGGGTTTTGCCGTCCGAGACGATGCCCACGTATTCGATGTCCCCCAGATTCATCAGGCCGTTGAGGTGGTTCTGGATCTGAACGGGCTCCACGACCCAGACGCTTTCCACAAGCGTGGGCAGATACACCTTGCGGATCGACTCCACTCGCTCATGGATGCCGCGTATGTCCCCCCGATAGTCCAGGTAGAGCTCTACCGCGGTGATGACTGTCGTCACTGCGGAGCTGAACAGAACCACGGCCAACACGATCTTGCGCGCGATGCCATTGTTGCGAACCAGCGCCTTGCTGAACAAGTTCACTTTCGTGACGTCGCTACGTTTCATCAGCTCTCCAGCTGCTGCTTTTTATATCCAATATGCTTGGCTCGTCCCCATCCGCGTTGCGGCCCCCAGGGAGTGGATCCACGATCTTAAAACTTGGGTGATCTTGAAAACATGCGGATATACGCGTGTACAGAGCAGTCCTTTGGCACAGAAGCGTGCGTCACGCAGTGAGTGCAGACCGCTCTCGACTACAACCCAGCGACACCACGGGGAGATGAGTGGCCAGCCTCTGCAATTGCTGCCCTGCAGCATCGGCAGGCTGTCAACGGCGGGGCAAAGCAGACTGTTCAGCGGTGAGAAAAATACATTGCCAAGAAAGGCTAGCCGTCACAAAGTTCACCCCGTAGCGACAGGCGCGCGATGGCCTGCTGGCGCGGGCATCGAAAGCAAAGACCTGGCTGTACTGACTCTTGTTGAAGTGCGCAGCCACATTTCATGACTTCATCGCCGGGGGAAACACCATGTACACACCATGCCGGATGGCTTCCTTTCCCCAAGCTTCGGATACCGCGGGCGATTTGCCGGTGCAAGCGGGTCCCATCGCAGCAGTGCAAAAAGGTATTGCGGCGATGAGCGGCTTGCGCCGGATGCCGGTTGCACTGAAAGAAGGCCGCGGCGCCAGTTTGAAACGTGGATTGCGGCGATGGCGGCTTGCGTTGCTACCGGCCCTCATGCTCCTGACCCCTGGCAGCGCCGCTGGCGTGGAGGTCGTGCGCTACCCGATCCCCGAAAGCGCTGCCGACCAGCGCTACGACTATCCGCGAAAACTGCTGGAGCTGGTGCTGTCCAAGACCCGGACCGCATACCGGGTGGAATACCCCACGGTGTCGATGAGCCAGAACCGCCAGATCATCGAACTGGAGGCCGGCCGAACGATCGACGTTTCAGCGCTTCCATCCTCCGCCGAACGGGAAGCCAGGCTGCTGCCGATACGCGTGCCGCTCAACAAGGGCTTGCTGGGTTGGCGACTGGGCCTGGTGCGCAAGGGCGATACCCACCGTGTTGCGCAAATCAAAACACTGAGCGACCTGATGGGCGTGCGCCTTGCCCAGGGCCAAGATTGGCCAGACACGCAGATCCTGAGTGGCAATGGCCTGGAGGTGATCAACGGCTCTACCTATGAAGGCCTGTTCAAGATGCTGGAAAGCCAGCGCTTCGACTACTTTCCCCGCAGCGTGATGGAAATCTGGGACGAGCAAGAAGCCCACGCCAGCACGCTCGAAATCGAACCGCATCTGGCCTTGCATTACTTCTACGACAGTTATTTCTTCGTCAACAAGCGCAATACCAAACTCGCCGCCGATATCTCCGAGGGCATGGAGAAGGCCATCGCCGACGGGTCGTTCGACAAGCTCTTCAATGAACATTGGGGCGAGCGTGTGCGCAAGGCCAGATTGAATGACCGCACGGTGATCGAACTGCGCAACCCCTTGCTGACGCCAGAGACGCCCTCCAACCGGCGTGAGCTGTGGTACGGCGTGCGGCGCTGATCCAATCCACTGAACTTGACCCCCGCCACCCGGGCACGCCGCGCAAGGTCCTCACCGGTGCAACCCGGTGCGGCGCCCGGGGGCGGCAGTTTTGCGCAGTGACCAGACAAACGCTATTTGCTACTATTTTTATAGCTTATTGCGCTTATACATCAAGCGCTAGAGGCTGATTTACCTCCATTTTCTGACCACCGCCGAGCAGCCGCCAGGCACTGTGATTAAAATCAGTACCCCGCCACCCGTCTCCCCACACCATGACGGCGCTGCCCTCCCC
>SDXZ01000394.1 GCA_004210805.1 Acidovorax sp.
GTTCGACTCCTGTCCATTCTTCCGGCCGCAAGGCCGGAGCTTTGAAGAAACGGTCGAAAGACCACCCGCCGGACGCGGGGCGCAGGCAAAGGCTGCTGCACGGCAGCCCCCGCAGGCACCCCGTCAGCCGGCGGCGGTTTGCACCAGACCCCGGTGCAGCCCGCGCCCGCAGTCAGCCACGCTGCCGCCCTGCTTGCAGGGCAGCAACCACGGCGCACTGCAAGGCCCGCGGCTGCGCCGCCTGGAGCCCCGCCGCCGCTGTAACGGCGCCCTTTGGGGATTGGGGTCGTGTTGCCAGCGCTGTGCGGCAACCGACATGAAGACGACAACGACAACGAACGACGAATGAGAAACCCGCGACGCGGACCACAACGAGGAGAAGAAGAAATGCTGAACAACAAGATCCAACGCATCACCGTCAAGAAAAACGAACGCGCCCTGCTGCTGCGCAACGGCGATTTCGACCGCGTGCTGCAGAGCGGCACGCACTGGCTGTTTGCCGGCCTGGACACGCTGCGCGTGGAAACCTTCGCTCTGGAGCAACCCGCGTTCACGAACGGCCTGGCCGACTACCTGATGGCGCAGGAGCCTACCGTGGTGGCCGCCAACTTCGTGCAGGTGAACCTGTCGGAGCGCGAAGTGGGCCTGCGCAGCGAAAACGGCGTGCTGGTCGAAATCCTGCCGCCCGGCACGCGCCGCC
Organism: Acidovorax sp.; assembly: GCA_004210805.1. Lineage (GTDB taxonomy): Bacteria > Pseudomonadota > Gammaproteobacteria > Burkholderiales > Burkholderiaceae_C > Acidovorax. The sequence goes on from SDXZ01000394.1 coordinate 701, forward strand.
TGTACTGGAAGGGTCTGGTGGACGTGGCCGTGCAGGTGGTGAACCTGCAAAACGGTGCCGAGCTGCCCTCCGACCTGGTCGCCCGCCTGACGCAGACCCAACTGCGCCAGCGCGCAGTGACCGGCCTGAACGGCGTGCTGCAGGTGCAGGTGCCCGAAGGCCAGTGCGCGCTGCTGACGCTGGACGGCAAGGTCGAGCGCTTGCTGACCGCCGGTGCCTACGCGTTCTGGAAGTACGGCCGTACCCTCGCCGTGGAACTGGTGGACCTGCGCCTGCAGACCGTAGAGGTCTCGGGCCAGGACATCATGACCCGCGATAAGGTGAGCCTGCGCCTGAACCTGTCGGCCACGTACCGCATCACCAATGTGCTGCAAGCCTTTGCCCAGCTGCAAAAGCCTGCCGACTACCTGTACCGCGAGCTGCAGTTTGCGCTGCGCGCCGCCGTGGGCACCCGCACGCTCGACGAGCTGCTGGAGAA
>SDXZ01000395.1 GCA_004210805.1 Acidovorax sp.
CCGGTGCTGGGAGCGGGACCGGAGGTCGGGGCGGGGGCAAGGGTCTGTTCAATCACGGTCGCCATTGTAGTTTCGTCGCCACGCTGCCGCCCATGCGTGTAATCCATCTGACAGGGAGCGGTTGCGTGCATCCTCCAGCGCCGGCAAGCCCAGGACCTGCGCTGCCTGCGCCAAGGCCAGCAAAGGGTTCGACAAGTCCAGCGCCTGCGCGCCGTTTTGCTTGGAGAGTTTTTCGCCGTTGTCGCCCCACACCAGGGGTGTATGCAGGTAGCGGGGCGCAGGCACGCCCAAGGCCTGCTGCAGCAGGATCTGGCGCGGGGTGTTGTCGGCAAGGTCTTCGCCACGCACCACGTCGGTGATGCCTTGGTCGGCGTCGTCCACCACCACGGCCAGTTGGTAGGCCCACAGCCCGTCGGCCCGGCGCAGCACAAAGTCGCCCACGGCCGCGGCGACATCCTGCACCTGCGAGCCCAATCGTCGGTCCTGCCAGTGCACCAATTCATTTGCTACTGAATTGATAGCTATAGGCGCTTGACAATCCAGCGCTGGAGCCTCTTTTGGCTTGAAATTTGCCACATGGAACCGCCACGAGCGCCCCGCGCGCCCGTGGAGCCCGTGGCGGCAGGTGCCCGGATACGGCAGCGCGGCATGCCGCTCCCGCGCGTGGCCGAGCGCTGCCTGGGCGTCTTCGATATCTTTGCGCGAGCACGCGCAGGGGTAGGCGTGGCCTTGCTCAATCAGCTGGGCCAGGGCCCGCTCGTACAAGGCTGTGCGTGCGGACTGCCACTCGGGCGGCGCATCCGGCCGCAGGCCGCAAGCGGCCAGTTGCTGCAGGATGAATTCGCCACCGCCGGCCACACAACGCGGCGTGTCCACATCTTCGATGCGCACGAGCCACCGCCCCCCATGCGCCCGCGCGTCCAGCCAACTGGCAAGGGCCGCCGCCAGCGAGCCCGCATGCAGCGGGCCGGTGGGGGAGGGGGCAAACCGGCCGGTGTAGCGCAGCCCGGAGCCCGTCATGCCACGGCGAGTGCCAGCTCCAGGCCGGAGATGAAGGCGTCTTCCACCCGGTGCCCCAGGCACCAGTCGCCGCAGGCGCCCAGGCCCATGCCGGCGTCCCACAGGTGGGTGCGGCCAAGGGGGTGGGTGGTCTGGGCATAGCGCCAGCGGCGCG
>SDXZ01000239.1 GCA_004210805.1 Acidovorax sp.
ATGCCCCGGTCCAGCGGCGTGCGGATGCGGATGAACTCCGCCTCGTAGTTCAGCACCGTGTTGGCGCCCAGGTTCCAGGTGAGGGACGGGGCCACCACCAGCTTGCGGTTGTCCACCAGGGCGGTGCGGCTGGCGCCGTCTTCGGCTGCCACGTTCAGGCGGTAGGCCACGTTGGCGCCCAGCGGCCCGGTGGTGTCGAGCGTGGCACGGCGATAGCCCTGGCCGCCCACCTGCACGCCCGCCTTGTGGGCCGCGGTGAACTGCGGCTTCTTGGTGACGATGTTGAGCGTGCCGCCGGGCTCGCTGCTGCCGTACAGCGCGGCCGCCGGGCCTTTCAAAAATTCAATGCGCTCAACCGAAGCAATGTCGCGCTGCGGGCCATAACCGCGGTTGGACGCAAACCCATTGAGCAACTGGCCGCCATCCGTGTTGCTAAAGCCGCGGATCGCGTAGTTGTCCCAGGTACCACCAAAGTCGTTCAGGCGGGTGATGCCGCTGACGTAGTCCACGGTGTCGGCCAGGCGCGTGGCGCCCAGGTCTTCCATCAACTGTTGCGGCACCACGCGCACAGCTTGTGGGGTTTCGATCAGCGGCGTGTCAGTGCGCGTCGCGGCCGTGTTGCGCTGCGCGCCTTGGTAGCCCTGGGTGGGGGAGGTGTCGCGCACCTGCACTTCGGACAGGGCTGCGGGGCTGGTGGCGGCCGGGTCCGCTGACGGGGCCGTCTGGGCCAGCGAGGCTGCGGCGGTGGAAAGCGCGCACAGCGCAAGGGCGGCGCGCGCGATGGCCGTGGTCTGGGCAGGCCGGTGAATCAGGGAATGCATGGTGGCGACGAGGAAAGGCGAAAAGTGGCGGGGGCCGTGGCGGCGCGGGCGGGTGTCCGGGGACGCCGGCCCAACGCCGGGGCGGACCGGCCGGCGCGCCGAGAAGCTGAAAGCGCGGTGAAAAGGCGGGCTTGGCGATGCAACACGGCGGAGGGCCATCATCATAACTTTAAATGCAACTAATTCGCATTCGCTTTCATCGCCGTCCATCCACTTCGCAGGGATCGCGGGTCTGCTGCGGCGTCCATGCAGGCCAGGGCGATGCCGGAAGGGCTTAGCGCTGCGTCGTTGTGGCGGCCGCAGCGGCAGCCGCCGTTTTCATCAGCGCCACAAACCGCGCGGCGCCCAGGCCCTGCGGGCGCTCCTTGGACCAGACCACGTCCACCCACAGCGCCGCCCCGTTGCTCAGGTTCTCAAACGGCATCTTCACCAGAGTGCCCGCGGCAATGCGCGGCTGCACCAGCGCCTGCGGCTGCCAGCCCCAGCCGAGGCCGGCCTCGATCAAGCCCAGCGCGGCCAGGTGGTTGTCGGTGCGCCAGTGGTGGCGGGCAAACACAAACCGCGGGTCGGTCTGCGCCAGGTCGCGGCTGGCCACCACGATCTGGCGGGTGGTGGTCAGGTGCTCCTCGCGCAGCAGGGCGCTCTCAGGCGGCTCGCCCCGCGCCTGCGCCGCAGCGCGCGCGCCGGCCAGCACCGGGTGGTCGGGCGCCATCACGGCCACCAGGGTCTCGGTGCCCACTTCCTGAAATCCTTCGCGCCCGTCGATGCTGGGGCGCTCGAACACCAGCGCCAGCTGGGCGCGCCCGCTGTGCAGCAGCGCGAGCGCATCCACCTGCGGAGCGGCCAGCACCTCCACCTGCAGCAACGGATATTCCAGCGCCAGGGCCGCCAGCGGCCCCGCCCAGCGCGCTGCCAGCAGCTCGGGTGCGATGGCCAGGGTGATGCGCTCTTCCAGCCCCTGGGTCAGCGCCAGCGCCTGGGCGTTGAGCTGCTGCAACTGCCCTGCAAGCAGCCGCGCCTGCGGCTCCAGCGCCCGCGCCGCAGCGGTGGGGCGCGGCTCGCGGCCAGCGCGGTCAAACAGCAGCACGTCGAGCTCGGCCTCCAGGTGGGCAATGGTCATGCTGACGGCCGACGGCACCCGCGACAGCGACCGGGCCGCGGCCGAGAACGAACCCTGGTCCAGCACCGCCAGAAAGACCTGCACGCTGTCGGAATTGAAGGCCATGGTGTGCTGCAACCTATCAATAAATCTGAAAGAAGCTGACTTTATATGTCAGACGGCGGCACATACAGTGCCTGCATGGACAAGCAACCCACCCTGTTTCGGCTTCATGGCATCCGGCGCCGCCTGATCTACGTGACCCTGTATGAGCTCATCGCCATCGCGGCCGCGACGGCGGGGCTCGCGCTGCTCACGGGCCAGGGCGCGGGCCATTCCAGCGTGGTGGCCGTGGCCGCCTCGGCGATCGCGGTGGTGTGGAACATTGTTTTCAACTGGGCCTTCGAGCGCTGGGAGGCGCGCCAGGCGGTGCGCGGCCGCAGCATCGCGCGCCGCATCGCGCACGCCATCGGGTTTGAGGGTGGCCTGGTCTTCACCCTGGTGCCGCTGTTCGCCTGGTGGTTTGACATCAGCCTGTGGCACGCGTTTGTGATGGACCTGGGGCTGATCGTGTTCTTCCTTTGCTACACCTTTGTCTTCAACTGGCTGTTCGACCACCTGTTCGGGTTGCCGGCCTCGGCCATGGCGCCCGCCTGAAGCTGCTGGCTATCGGCGCACAACCGTCAAACATTGTCACGACGTGCCTTGGCCCCTGCGCAAGCCTTGCGCAGCGGCAGGGCCGGCCCATAATCCGCGCCCATGCACGGGCGTTCCTCTTCCTCCACTCCTTCGACTCGGGCGGTGACTTGGTCGCTGTGCGGCGCCTTGCTGGCCGGTTGCGCCGGCAACGCGCCCACGCCGCGGGGCGAGGTCAAGGGCGCTTCGGCATCGCCGGTGGAGATGGCCCAGTCCGACGCCAACCGCATTGCCACGCTGGCCATGCATGACAACCTCGAAGGTCTGTTCCGCCTCATGGACAAGCTCTACCGGCGCAACCCCGCCGAGTGGCGCAAGACCAGCGCCGTCAGCCGTGAACACGCCATCGACCAAGTGCGCGCCGCCATCGTGCAGCGCCAGCCCTGGGCCCCGCTGCAAGGCCGCCGCGACATCGCCGCGATGGGCCTGGCGCTCGCGCCCGAGTTCGCGGGCGACCGCGTGGCCGCCTTCATCCATGCCACGGCCGACATGGTCATCACCGCCCATGGCGGCAAGATCGAGTTCTTCCTGCTCGACGGCATCGACGCCCAGCACGTGTACAACGCAGCGCGCAACGTGGAAAGCGCCGTCTGGCTGCTGGCCCAGCGCCGCAATGCCCAGGGCCAGCCCCTGCTGTGGGCCGACGAGATCGGCCCAAACAGCCGCAACCTGAGCTTTGAGCGCGAGTTCGGCAAGATCATTGCGCGGCTCGACCTGCTGGCCACCTTCACGACCGAAAAGTACCGCCGCGCAGCGATCAGCTACGTGCAGGGCATCGTGGGCGGCACCTTCCTGCAGTTCCTGCCGGTGCGCTGACGGGCCTAGAACGTGTTTACGATCTCGCAGGGGATCGCGTTGGAGCGCAATCGGTATGAGTGGATGCCTCGGGTGCGCCGCATGGGCTCATGCCCATGCAAGCATTTGAGTCGTCCAATCGCCCGATTTCGCTCCAACCCTTCGGGCAGCGGTCATTGCGGGCGGTCTGCGGCGTTGCGGCGCTTGCCAATAGCCGAGCTATTGGCTGCGCACCGCGCCTTGCATCCCATCCCGCCAAGACCGCTGCGCGACCCCTGGGAGATCGTAAACACGTTCTTAGAGCGCGGCCCGGTAAAATCCGTGGTTGCCCAAGGAGCGTTGCAGCGGCCCCTCACCCCGACGGGGCCGTCAGGCTTGGGCACACAAGAAGGGCCGTTCGATCGATTGAACCGGCTCCCAGCCCCACCGCAACGACGCTCACCTGTATCCATTGCTGTTCCTGCGCAGGTGAGCCTATGTCCGATCTGTCCGTCGTCCCCCCCATGAAGCTGTCCGGCCTGGAGCCTGTCTCCATTGGCGAGGGCACGCTGTTCGTCAACATTGGCGAGCGCACCAACGTCACCGGCTCCAAAGCGTTCGCTCGCATGATCCTCAACGGCCAGTACGAAGAGGCCCTGGCCGTGGCGCGCCAGCAGGTGGAGAACGGCGCGCAGGTCATCGACATCAACATGGACGAGGCCATGCTCGACAGCAAGGCGGCCATGGTGCGCTTTCTGCAGCTGATCGCCTCCGAGCCCGACATCGCGCGCGTGCCGATCATGGTGGACAGCTCCAAGTGGGAGGTGATCGAAGCCGGGCTGCGCTGCATCCAGGGCAAGGGCATCGTCAACTCGATCAGCATGAAAGAAGGCGTGGACGCCTTCAAGCACCAGGCCAAGCTCGTCAAGCGCTACGGCGCAGCGGCGGTGGTCATGGCCTTTGACGAGCAGGGCCAGGCCGACACCTACGCCCGCAAGATCGAAATCTGCGAGCGGGCCTACCGCATCCTGGTCGACGAAGTGGGCTTCCCGCCCGAAGACATCATCTTTGACCCCAACATCTTTGCCGTGGCCACCGGCATCGAAGAGCACAACAACTACGCCGTTGATTTCATCGAGGCCGTGCGCTGGATCAAGCAGAACCTGCCGGGCGCCAAGGTGTCGGGCGGGGTCAGCAACGTGTCGTTCAGCTTTCGCGGCAACGACCCGGTGCGCGAGGCCATCCACACCGTGTTCCTGTACCACGCCATCCAGGCCGGCATGGACATGGGCATCGTCAACGCAGGCATGGTGGGCGTGTACGACGACCTGGAGCCCGTGCTCCGCGAGCGCGTGGAAGACGTGGTGCTCAATCGCCGGCCCGACGCTGGCGAGCGCCTGGTCGAGATCGCCGAAACCGCCAAGAGCGGCGCCAAGGACGAGAGCAAGCGGCTGGAATGGCGCGGCACGCCCGAGAACCCCAAAACGGTGGGCGAGCGCCTGTCGCACGCGCTGGTGCACGGCATTACCGACTTCATCGTCGAAGACACCGAAGAGGCCTATCGCGCCATCCTGGCCAAGGGCGGGCGCCCGCTGCACGTGATCGAAGGCCCGCTGATGGACGGCATGAACGTCGTGGGCGACCTGTTTGGCGCCGGCAAGATGTTCTTGCCGCAGGTGGTCAAAAGCGCGCGCGTGATGAAGTCGGCCGTGGCGCACTTGATTCCGTACATCGAGGAAGAAAAGCGCCTGGACGAACTGGCCGGCCGCGACGTGCGCAGCAAGGGCAAGATCATCATCGCCACCGTCAAGGGCGACGTGCACGACATCGGCAAGAACATCGTCACCGTGGTCTTGCAGTGCAACAACTTCGAGGTGGTGAACATGGGCGTGATGGTGCCCTGCCACGAGATTTTGGCGCGCGCCAAGGTCGAGGGCGCGGACATCGTCGGCCTGTCGGGCCTGATCACCCCCAGCCTGGAAGAGATGCAGTACGTGGCGGGCGAGATGCAGAAGGACGACCACTTCCGCATCAAGAAGATTCCGCTGCTTATCGGCGGCGCCACTTGCAGCCGCGTGCACACCGCCGTCAAGATCGCGCCGCACTACGAAGGCCCCGTGGTCTATGTGCCCGACGCCTCGCGCAGCGTGAGCGTGGCCCAGAGCCTGCTGGGCGATGGCGTGGACAGCTACGTGCAAGAGCTCAACGCCGACTACGACAAGGTGCGCACCCAGCACGCCAACAAGAAGCAGACCCCGCTGTGGTCGCTGGCCAAGATCCGCGCCAACAAGACGCCGGTGGACTG
>SDXZ01000396.1 GCA_004210805.1 Acidovorax sp.
AATAACCATTTTCACTCCGCTACAATTCGCGGTTGACCCCAATGTAGCGATGATCAATCGAGGATCCCCATGAGTGACACTCCAATCGACTCCAGCAAGCGGACGTGGATCATCACGTCAGCATGTGCTGGTGCGGTGGGCGGCGTGGCAACCGCCGTTCCTTTCGTGAGTACGTTCCAGCCCTCCGAGCGTGCCAAAGCCGCCGGGGCTGCTGTCGAGGTGGATATTTCCGCCCTCAAGCCGGGCGAAAAAGTCACGGTGGAATGGCGCGGCAAGCCCGTCTGGATCATCAAGCGCACCCCCGAGCAACTGGCCGAACTGCCCAAGCTCGACGCTCAGCTCGCGGACCCCAAGTCGCAGCGCAATCAAGCCGATCTGACGCCCGAATACGCCCGCAACGAAGCGCGCTCCATCAAGCCCGAGATTTTTGTCGGCGTGGGCATCTGCTCGCACCTGGGCTGCTCGCCTTCCGACAAGTTCCAGCCCGGGGCCCAGCCCTCGCTGCCCGACGACTGGAAGGGCGGTTTTCTGTGCCCTTGCCACGGCTCCACGTTCGACATGGCCGGCCGCGTGTTCAAGAACAAGCCAGCGCCCGACAACCTTGAAGTGCCTCCGCACATGTACCTGTCCGATACCCGCCTCGTCATTGGCGAAGACAAGAAGGCTTGACGGAGAACGACATGGCCCACGAATTCAAAGAAATCTCCCCGAACGCGCCGATCAGCGCGCAGGTCACGAACTGGTTCGAGAACCGGTTCCCCACGGCCTTCGACGCCTACAAGGTGCATATGTCGGAGTACTACGCTCCGAAGAACTTCAACTTCTGGTACATCTTCGGCTCGCTGGCCCTGGTGGTGCTGGTGATCCAGATCGTGACCGGCATCTTCCTGGTCATGCACTACAAGCCGGATGCGGCCAAAGCATTCGAGTCGGTCGAGTACATCATGCGCGATGTGCCATGGGGCTGGCTGATCCGCTACATGCACTCCACGGGCGCATCGGCGTTCTTCGTGGTGGTGTACCTGCACATGTTCCGTGGCCTCATCTACGGCAGCTACCGCAAGCCGCGCGAGCTGGTCTGGGTCTTCGGCTGCGCGATCTTCCTGTGCCTGATGGCCGAGGCCTTCATGGGCTACCTGCTGCCCTGGGGCCAGAT
>SDXZ01000240.1 GCA_004210805.1 Acidovorax sp.
ATGCCCAGGATGGACTTGGCGGTGTACTGGATGATGGCGCTGCCGCCGGGCGAGCCGATGGCGCCTTCCAGGTCGCCGGTGGTGGCGTTGAAGACGATGGTGGGCGCCATGGAGCTGCGCGGGCGCTTGCCGGGCTGCACGCTATTGGCAATCGGCAAGCCTGCAGCGTCGTTGGCGGTGAACGAGAAGTCGGTCAGCTGGTTGTTGAGCAAGAAGCCCCGCACCATCTGCAGGCTGCCGAAGCCGTTCTCGATGGTGGTCGTCATGGACACCGCATTGCCTGCGTTGTCGATGATGGACAGGTGGGTGGTGGACGGCAGCGCGGCCGAGTTGTCCAGGCCCTTGGCGCCGCTCACGCCGGGGGGCGTGCCGGCAGTGGGGGTGCCGATGCTCTTGGTCAGGCTGATGAGCTTGGCGCGGTCCTTGAGGTAGTCGGCGTTGATCAGGCCAGCCTGCGGCACGTTGACGAAATCAGGGTCGGCCACGTACACGGCGCGGTCGGCATACGCCAGGCGGTAGGCCTCGGACACCACGTGCACCGAGTCCAGCGTGTTGGGCTTCAGGGCCGCCAGGTCGAAGCCTTGCAGCAGGCCCAGCGTCTGCAGCACGGCGATGCCGCCCGAGCTCGGCGCGGGCATGCCGCAGACGCGGTACTGGGTGCGGTACACGCCGCAGACGGGTTCGCGCACCTTGTGGGTGTAGCTGTTCAGGTCGTCCAGCGAGAGCTTTCCGGGATTGGTGGGGTGGCTGGCGACCTTGGCCACGATGTCCTTGGCGATGTCGCCCTTGTAGAAGGCGTCGGCACCACCGGCCGCAATGGCGCGCAGCGTGGCGGCCAGCTCGGGGTTTTTCAGCAGCGTGCCGGCGGCCTTGGCCGTGCCGTCGCTGTTGAGGAAGTAGCTGGCGCCGGGCTCGCCCTGCGCCTTGATGCGCGCGGCCGAGCCTGCGATGGACACGCTCATGCGCGGCGAGATGGCAAAGCCGTTTTCGCTGAGCGCGATGGCGGGCTCGAACAGGTCTTTCCAGGGCAGCTTGCCGTGCACCTTGTGCGCGGCCTCGAGCATGCGCAGCACGCCGGGCGTGCCCACCGAGAGGCCGCCGTCCACCGCTGCCAAAAAGGCCAGGGGCTTGCCGTCCGCACCGATGAAGAGGTTGGGCGTGGCGTTCTTGGGCGCAGTCTCGCGGCCGTCATAGGCCAGCAGTTTGTTGGCGCCCTTGTCGAAGTGCAGCATGAACGCGCCGCCGCCGATGCCCGACGACTGCGGCTCCACCAGGTTCAGCACCATTTGCACGGCAATGGCCGCATCAAGGGCTGTGCCGCCCTTGGCCAGGATGTCGACCCCGGCCTTGGTGGCCAGCGGGTTGGCCGTGGCCACCATGTCCTTGTTGGCGTAGCTGATGGTCTTGGGCGTGTAGCCCGAGGGCGGCTCTGGTGGCACGTACTGCTCGACGGGCTCGGGCGTGGCGACCGGGGTGGAGGGGCCGTCGCTGCCGCCGCAGGCGGCCAGCACGGCCAGGGCGGCAATGCTCAAGCCCCAGAGGGCGGGTTGGCGTCGAAAGGCAGAAGCCGTCATGGATGAAGTCCTTGGGTTGGGTGAAGGATAAAAACGGGCGCCCCGCGCTGCGGCAGGGGCGTGGTTGGCGCGCCATCCAGTATGAAACGACCTGGGGAAAATCATTTTGCTTTTATGACCGCTTCAGCGCCAAATAGGAGAAACGATTTTTCATATTCGCCGTGAAACAGAAACTGGATTCCACCGACCGCCAGCTCCTGGCCTTGCTGCAACAAAACGCCGAGACGCCGCTGGCCGAACTGGCTGAGGCGGTGCACCTGTCCAACACGCCGTGCTGGCGGCGCATTCAGTGGCTGCGCGAAAAGGGCTACATCACCCGGCATGTCGCGCTGGTAGACCCGCGCAAGGTCAACGTGGGGGTTACGGTGTTCGTCGCGGTCAAGACCAGCCAGCACCACCAGCAGTGGTTCGACACCTTGCGCGACGCGGTGATGGCCATCCCCGAGATCGTCGAGTTCTATCGCATGAGCGGCGACGTGGACTACCTGCTGCGCGTGGTGGTGCCCGACATTCGCGCGTACGACTCGGTCTACAAGCGCCTGACCCAGGCGGTGACGCTGTCCGACGTGAGCTCCAGCTTCGCGATGGAAGAGATCAAGTTCACCACCGCCCTGCCCCTGGACTACGCCGACTGAAGCAAGGGCCCCGCACGCGCACGGCACAATCGCGACCGCCGCAGCCCTGCCCCTCCTCCAGCAAGCCAGCTTCCCCGCAAGGCTGGATTTTGTTAACCAGATAGTGAACTATTCGGCATGACCAAAGAACCCGAAAGCCCTGTGAAGGAACGCCAGCGCGATGCCGACCGCTCGCAGGGCGTGATCTTCAGCGCCGCGCGCGACGAGTTTGCCGAGCACGGCCTGGGCGGCGCCCGCATGGACCGCATCGCCGAGCGCGCGGGCCTGAACAAGCGGCTGATCTACTACTACTTCGAGGACAAGGAGAAGCTCTTCCAGGCCGTGCTGGAACAGGCCTACCTGCACATCCGCGAGGAGGAGCGCAAGCTCAACCTGCTGGAGTTGGCGCCCGCCACCGCCATCCGCCGGCTGGTGGAGTTCACCTGGACTTACTACCTGGAGAACCCGCAGTTCCTCACCCTGCTCAACAGCGCCAACCTGCACAAGGCGCGCCACCTGCAGGAGTCGCAGCGCGCCCGCGAGATGAACTCGCCGCTGATCGCCACGCTGGCCGAGGTGCTGGAGCGCGGGCGCAGCGACGGCAGCTTTCGCGGCGGGGTGGACCCGCTGCAGCTGTACGTGTCGATTGCCGGGCTGTCGTACTTTTACTTGTCCAACAACCACACCCTGTCGGCCATCTTCGGCCGCGACCTCATGGCGCCCAAGGCGTGCAACGAGCGGCTGTCGCACATGTGCGATGTGATCCTCGGGTACGTGCTGAGGGCCTAACGGGCCCGCACCATGCAAATCGCGACCGTCCTGATCTTCCTCGTTGCACCCGCCGCCATGGCGGCCTTTCTCCTCTGGCGCGCCTACCAAATGGGCACCGGGAAGCGTGTCGAACTCACGCGCCAGTGGATCGTGCGCCCGCCCGAAGGGATCGAAGGCTGCGCGCGCCTGTTTGCATGGCGCGACCTGCTTTTTGCCGCAAGCCTGTTGCTTGCCCTCTGCCTGCTGCTCTGCCTTCCACACTACGCGGCCGCGTGGATCCCGCTCATGGCACTCGGCGGCTTGGTGCACCAGGGCTTCACTGGGTACGCACTCGCCAGGCTGCGCAGGAAGCCGCCTCGCTGACCTGCAGCCGCAGCGCGCTCCCTTGAGTGCGGAGCGTGCTGCGCTGGCGTCGTCTTTCTCACCCCGTCCACGGGTAAACCCCTAGCTCTGTTGAATACGTCTGCGTTGACGCAGGCGCAGCAATGCCTAAAAATCTGCCTTATTCACCAATCAGTGAATTAAAGAGCAAGCCCAGCCTGCCAACGGAGACAAATCCATGCCATTCCCCCGCACCACCCGCCGCGCTGCGGCCACCGCCCTGGCGGCGGTCGCGCTCACTACCCTGTCCTTCGGCGCCCTGGCGCAAGGCAGCTACCCCACCAAGCCGGTGCGCGTGATCGTGCCGTTTGCGGCGGGCAGCACCACCGACATCATTGCGCGCGCCATTGCCGACAAGATGGGCCAGAGCATGGGACAGACGCTGGTGGTGGACAACCGCGGCGGTGCCAGCGGCACCATCGGCCAGCAGGCGGTGGCCACGGCCGCGCCCGATGGCTACACGGTGATGATCCATTCGTCGTCGCACACGGTGAGCCCTTCGACCTTTGCCAAGCTCCCGTTCGACACCGTGGGCGACTTTGCGGGCGTGACACCGATCTCGTCGCTGCCCAATGCGCTGGTGATCTCGCCCGCCAAGGGCATCAAGACGCTGCAGGACCTGGTGGCCGCGGCCAAGGCCAAGCCGGGCACCATCAACTTCGCCTCGGCCGGCCAGGGCAGCGCCACGCACCTGAACGCCGAAAAATTCAAGCTGGCCGCCAAGATCGACGCGCAAAACATTCCCTTCAAAGGCTCGGCCGAGGCCGTGACCGAGGTGCTGTCGGGCCGCGTGGACTACTACTTCTCTCCCATTGCACCCGTCATCGGCCAGATCAAGGACGGCCAGTTGCTGGCGCTGGCCGTGGGCTCGCCCAAGCGCGCGGCCGCCTTGCCCGATGTGCCCACCACGGCCGAGGCCGGCGTGCCCGGTTCGGAGTTCAACTTCTGGATCGGAATGATGGTGCCGGCCAAGACGCCGCGCGACATCGTGAACCGCCTGCACGACGAGGTGGTGAAGGCGCTGGCCACGCCCGAGGTGAAAGAGCGCTTCCTCAAGCTCGGTGCCGACGCCTGGACGCTCAAGCCCGAGCAGTTCGATGCCTACATCAAGGACGAGATCAAGAGCAACGCCACGCTGGTGAAGGCCGCAGGCTTGCAGCCCGCGCAGTAGCGCGGCCGGCCAGGGCAGGCGCCCTGGCTTCGACAAGCCCGGCCCGAACGGTGGCGGGCACGCAGCGCGCGGTGCGTACCGCGACACAGTGACCCCGTCAGCAGCAGCGCCATTCATTGGCATGGCGTGCGGGCCGCGCTTTGCCCATTTTTTTCTTCTCTATTCGCAACCTTTGAACTGAACGAAAGCACCACCGCCATGGCAACCCAACGACTCGGACTCATCATGCACGGCGTCACCGGCCGCATGGGCATGAACCAGCATTTGATCCGCTCCATCTGCGCGATCCGCGCGCAGGGCGGCGTGGTGCTCTCCAATGGCAACCGCGTGATGCCCGACCCGATCCTGATTGGCCGCAATGCCGAGAAGATGGAAGCGCTGGCCAAGGCCCACGGCATCGCGCGCTGGGGCACCGACCTCGATGCCGCCCTGGCCAATCCCGAGGACACGGTGTTCTTCGACGCCGGCACCACGCAGATGCGCCCCACCCTGCTGGCCAAGGCGATTCGCGCGGGCAAGCATGTGTACTGCGAAAAGCCGATTGCCACCAACCTGAACGAGGCGGTGGAGATTGCGCGGCTGGCATCGGGCTCGGGCCTCAAGCACGGCGCGGTGCAGGACAAGCTGTTCCTGCCCGGCCTGCGCAAGCTCGACATGCTGCGCCGCGCGGGCTTCTTCGGCCGCATGCTGAGCGTGCGCCTGGAGTTCGGCTACTGGGTCTTCGAGGGCGACCTGCAGCCCATTCAGCGCCCCAGCTGGAACTATCGGCAAGAGGACGGCGGCGGGATGATCCTGGACATGATGTGCCACTGGCGCTACGTGCTGGACAACCTGTTCGGCGAGGTGAAGTCGGTGTCCTGCATCGGCGCCACGCACATCCCCACCCGCTGGGACGAGGCCGGCCAGCCGTACCAGGCCACCGCCGACGACGCGGCCTACGCCACCTGCGAGCTCACCGGCCACAACGGCGAGCCAGTGATCGCGCAGCTGAACATGAGCTGGGCCACGCGCGTGCGGCGCGACGACCTGGTCACCTTCCACGTGGACGGCACCGATGGCTCGGCCGTCGCGGGCCT
>SDXZ01000241.1 GCA_004210805.1 Acidovorax sp.
TGCTGGTTGGCGTCGTGGTAGTGGCCGAACGAGAAGGTGTGGCGCGAATGGAGCCAGCCGTGGTTGGCGTTGCCGCGGTGTTGGGCTTTGCGGATGTCGAGCATGGTGTCTTCCTTTCAATGTCTGTCGATGAATTTCACACTGGGTGGCCGGGTTTGAAATCTGCTCGATTTCATTTGGCTTCAGTGCTGCGATAGATGAAGTATCCGGCGCATGGCAGGCCATCAGGTTGAAAGGTTTGGCCTGCAATCATCGATAATTTCGATGATTGAAATTTTGTTCCTTTTGCCATGCTGAAACTCTCCCTCGAAGCCATCGAACTGGTGGATGCGATTGCCCGCTACGGCTCGTTCGCTGGCGCTTCGGAGCGGCTGCACAAGGTGCCGTCCACCATCTCGTACGCCGTGGGCAAGCTCGAAGAGCAGCTGGGCCTGGCCTTGTTCACCCGCAACGGGCCGCGCGTGGCGCTCACGCCCGCGGGGCACGAGATGCTGAAAGAGGGGCGCTGGCTGCTGGCCTCGGCCCGGCAGCTCGAATCGCGCATGCGGCAGATCGCCACGGGGTTCGAGTCCGAACTGCGGCTGGTGCACGACTCGCTGATTCCCACCAGTGCGTTCAACGACGACATCGCAGCATTCGAGGGCCTGAACTGCGGCACGCGCCTGCGCATCGGCTGCGAGGCGCTGACGGGCACCTGGGAAGCGCTGCGCGACGGCCGCGCCGACATCGTCGTGGCGGCGGGCGAAGGCCCTGCCGGCGGCGGCTACAAGGCCGTGGCGGTAGGCAGCCTGGACTTCGTGTTCTGCGTGACCGCGTCGCACCCGCTGGCGCGCATGGGCCGGCCGCTCACGCGCAGCGACCTGCTGGAGCACACGGCCGTGGTGGTGGGCGACGGGGCGCGCACGCTGTCGGACCGTACGGTGGGCCTGCTGTCGGGCCAGCGGCGCATCACCGTGCCGTCGATGCAGGCCAAGATCGCCTGCCAGGCCGCCGGGCTGGGCCACGGCTTTGTGCCACGCGCCTGCGTGCGGGTGGAGCTGGAAAACGGCATCCTGGTGGAGGTGCCGGTGGAAGAGCCCCGGGCCGATGAGACCTTCTGGCTGGCCTGGAAGCCCGAGCACCGGGGCGAGGCGCTCAAGTGGTGGTGCCAGCAACTGGCCCGGCCGCTGCTGCCGGGGATCCTGCCGTACTAGGTGATGGCCTGCGCCAAAGCCCCATCACTACCAATTTGATAGCGAACAGACCAATCAGAACAAGCGCCAGGGCCTGTTTTGATCATAAAACTGCCTCTCAGCGCCACTGCTGACCGAAGAACTGCACCACCTGCTCCTCCAGCACCGGGTGGTAGGCCACCCGGTCGAAGCCTGCCGGGTTGGCAGCGGCGTCGCCCGCGTCGGACGGCAGGCTCTGGGCGGGCTGGGCCATGAAGGCGAAGTGGCCCGCGCCCGGCACGGTGCCCGCCTGGGCGGTGGGCAGATTCGCCGCCACGTGCCCGCCGTGGTACTTGCCGGTGAGCACGGCGTCCTGCTCGGCCACGCGCAGCAGCACCGGCACGTTCACGGCCTTCAGGCTCTCGGGCGTCAATACGACGGCCATGGGCGCCAGGGCCACGACAGCGCGGATGCGCGGGTCGGGCACGGAGACCAGGGCGCCATCGAACACCGGGGTGCTGCGGGGGGCCGCTGGCTGCGCGCTGCCGGCCGCGGGCGCCGCCGGGCCCTTGGCCAGCGAACAGAAGCCGGGGTCGTCCTGCACGCTGCGGCAGTGCTGGGCCGCGCGGGCGGGCTCGGCCTGGGCGCCGGCCAGGGCCAGCACGGTGTAGCCGCCGGCCGAGTGGCCCAGGGCGCCGATGCGGCCGGCGGGAATGCGGGCGCCCCACTCGGGGCTGGCCAGCAGCGCATCCAGCACGCGGCTGATCTGGCGCGGGCGCTCGCTGAAGTAGCGGCCCGAGGTGATCATGGAGCGGTCCTGCCAGTTGTCGCCGGGGTGGCGCACGGCGGCCACCAGGTAGCCCTCCGCCGCCAGGCGCGTGGCCAGGTTGTGGTGCGCCAGCTCGTTGCCGCCCGTGCCGTGCGACACCAGGATCAGCCCCTTGAGCGGCTCGGCCGACACGGGCACGCCCAGGCCCACCACCGGGCGCCAGGGGCCCATTTGCACCACGCCCGCGCTGCGCACGGTGGGGTAGAACAGCGCGACGTTGATCGGCTCGTCACCAGGCACGACGAGGGTGCGCAGGCCCGCATGCTGGGCCGATGCGGGGCCGGCCACGGCGGCCAGCGTCACGAACGCGGTGGCCGCAAGGGGCCGGATGTGTCGCGCTGCCCATCGCAGAGCGAAGGAAAGAAGAATGAGGAGGATCACGGTGCGCCTTTCGTCTTGGAGTGCCAGGGGCCGCAACCGTGGGGTGACGATCGGTGCGGCATGGCGGCACTGTAGGCACCGCGGGCCGGCAGAGGCAGCGGCATGCGACGAAATGCGCGGGGGTGGCGCGAAGTGGCAGGCAACGGGCGTGAGCTGGGCGCGGACGCACACTGGGTTGACGGTTTGTCGCGCGTCCGGGGGGTCAGGAGGCCGGACGGCTGGCTCGCTGTCGCGCGCCAGGCCAGCAGCCCCTGTCCCCTTGCGTCAACCCAGCGCCTTGAGCAAGGCGTGCGCCGCCGGCTCCGACGACGCGGGGTTCTGCCCGGTGATCAGCAGCCCGTCGGTGACCACATGGGGCTGCCAGTCGGCCTGCTTGGTGTACATGCCGCCGTGCGACATGAGCATGTTCTCCACCAGGAAGGGCACCACGTCCGTCAGGCCCGCAGCGGCTTCCTCGCCGTTGGTGAAGCCCGTCACGTTCTTGCCGCGCACCAGCGGCGTGCCGTCTGCCGCCTTGACCCCGCGCAGCACGCCGGGCGCGTGGCACACGGCAGCCAGGGGCTTGCCAGCGGCCAGCGTGGCCTCGATGAGGGCGATGGACAGGGTGTCGTACGCCAGATCCCACAGCGGGCCGTGGCCGCCGGGGTAGAACACGGCGTCGAACTGCGCTGCATTCACTTCAGACAGCTTCAGGGTGCTGGCCAGGTCGGCCTGCGCGGCAGCATCGCCCTTGAAGCGGCGCGTGGCATCGGTCTGCGCGTCGGGCGCATCGCTCTTGGGGTCCAGCGGCGGCTGGCCACCCTGGGGCGATGCCAGGGTCACCTCGGCGCCCGCGTCCTTGAACACGTAGTACGGGGCGGCAAACTCTTCGAGCCAAAAGCCGGTTTTCTTGCCGGTGTCGCCCAACTCGCTGTGGGACGTGAGAACCATGAGGATGTGGGCCATAGCAATCCCTTTCTGGGGGTGAGTGAAACGTAAAGCCGCCCACCGTACCCGCAATCCGCGCAGATGCGCCCTGGTGCGGCGCAGGTTGCGGCGTTGGCTTACAGCGCCGCTTCGAGAATGCGCCGGCTCACGGCGGGCGTGATCTCGCGCTGCTCGCCCAGCTGCAGCATCCCGTGCGCCTCCAGCTGCGCCACCACGGCGCCTACGGTGTCGGCGCCCAGGCCATAGCCCGACAGGCGCGTGGCGATGCCCATGCTTTCAAAGAAGGCGCGCGTGCGGTCAATGGCGGCGGTGATGCGCTCGTCGTCGGTGCCGGTGGTGATGCCCCACACGCGCTCGCCGTACTGCAACAGCTTGGCGCGCTTCGGGCCCCGGCGCTCGTGCAGCAGCGCGGGCAGCACGATGGCGAGCGTGCGCGCGTGGTCGATGCCGTGCAGCGCGGTCAGCTCGTGGCCGATCATGTGCGTGGCCCAGTCCTGCGGCACGCCCGCGCCGATCAGCCCGTTGAGCGCCATGGTGGCCGTCCACATGAGGTTGGCGCGGTCGTCGTACACGGGCTCGGGGGAGGCCAGCAGGCGCGGGCCGATCTCGATCAGCGTCTGCAAAATGCCTTCGGCAAAACGGTCCTGCACGGGCGCGTTGACCGGGTAGGTGAGGTACTGCTCCACCGTGTGCACGAAGGCATCGACCACGCCATTGGCCAGCTGCTGGGGCGGCAGGGTGTAGGTCTTGGTGGGGTCGAGCACCGAGAACACGGGGTACGTGTGATTGCTGCCGAACGCCAGCTTCGCGCCCTTGGCGCGGTGGGTGATGACGCCGCCGTTGTTCATCTCGGAGCCCGTGGCGGGCAGCGTGAGCACGGCGCCGAAGGGCAGCGCAGCGGTGACGTTGCGGCCGTGCTTTTCCAGAATGGCCCAGGGATCGCCGGCTTCGAACTTGACGGCCGCGGCGATGAACTTCACTGCATCGATCACCGAGCCGCCGCCCACCGCGAGCAGAAAGTCGAACCCGCCGCCCTTGATCTGCGCCACGGCCTTCATCGAGGTTTCGTAGCTGGGGTTGGGCTCAATGCCGCTGAAGGTGGCGTGCGTGCGGCTGGCGAGCGCCGTGCGCACCTCGGCCAGTGTGCCGGTCTTCTCGGCACTGGCGCCACCCACGAGGATGAGCACCTTGGCGGCGGCGGGCACGAGCTTGTCCAGGTCGGCGATGCGGCCCTGGCCGAAGGCGATGTGGGTGGGGTTGTGGAAGTCGAAGTTCAGCATGGCAGTCCTCTTGGGTGGGGTGCGCATTGTGTCGCTGGCGGTCCTGGCTTGCCGGTCGCCTTGGCAACAACACGGCGAGGCCCGGGGGCACTTCGGGACGGCCCTGCGATGGCGGGCGAGCTGTGGTTACCGCCACCAACCACTCAGCATGCTCCCCCAAACCACAGCAAGCCTGTGAGCCGAAGTGATAGTCAACGGCAGCGACCTTCTAGAACAGCTTCAATGTCCAAACCCTCACTGCCGTGCACAGACAGAAACTGTGATGATCCGAATTGTGCGAGCAAGAGAAACGGAGAGCGAGGTTACACTTTGCCGCTTCGTCCGTCATCGCAACAAGCACCACAACATCCGCAGACCACGCAGTACCCCGTTCAGGACACGACGCCCTACTCTCAGCCTCCGAGCCACCCCTACGCCAACGTCCCTCACGGTCAACCGATGTCCAACTACGGTCAACCGCCCCAGCCTCGTCAACTTCCCTCGTCGACGCCGCGAAGCCGGCCTACAAGCTATATTGGTGTCCCTATATCATATCCGCATGGAATGCCTCCTCAGGCAAACTACAACGCCCCGTATCCTGGCCTGCAGGCATCACCATCTGCTTACGGCCGGTCTTATTTGGGCCACCATCAGCCAGCAAGCGGTGACTGGTCTGGCATGTTACCTCCGATGGCTTCAGGCTCTCCGCATGACCCATCAGGGTTGTACATGCCAAACGGTCAGCCCTACCGACCGGGCATGCCTCCTCACGCCTACTCGGCTCGACATGCCATTCCACCTCTCTCTAGCCATGACCCGTTGACTCCATCAACTGAGCGCGCGCAGCCTAGTCAGCCCAATCCCTCGGCGAGGCAGAGGTCTGACACGAGGTCTGGCATGCCGGGCTCTTTCCCTAGCGAGCCTGTCAGCTTTGGCAGGGCGGCCTCTGCATCAGATGATACAAGCTCAAGCTCGGAGTCGAGTGATTCGGAGGAAGAAGAGCGACATCGCCATGCAC
>SDXZ01000242.1 GCA_004210805.1 Acidovorax sp.
GCCCTCGACAAGGCCGAGCAACTGCAGGTGCTGGAGACCGTGCTGGGCGCCGCCCAGGGGTTGCCCGTGGTGATGGGCCTGTCGGGCTACCACCAGGGCCAGATGCTGGAGCAGGTGCGGGCCCTTGCGCACTATCCCGTTGCGGGCCTGCTGGTCTCCGCCCCCCACTACATCCGCCCCTCGCAAGAAGGCCTGCTGCACTGGTTCTGCACGCTGGCCGACGCCAGCGCGGCGCCCCTGCTGATCTACGACATTCCCTACCGCACGGGCGTCACGATCACCACCGAGACGCTGCTGGCGCTGGCGGCGCATCCGCGCATCCAGGGCGTCAAGGACTGCGGCGGCAACCCCGCCAAGACGCAGGCGCTGATCGCCGATGGCCGGCTGCAGGTGCTGACGGGCGAAGACGCGCAGATCTTCCATACGCTGGCCCTGGGCGGTGCGGGGGCCATCTCGGCCAGCGCGCACTGGCAGACGCCGCGTTTTGTGGAGTTGATGGCTTTGCTGCGCTCGGGCGATCTGCACGCGGCGCGCCGTGTGTGGCAGGCCTTGCAACCCTGGGTGGACGCGTGTTTTGCCGAGCCCAACCCTGCCCCGCTCAAGGCCATGCTGGCGCATGCAGGGTGGATGCACAACGAGCTGCGCGCGCCGATGATGCCGGCCTCGCAGGCGCTGGAAGAGCGCATAAAGGCGCTCTGAGGCGACCTGCAAGCGCGCGAGAGATCGAACCTTTAGCCGCCCGTCACCGGCGGAAAAAACGCCACCTCGGCCCCATCGGCCAGGGTGGCGGATTCATCGCTCAAGGTCTGGTTGAGCGCCATGCGCACGGCCCGGCCGCGCGCAAGGCTGCTGGCGTGGGCACCGCCGCGTGCAATCAATTCGTCGCGCAGGGCACCCAGCGTGGCGGCCGAAGTCTCGACCGCCTCGCTGCCTTGCCCAATGGCCTCGCGGATGGAGGCAAAGTAACGCACAGAGACCTTGTTCATCCCAGCAGCTCCGAAAACGCAATGAACCGCACCGTATCGCCGGGGGCAATCGTCTGCCCCGCCGGGTTGTCGACCACGCCGTCGCCCCAGGCGGCCGAGGTGAGCACGCCCGAGCTCTGGTTGGAAAACAGGTCGAGCCCACCGGCTGCGTTGTGCCGCACGCGCAGAAATTCGCGGCGTTTATCGGCTTTGGGCCAGGTGAAATCAGCGCGGGCAGCGATGGATTGGGGGGCGACATCCTGCACACCCTGCAGCCGCAGCACGAACGGCCGCACCAGCAGCGCAAAGGTCAGAAAGCTCGACACGGGGTTGCCGGGCAGCCCCATGAAGTGCGCAGCGCCCTCTGCCCGGGGAATCTGGCCATAGGCAAACGGCTTGCCGGGCTTCATCGCGATTTGCCACAGGTCCAGCGAACCCAGTGACTCGACGGCGGGCTTGATGTGGTCTTCTTCGCCCACCGACACACCGCCGCTGGTCAGGATCAGATCGTGCGAGCCGCTGGCGGAACGCAGGGCGTCGATGGTGGCGTCGCGCCGGTCGGGCACGATGCCGTAGTCCGTGACGGCGCAGCCCAGGCGTTGCAGCATCGCGCGCAAAAAGAAGCGGTTGCTGTTGTAGATGGCGCCAGGCCGCATCTGCTCGGGCGGTACGTCGCCGGGCATGACCAGTTCGTCGCCGGTCGAGAACAATGCCACGCGCGGCCGGCGCGCCACCTGCAGCTGGTGCAGGCCGATGCTGGCGGCCAAGCCCAGCTCGGCCGGGGACAGCCGCGTGCCGGCCGCCAGGACCACGGCGCCGCGGGTGATGTCCTCGCCCGCGCGGCGGATCCATTGGCCGATGGGCGGCAGCACATTCACGCGCACGCGGCCCAGGCCTCCGCCGTCCAGGGCTTCGCAGTCTTCCTGCATGAGGATGGTGTCCGCGCCCTCGGGAACGGGTGCACCGGTGAAGATGCGCGCCGCCGTGCCGGGTGCCAGCGGCTCGCCCGCGCTGCCGGCGGCGATGCGCTGCGAGACCGGCAACACGACGCCCGCGGCAGGCACGTCGGCGCAACGCACGGCGTAGCCGTCCATAGCGCTGTTGTCCTGCGGTGGCACCTGCAGCGCCGAGACGCAGTCTTGCGCCAGCACGCGCCCGTCGGCGTCAAAGGTGGTGGCAGTCTCTGCGCCCTGGAGCGGCGCGGCGTGGGCCAGCAGCTCGGCCAGCGCCTGGTCCAGGGGTTTCATCGGTGCGCGCGGCGGGAGGCTCATGCCAGATCGACTCCATAGAGTTCGGCGTTGTACTCAAAACGCTCCTGGTGCGCGATGAGCCAGTCCGCCATCTGCGACGGCGCGTTGAGGTCCAGTACCGGCAGGCCGGTGGGCGCGGGCAGGCCACCGGGCGCGTCGGTGGCCACGGCGACGACAAAATCGTCTTCGGGGTAACGCACCGGCTTGGTGGGCTGCCCGGGCTCTGGCGCGCGCCACACCTCGATCTTGAGCAAGTCGCTGTCCTTGAAGCCTTCGACCAAAACCCAGTCCACGCCGGCGTACAGCTCGGCCAGCAGGTGGTGCACGCTGAGCGTGGCGGGGCGTTCGAACTCGCGCACCAGCATCAGGCGTTTGTCGGATGCTGCCACCACCTCGAAGGCCCCTGCCTCGCGGTGCCGGTAGGTGTCCTTGCCCGGATGGTCCACGTCGAAGCTGTGGTGCGCGTGCTTGACCACCGACACCCGCAGGCCGCGCAGCCGCAGCTCGGGGATGAGCTGCTCGACCAGCGTGGTCTTGCCACTGCCAGAGAAACCCGCAAAACCGATCACTTTCATCCATCGCTCCTTGGGTTTGCTACTATTTTTATAGCTATCAGCGCTTATACAACAAGCGCTGGAGGCCATTTTGATGCTAAAAATGCACTCCACGGTACCTGCCCGGCCACCACATGGCGGCCGGGACCTTTCGCGCCGCCGACTGCCCGTACGCGGACTCGGCAACCGTCAGTTTGCTGGCGCGCAATGGCGTTCGATGTATTGCTTGACCAACTGCACGTTGGCGGGCATCACCTGCACGCGCTTGGGCAGGTCTTCAATGCCCGCAAACTTGGCAGGGCGCTCGGGCGCGTGGCCCAGCGCTTCGACGATGGTCTCTGCAAACTTGATCGGCAGCGCAGTCTCCAGCACGATCATCGGCACCGCAGCACCGCTGTGGTGTTCGCGCGCCACCTTCACGCCGTCGGCCGTGTGGGTATCGATGGTGACGCCATGGCGTTCGAAGGTGTCCTTGATGGTGGCTAGGCGGTCGGCATGCGTGCTCTTGCCACTCGCAAAACCGTACTTGCTGGCCGCATCGGCAAACAGCGGTTCGGCGCTCAAGTCGAACCTGCCATAGGCGGGCAGCGCTTTAGCAAACAACGCGTTCGTGCGCTGTCCGTTGCGGCCCAGCAGGTCAAAAATGAACCGCTCGAAGTTGCTGGCCTTGCTGATGTCCATGGACGGGCTTGAGGTCTCGTGCGTATCGGCCGCAGCCCGCACGCGGTAGGCGCCGGTGCGAAAGAACTCGTCGAGCACATCGTTCTCGTTGGTGGCCACCACCAGCTTGTCGATGGGCAAGCCCATCTGACGCGCCACATGGCCTGCGCACACGTTGCCGAAGTTGCCCGACGGCACGGTGAAGCTGACCTTCTGGCTGTTGCTTTCGGTGGCCTGGATGTAGCCCGCGAAGTAGTACACCACCTGCGCCAACAGGCGCGCCCAGTTGATGGAGTTGACGGTGCCGATCTTGTACTTGCGCTTGAACTCGAGGTCGTTGCTCACGGCCTTGACGATGTCCTGGCAATCATCAAACACGCCTTCGATGGCGATGTTGTGGATGTTCTCGTCCTGCAGGCTGAACATCTGCGCTTGCTGGAAAGCGCTCATGCGGCCGTGCGGGCTGGTCATGAAGACGCGCACGCCCTGCTTGCCGCGCATGGCGTATTCGGCAGCGCTGCCGGTGTCGCCGCTGGTGGCGCCCAGAATGTTGAGCTCTTCGCCGCGGCGGTTCAGTTCGTACTCGAACATGTTGCCCAGCAACTGCATGGCCATGTCCTTGAAGGCCAGCGTGGGGCCGTTGGACAGGGCTTCAAGCCACAGGCCGTCTTCCAGGTGGCGCAGGGGCACGATCTCGCCGGTGCCGAAGACTTCCGCCGTGTACGTCCTCGCGCAGATGGCCTTCAGGTCGGCGGCAGGAATGTCGTCGATGTAGAGCGACAGGATCTGGAAGGCCAGCTCGGCGTAGCCCTGCTCGTGGTAGGCCTTGCGCAGCTTGGTCAGGGTGGCGTCGCTGATCTTCGGGTACTGCTCGGGCAGGTACAGGCCGCCATCGGGCGCCAGGCCCTCGAGCAGGATGTCGCAAAAACGCTTGCGGTCGGCATGGCCGCGGGTGGAGACGTACAGCATCAGTTCAGTTCCTCTTTGCGGATGCGCGTGATGGGCGCGAGCACCGTGGGCAGCGCCTGCATCTGGGCGATCACGGCGTCCATGGTGCCTTCGCGGGTGTCGTGGGTCAGGATGATGAGATCGGTTTGCGTGGAGCCCTCGCCACCCACTTCGTCAGCCTCGCGCTGCAGCACCGCGTCGATGCTCACACCGGCCTCGGCGAGCAGGCCGGTAACCTTGGCCAGCACGCCAGCCTGGTCGGCCACGCGCAGGCGCAGGTAGTAGCTGGTGACCACTTCGCTCATGGGCAGCACGGGCAGCGTACCCATGGCGTCGGTCAGCGTGTTGGCCTGGAAGGCCAGGTGCGGCACGCGGTGCTCCGGGTCGGCGGTGGCCAGGCGGGTGATGTCCACCAGATCGGCGATCACGGCGCTGGCGGTGGGCTCGCTGCCCGCGCCCTTGCCGTAGTACAGCGTGGTCCCCACGGCATCGCCCTGCACCACCACGGCGTTCATGGCGCCTTCAACGTTGGCGATCAGGCGCTTGGAGGGCACCAGGCTCGGGTGTACGCGCAGCTCGATGCCCTTGTCCGCGCGCTTGGTGATGCCCAGCAGCTTGATGCGGTAGCCCAGTTGCTCGGCGTACTTGATGTCGGCGGCGCCCAGCTTGGTGATGCCCTCGACGTAGGCCTTGTCGAACTGCACCGGGATGCCAAAGGCGATGGCGCTCATCAGCGTGACCTTGTGCGCGGCGTCCACCCCTTCGATGTCGAAGGTGGGGTCGGCCTCGGCATAGCCCAGGCGCTGCGCTTCTTTCAGCACCACGTCGAAGTCCAGGCCCTTGCTGCGCATCTCGGACAGGATGAAGTTGGTGGTGCCGTTGATGATGCCGGCGATCCACTGGATGCGGTTGGCCGTGAGGCCTTCGCGCAGCGCCTTGATGATGGGGATGCCACCGGCCACGGCGGCCTCGAAGGCCACCATCACGCCCTTGGCCGATGCGGCCGCAAAGATCTCGGTGCCGTGCACGGCCAGCAGCGCCTTGTTGGCGGTGACCACGTGCTTGCCAGCCGCAATGGCTTCGAGCACCAGCGCACGGGCGATGCCGTAGCCGCCGATGAGCTCGATGACGATGTCGATGTCGGGGTTGGCGATGATGGCGCGGGCGTCGTT
>SDXZ01000243.1 GCA_004210805.1 Acidovorax sp.
GACGCGTACTACCAGGCCGCGCGCATCGACGGCGCCAGCAAGTTCGCGGTGTTCCGCTACATCCAGCTGCCCAAGATGCGCGGCGTGCTGATGATCGCGGTGCTGCTGCGCTTCATGGACAGTTTCATGATCTACACCGAGCCGTTTGTGCTGACGGGCGGCGGGCCAGGCAATGCGACCACCTTCCTCAGCCAGTACCTCACGACCAAGGCGGTGGGCCAGTTCGACCTGGGGCCAGCGGCAGCGTTCTCGCTGATCTATTTCTTCATCATCCTGCTGCTGTGCTTCATCCTCTACAACTGGATGCAGCGCGTGGGCACCCAGCAGCCCGAGGTGCAGGAATGAGCATTAAAAATGCCGCTAGCGCTTATTGGATAAGCGCTAATAGCTATAAAAACAGGAGTAACCATGCCTGAGCGCAGATTCCGCAAGCGGACGATCTTTCTGCTGGCGTACCTGGTGTTTGCGGTGCTGCCCATCTACTGGATGGTCAACATGAGCTTCAAGACGAACGCGGAGATTTTGTCGACGTTCTCGTTCTTCCCGCAGAACCTCACCTGGGACAACTACAAGACCATCTTCACCGATGAGTCCTGGTACTCGGGCTACATCAACAGCCTGATCTACGTGAGCATCAACATGGTGATCACGCTCACCGTGGCCCTGCCCGCGGCTTATGCGTTCTCGCGCTACAGCTTCCTGGGCGACAAGCACGTGTTCTTCTGGCTGCTGACCAACCGCATGACGCCCCCTGCGGTGTTCCTGCTGCCGTTCTTTCAGCTCTACACCACCGTGGGGCTGATGGACACGCACATTGCCGTGGCGCTGGCGCACTTGCTGTTCAGCGTGCCGCTGGCGGTGTGGATCCTGGAAGGCTTCATGAGCGGCATCCCGCGCGAGATCGACGAGACGGCGTACATCGACGGCTACAGCTTTCCGCGGTTTTTCATGACGGTGTTCCTGCCGCTCATCAAGGCGGGTGTGGGTGTGGCGGCGTTCTTCTGCTTCATGTTCAGCTGGGTGGAGCTGCTGCTGGCCCGCACGCTGACCAGCGTGAACGCCAAGCCCATCGTGGCCACGATGACGCGCACGGTGAGTGCCAGTGGCATGGACTGGGCGACGCTGGCCGCTGCCGGCGTGCTGACCATCGTGCCGGGCGCCATCGTGATCTGGTTTGTGCGGCACTACATCGCGAAGGGTTTCGCGATGGGCAGAGTGTGATGCACCCCCTGAGTCGCCTTCGGCGCCTTCCCCCTCCAGGGGGACGACGCCCTTGCTGCGGGGCGGCCCTCGGCTTGCGTCCCTGGATGGCGCCACTTCGGTTTCAACGGGTGTCGGTGCGGCATGCCGCCGCTCTCACGGAAAGGAATGCTTCAAATGTTTGACTGGATGGCCTGGACCCTGCCGGTGGCAGTGTTCTTCACATGCATCGTGCTGATGCTGGTGGGCATGACGGTGTGGGAATTCAAGTCCCCCACCACGATGCGCAAGGGGTTCCTGCCGCTGGAAACCACGCGCGGCGATCGCCTGTTCATCGGCCTGCTCTCGGCCGCGTACGTGAATCTGATTTTTGTGGGTATCAGCGGCAAGCTGGCGCAGTGGTTCAGCCTGGGCGAAGACCCGTCGATCTGGTTCAGCTTCGTGCTGTCCATGCTGCTGCTCGCGCTGATCATGCGCAAAGGCTGAACGGCCACCAGGGTTCCCGTCGCGCGGCTCGATCCTTCCCCGGAGCCACGCGGCCCTTGCATCCAAAGGGGAGATGACTATGAGGAGACAGGCACTATGAAGACGCGGTACACAGCGCTGGCACTGGCAGTTGCGGTCATGACGGGCCAGGCCGCCATGGCGGGCGAGGCGGAAGCCAAGAAGTGGGTCGACAGCGAGTTTCAGCCGTCGACGCTGAGCAAGGACCAGCAGATGGCCGAGATGAAGTGGTTCATCGAAGCTGCCAAGAAGCTGCAAGCCAAGGGCGTGAAGGAAATCTCGGTGGTGTCTGAAACCATCACCACGCACGAATACGAATCCAAGACGCTGGCCAAGGCGTTCGAGGAAATCACCGGCATCAAGGTCAAGCACGACCTGATCCAGGAAGGCGACGTGGTCGAGAAGCTGCAGACCTCGATGCAGTCGGGCAAGTCGATCTATGACGGCTGGATCTCGGACTCGGACCTGATCGGTACGCACTACCGCTACGGCAAAATCCTGAATCTGACCGACTACATGGGCGCTGCGGGCAAGGAATGGACCAACCCTGGCATCGACCTCAAGGATTACATCGGCACGAAGTTCACCACGGCGCCGGACGGCAAGCTGTACCAACTGCCTGACCAACAGTTCGCCAACCTGTACTGGTTCCGCGCCGACCTGTTCGACCGCAAGGACATCAAGGACAAGTTCAAGGCCAAGTACGGCTACGACCTGGGCGTGCCGCTCAACTGGAGCGCCTACGAAGACATCGCCGAGTTCTTCACCAACGACGTGAAGACCATCGACGGCAAGGCCATCTATGGCCACATGGACTACGGCAAGAAGGATCCATCCCTGGGCTGGCGCTTCACCGATGCCTGGCTGTCCATGGCCGGTACCGCCGACATCGGTGCGCCCAACGGTCTGCCGATTGACGAGTGGGGCATCCGCGTGGCCGACGACAAGTGCACGCCGGTGGGCGCCTCGGTGTCTCGCGGCGGCGCGACCAACTCGCCCGCAGCCGTCTACGCGCTGACCAAGTACGTCGACTGGATGAAGAAGTACGCGCCCAAGGAAGCCACGGGCATGACCTTCGGCGAAGCCGGCCCCGTGCCTGCCCAGGGCCAGATCGCGCAGCAGATCTTCTGGTACACCGCCTTCACGGCCGACATGACCAAGCCCGGCCTGCCCGTGGTGAATGCCGATGGCACGCCCAAGTGGCGCATGGCCCCTGGCCCGAACGGCCCGTACTGGAAGCAGGGCATGCAAAACGGCTACCAGGACGTGGGCTCATGGACCTTCTTCAAGGACCACGACGCCAACAAGACGGCCGCAGCCTGGCTCTACGCACAGTTCGTGACGGCCAAGACGACATCGCTCAAGAAGACCATGGTGGGCCTCACGCCGATCCGCGAGTCCGACATCCAGTCCAAGGCCATGACCGACATGGCGCCCAAGCTGGGCGGCCTGGTGGAGTTCTACCGCAGCCCTGCCCGCGTGGCATGGTCGCCTACCGGTACCAACGTGCCTGACTACCCCAAGCTGGCCCAGCTGTGGTGGAAGAACGTGGCCCAGGCTGTGACGGGTGAGAAGACGCCCCAGGGCGCCATGGACACGCTGGCCGACGAAATGGACCAGGTGATGGCCCGCCTGGAGCGCGCCGGCATGGCCCATTGCGCACCCAAGCTCAACAAGAAGGAAGACCCGAAGAAGTGGCTGTCGGACAAGCAGGCTCCATGGGCCAAGCTGGCCAACGAAAAGCCAAAGGGTGAAACCATAGCCTACGACAAGCTGCTGCAGGCCTGGAAGGACGGCAAGGCCCGCTGATCCCGGGCTCTCCTGGCCGCCGCATTGCTGTGGCCAGGAGGCTGCGTGGCAGAAGGCATCGCGGTAGTGCCGCACAAGCCCGGTTTGTCGCGCGTTGCAGCCGATACGCATTCTGCCGCGCATATTCCAAGACCGGCAGCCGGAGCCCACAAGGCGCCCGCTGCCTTTTTATTTTGAGCATCCGCGTCCCGTTCGGGCCGTGCGGGTGCTCTTCCCGAAGTGTCAAGAATTTAAGGGTAAACCCTTAAGTTTTGTCCCACCCATGGACAATTGCCCCATGACCACTGCCTCTGCTCCCCTCCCTACCCGGCGTGCCGATTTGCTGGCCCGCCTTGCTCAGCCCCATCAATATGACCTGGCCGTGATCGGCGGGGGGGCGACCGGCTTGGGGGTGGCGCTCGATGCGGCAGCGCGGGGGTTCAGCGTGGTGCTGGTGGACTCGCACGACTTTGCCAAGGGGACCTCTTCGCGCGCCACGAAGCTGGTGCACGGAGGCGTCCGCTATCTGGCGCAGGGCAACATCGCGCTGGTGCGCGAGGCGCTGCATGAGCGCACGACCCTCCTGAACAACGCGCCCCATCTGGCGCAGCCGCTGCCTTTTGTGATGCCGTCGTACCGGTTCTGGGAGACGCCGTTCTATGGCATCGGGCTCAAGATGTATGACGCACTCGCCGGCAAGGCCGGTTTGGGTGCCACCGAATTTCTCGGCCGGGACCGCACCCTGGCATGCCTGCCCACGGCGCGTACCGAAGGCCTCAAGGGCGGAGTGAAGTACTGGGACGGCCAGTTTGACGATGCACGGCTGGCCCTGGCGCTGGCGCGCACGGCGGCCAGCTTGGGCGCCCTGGTGGTCAATTACTGCCCGGCCCGGGCATTGATCCACGAAGAGGGCAAGGTAGCCGGCTTTGTCTGCGAAGACACGGAGTCGGGCCAGCAGTTCACGGTGCGGGCCCGCGCTGTGGTCAATGCCACAGGCGTGTGGGTAGACGCCCTGCGCCAGATGGACGGCGACGCCATCGGTCGCCCGGTCAAGCCCATCGTGGCGCCCAGCCAGGGTGTGCACATCGTGGTGGACCGCGAATTCCTCCCGTCCGACCATGCCTTGATGGTGCCCAAGACGGCCGATGGGCGTGTGCTGTTTGCCGTGCCATGGCTTGGCAAGCTGATCCTCGGTACTACCGACAGCCCCCGGCAAGACATCGTCCGCGAGCCGGAGCCCTTCCGCGAGGAAGTGCGCTTCATCCTGGAAGAATCCGCCCGGTACCTGACCCGGGCGCCCAAGCTTGAAGACATCCGGAGCGTCTGGGTGGGGCTGCGCCCCCTGGTGAAGCCCCAGGACGATGACGGCGACAACACCAAAAGCTTGAGCCGCGAGCACACCGTGCTCACCAGCCGCACCGGTCTGGTGACTGTGACGGGAGGCAAATGGACGACTTACCGTGCTATGGCCGAGGATGTGTTGCAAAAATGCTTCACTGCCGGGCTGTTGGCCGAGAAGCCGGCGGGTGTGACCAACCGGCTGCCGCTGGTGGGGACGCCGAAAGAGGCCGTCCGCCACCGCATCAGCGACGCGCAGGGGCTGCACTCGTATGGGAGTGATGCGGCGGCCGTACAAGGACTCCCGGGCGCCGACGTGGACCTGGGCGACGGCCTGAGCGCCGCCATGGTGCGCTTTGCGGCGCGGTTCGAATACGCGCGGACAGTGGAAGACGTGCTGGCCCGCCGGTCGCGGCTCCTGTTCCTGGATGCACGCCGCGCCATCGAGCTGGCGCCCGCTGTGGCGCAGATCCTGGAGGAAGAACTGGGCACAGACGCGGGGCTCGAAGCCTTTGTGGCGCTTGCGCAGCAGTATTTGCACGCCCCCGCGTGATGAACCGCTTGACGGCGCTAATTTCCTTTGCAATAATCGAGGGCTTCGCGTTTCCTACGTGAAGTTTCTGCCCAGCGGGAAGTGCTGCAAATGGTTTGCGGTGCGGACGACGGGCCCAAGACTGACTGGCTGATCTGCAGCCC
>SDXZ01000244.1 GCA_004210805.1 Acidovorax sp.
ATGATCCACGTCCGCTTGCTGGAGTCGATTGGAGTGTCACTCATGGGGATCCTCGATTGATCATCGCTACATTGGGGTCAACCGCGAATTGTAGCGGAGTGAAAATGGTTATTTCAAACCCCCTCCCCCAGCCTTGACACAGCCTTGTGCTGCGCCATACTCCCCCATCGCCGTCCAGGCAGCCAAGGAGATCCCATGGGAATGATGCAGGAGTTCAGAGAGTTCGCCGTCAAAGGCAATGTGATCGACCTGGCCGTAGGGGTGATCATCGGCGCCGCGTTCAGCAAGATCGTGGATTCCGTGGTGTCCGACCTCATCATGCCGGTCGTCGGCCTGGTGTTCGGCAAACTGGATTTTTCCAATCTTTTTGTGGTGCTGGGCACCGTCCCGCCGGGCACGGCGATGACGCTGGACGCGCTCAAGAAAGCCGGCGTGCCGGTGCTGGCCTACGGCAACTTCCTGACCGTTGCCGTCAATTTCATCATCCTCGCGTTCATCATCTTCATGATGATCAAGCAGATCAACCGGCTCAAGCGCGACACCCCGGCCGCGGCTGCGGCGCCGGCCGCGACGCCTGAGGACATCGTGCTGCTGCGCGAAATCAGGGATAGCTTGAAGAAGTAAGCCCCTGGGGCGCAACGCGCCTCGGTGGTGCGCGCCGCAGGCGCGGCCTCTTCGGCCCGTCCACCCTGCGCTGGCAGGCTTGGAGCCGCAGGCCTCAGCCCCGCAGGGGGACGCCTGCGGTGGCCTGGCAAAGCCGGTTCCACGGTGGCACTGGCTTGCGGCGCGCCAGTTTGGTAGAACGCGCCCGGTGGGGGCCGTTCGCCCCCAATTGCTACTTTATTTGTAGCTGATGTCGCTTTACGGATAAGCGTCAGCGCCTATTCACCCACACAAGGCCCGCGCCACGCGCACCGCTTCGATGAGGCTGGCCGCGTCGGCCACGCCCTGCCCTGCGATATCGAACGCGGTGCCGTGGTCCGGGCTGGTGCGCACCAGGGGCAGACCCAGCGTCACGTTCACGCCCTTGTCCACGCCCAGGTACTTCACGGGGATCAGGCCCTGGTCGTGGTACATCGCGATCACCACGTCGAACTCGCCCGGCCGCTCGGGCGTATGGCGGGCGCGCATGAAGACCGTGTCGGGCGCGAACGGACCCTGTGCATCGAGACCCTCAGCGCGGGCTGCCGCGACCGCCGGGGCGATGACCTCGATCTCTTCACGGCCGAACAACCCGCCCTCCCCCGCATGGGGGTTGAGTCCTGCCACCGCCATGCGCGGGGCGCGGCCCAGGCTGCGGGTCAGCGCGGCGTGCGTGATCTGCAGCGTCTGCAAAACGTTCTCGTGCGTGACGGCCGCTATGGCGTCGCGCAGCGACATGTGGATGCTGACCAGCACCGTGCGCAGCTCGTCGCTGGCCAGCATCATGCGCACGGGCATCGCCGACAGCGCCACGCCCTGGTGCTGGGCGGCCTCGGCCTGCAGCAGCTCGGTATGGCCAGGAAAGGCGACGCCCGCCGCAGACAAAGCCTCCTTGTGCAGCGGCGCCGTCACCAGCCCCGCCACCTCGCCCCTCAGCGCCGCGCGCGCGGCCCAGGCCACGCAGTCTGCGGCCGCGCGCCCTGCGGCGGCGCTGACCTGTCCCCAGGGCTGCGGGCCCGGGATGCCCGGCAAAGCCAGGACAGGGATGCAGCGGTCGGGCACTGCCAAAGCCTCTGCCGGTGCGCCGATCAGCGCCACCGGCACCGATGGCACGCCCGGGCGCGCGACAGCCTGTGCAGCGCGGCGCAACGTGGCGATGTCGCCCACCACAAAGCAGCCCCGCAAATCCTCCGGCGCATCGCGAAATGCCTTGGCCACGATCTCGGGGCCGACGCCTGCGGGGTCACCTTGGGTAATGGCCAATGTTTTCATGGGCGCTTGGGGTGAAATTAATGGGAAATCAGTGCTTAGCGCTGGTAGATAAAGCGCCATAAGCTATAAATTTAATAGCAACACAATGCAAGGCAGTTTGCGGTCAGGCCGGATTGGGGATTTCGATGAACACATGCTCCAGGCGCAACTGCCCCGCCACGTGCGCCGCCACGGCCGGTGCGCCGTAGCGCTCGGTGGCATGGTGCCCCGCGGCGATAAAACTCACGCCCATCTCCCGCGCGAGGTGCGCCTGCGGCTCTGAAATCTCGCCCGTGATGAACGCATCGGCCCCAGCGGCAATGGCCGATTCGAAATAGCCCTGCGCCCCGCCGGTGCACCAAGCCACGCGGCGAATCGGCCGCGACGCGCCGCCTTCCTCCGGTTGCACCAGGGTCACGGCGCGGCCCAGCAACCCGCCCACGTGGTCCGCCAACGCCTGGCCATTGGCAAAAGCCGCGGGCGCAGCAAAGCCCAGGTCCTGCTCGCCAAAACGGGCGTCGGCAACAAAACCCAGCACGCGGCCCAGCTGCGCGTTGTTGCCCAGCTCGGCATGGGCATCAAGCGGCAGGTGGTAGGCAAACAGGTTGATGTCGTGCGCCAGCAGCAGCTGCAGGCGCTGCTTCATCCAGCCCGTCACGCGGCCGTCCTGCCCGCGCCAGAACAGGCCGTGGTGCACAAAGATCGCGTCGGCCCGCGCGGCGATGGCGGCCTCGATCAGTGCGCGGCTGGCGGTCACGCCACTCACGATGCGCTCAATCTCTGGCTTGCCTTCGACCTGCAGCCCGTTGGGCCCGTAGTCCTTGAAGCGGTCGGGTTGCAGCAGGCTGTCAAAGGCCTGCAAAAGCGCGGTGCGGGAAATGCTCATGCGCCTATTGTCGCGCGCCGCCCGTGCCCGTTGGGATGGCCTGCACAACTCCCTGCGGTCTCTGATAGCGCGGCCTCGGGCGGTCTACTGCGTTGCTTTTCTTGCAAATAGCCCGGCTATTGGCTGCAAAAGACGCCTTGTAGCCCCCCCGATCCGCACTATCACCGCCTCGCGAGGGTTATGCAGGCCATCCCCGGATCAGGCCTTGGGGGACAATGCACGCTGCAAGAAGCTGCGGCCCCCACTCCGGACTCCGTCCCGGCTTCTTCGATTTCCCGACCATTCGACAGGACCCCATGAAGCGCATCTGGCTGCTCTTTTCGCAGGCCGTAACCGTGTTTGTTGCTGCCTACTTCGTCGTCGCCACGCTCCAGCCCGACTGGCTGGGCCGCGGTACCACCCGCTCCGGTGCGGGCATCTCGCTGCTGGAGGCACCCAACGCGCCCGTGCCGCAGCCGGCTGCGGGCAGCTTCAGCGCTGCCGCGCGCAAGGCTGCACCCGCCGTTGTCAGCATCAACACCAGCAAGGCCGTGCGCCACCCGCGCAGCAACGACCCATGGTTCCAGTTCTTCTTTGGCGACCAGGGTGCCCAGGCGCAGGCCGGGCTGGGCAGCGGCGTGATCGTGAGCCCCGACGGCTACATCCTCACCAACAACCACGTGGTCGAGGGCGCTGACGAGATCGAGGTCACGCTCACCGACAGCCGCCGCGCCCGCGCCAGCGTGATCGGCACCGACCCCGACACCGACCTGGCCATCCTCAAGATCGAGCTCGACAAGCTGCCCATCATCGTGCTGGGCAATTCCGACGGGCTCGCCGTGGGCGACCAGGTGCTGGCCATCGGCAACCCGTTTGGCGTGGGCCAGACGGTGACGAGCGGCATCGTGAGTGCGCTGGGCCGCACGCAGCTCGGCATCAACACCTTCGAGAACTTCATTCAGACCGACGCGGCCATCAACCCGGGCAATTCGGGCGGCGCACTGGTGGACGTGAACGGCAACCTGATGGGCATCAACACCGCGATCTACTCGCGCTCGGGCGGCAGCATGGGCATTGGTTTCGCCATTCCCGTGTCCACCGCGCGGCTGGTGCTCGACGGCATCGTGAAGGACGGCCAGGTCACACGCGGCTGGATCGGTGTGGAGCCCAATGAGCTGTCGCCCGAACTGGCCGAGACCTTCGGCGTGAAGGCCACCGAGGGCGTGATCATCACCGGCGTGCTGCAGGACGGCCCCGCCGCCCTGGCCGGCATGCGGCCTGGCGACGTGATCGTGCGCGTGGAAGGCAAAAACGTGGGCAATGTGTCCGAACTGCTGACGGCGGTGGCGGGGCTCAAGCCCGGCACGGCGGCGCCCTTCAACGTGCAGCGGGCGGACAAGATGGTGGAGTTGAACATCACCCCGGGTGTGCGCCCGCGCCCCAAGCGTCGGTGACTTGCCCCTGGCCCGCTGCAGGCCCCCTAAGGAGGCGTTGCAGGGGGCGGCGCGGAGCCCCTGCCAAGAGGGCGCTGGCTTGGCGTGCACCCGGTTGTTGCAGGCTGGCTTTCCCCAGTGGGGGAGCAGGCGCCCATCCACTCACTGCTATCAAAAAAATAGCTGCCAGCGCTTATGCATCAAGCGCTGGCAGCTATTTTTGTTTGAATTTCTGGTGCACCTAAGCCGGAGCACGGCTAGGCGAAGCTGCAGTAGCACACAGACGACCGATCGACCACTCCCCAGCTCACCAGCCGCGGGGCGCGCTGCGATCAGGATGCCGACGCAGGTTCCTCAGGCTCTTCCGGCGCCTTGGTGTGCTTGATGAAGATCTGTGCCGCCCAGATGCCCACTTCGTACAACAGGCACATCGGTATGGCCAGCGACAGCTGCGAGACCACGTCGGGCGGCGTGACCACGGCGGCGATCACAAACGCGATCACGATGAAATAGCCGCGGAACTCGCGCAGCTTCTGCACGCTGACAATCCCCATGCGGGCCAGCACCACGACGGCAATCGGCACCTCAAAGGACAGACCGAACGCGAGGAACATTGACAGCACGAAGCTCAGGTACGCCTCGATGTCAGGCGCGGCCGTGATGCTCTTGGGGGCAAAGCTCTGGATGAACGCAAACACCTGGCCGAAGACGAGGTAGTAGCAAAACGCCACGCCAATGAAGAACAGCAGCGTGCTCGAGACCACCAGCGGCAGCACCAGCTTCTTCTCGTGCGAATACAGGCCCGGCGCCACAAAGGCCCACACCTGCCACAGCACAAAAGGCAGCGCCAGCAAAAACGCCGACATCAACAAAATCTTGAGCGGCACCATGAACGGCGAGATCACCGAGGTGGCGATCAGCGTCGCCCCCTTGGGCAGGTGCGCCACCAGCGGCGCCGCCAGGAAGTCGTACAGCGCGCCAGGGCCAGGAAAGAAGAACAGGATTGCCGCCGCGATGGCAATCGCAATGAGCGCCTTGACCAGCCGGTCGCGCAGCTCCATCAGGTGCTGCACGAAGGGCTGCTCGGTACCGGCCAGCTCGTCTTCTTTGGAAGGGGTTTCGGACATATTGGATTTTCAGGGCGTGGGGCCCACCCCTACAGCGCGCAATGGCGCCGGCTGCTGGCGCATCGACGTCGGTGGAGGTCAGTGAAGAAGGTCAGTGAAATTTCTGGGGACGGTAGCGCGCCACGCGGGCCGCGCCGGACTGCGCCTTGGTGCGCACGCCGCTCTTGGCCTTGTACCACTGGGGCAC
>SDXZ01000397.1 GCA_004210805.1 Acidovorax sp.
GCCGACCTGCTGCGCCGCGCCGACGCGATCTTCATCGAAGAGCTGCGCAACCACATCGACGAAGCCACCGGCAAGACCTGGTACGACCTCACCAGCCAGGCCTTCACCGTCTTCCTGCCCGTCAAGAGCGTGGGCGTGATGGGCGATGGCCGCACCTACGATTACGTGGTCGCCCTGCGCGCGGTGCAGACCAGCGACTTCATGACCGCCGACTGGGCCGAGCTGCCTTACGCCCTGCTCAAGAAGGTGTCAGGCCGGATCATCAACGAAGTGCGCGGCATCAACCGCGTGACCTACGACGTGAGCAGCAAGCCGCCAGCGACGATCGAGTGGGAGTGAGCGAAGTCGACGGGGCAGACCGCTGGGCTGATTGCAGGGCTGGTGGTGGGGCTGTATTTTTATACAGCTTCATGCAAAATATCAGGCCGAACATGCCGATGTCTGCCTGCCATGTCACAGCCCCACGATCTGTACTTTTTCGTCCGCCTTCCACCCCAGGCCGCAGACCGCGCGTTTGGGCTCCTTCGCAGCCTCGGCTTGCCACCATGCCCCAAGCGTGGCGCGCAAATGCGCAAGGACGGCCTGCATATCACGGTGGAGAAGCTGGGGCGCTTTCTGGATGGAGTTCCAGGGCGCCAGATTGAACTTGCCATGGCCGCAGCCTGCACCCTGGCCGCAGAGCCTTTCGATATCGAGTTGGATATCGTGCAGTCCACCACCGGCCCCAGCGGCCAAAGCATGGCGCATTTGACAGGACGAAACGCAGGCCTGCGCGGAATTCGCGGTTTTGAACGCGACCTGGCGCAGGCGATGAGGCGCGTGGGCTTTGATGAGCGCCAGATTCGCCGCAGATTCAGTCCCCACGTGACGCTGGACTATCGACACGAGCCTTTTGATCCGCGCGACATCGAGCCGCTCGCCTGGCGGGTGTCTGAATTCATGTTGGTGGACAGTCTGTATGGGCTCTCCCAGCACGATGTGCTGGCGCGATGGCCCCTGGTGGCGCGCCAGGAGTCCTTCAGCGATTGGTGAGATGCAGGCGCCGATAAGATCGGGCACTCCCACAATCCGGTTGGTTGGCACCTGTGTGAGCCAAGCCTCCTCCCCTTCCTCCATGGTCCTATCCTTGAT
>SDXZ01000245.1 GCA_004210805.1 Acidovorax sp.
GACATTCCATGCTGACCATGAAGCGCAGAGACTTCACCCTGAGTGCCCTGGCCCCCCTGCCGCCGCCGCACGCGCTCAGCAGCAGGGGGGCCAGGGCACTCAGGGTGAAGTCTCTGCGCTTCATGGTCAGCATGGAATGTCTCCTCGTTGGATGGCAGTTCTGGAAAGGGGCCGAGGCGAGCGCGCCTGCTGCCCTGCAGGCGGCCGGGGCCGGGTTGTGCGCCGTAATGACAGATGACGTCGTACAACTTGGCGCGGATTTTGGGCGTCCGTTTTCATCCCATGATTGGCGTTAACCCCAATCGGTGACCACCCCTTGCCCCTGCAAAATCGGGCGCGAGAGGGGTCGGCTCCGGAAGGTAGAAAGGCTTGAAATCCGCATGGAGTCTTGGTTTCATGGGGCCAATGAGGTTTTTTGCTTGCGCCTTTTTGTGGCGCGGCAAAGCGTGCCGATGGACCTCTCGTGGCATCGAAAAATTTGTGATTATTTGTATGACGTCAGATGATGACGTTAACAATTTTGCTCACAACAACAGGAACGAGGGGACAGACATGCTCAAGGGATTGAAGGCCGGATGTTGGGTGGCGGCTGCGTTGCTGTGCGCGGGTACCGCGTGGGGGCAGACCAAGCTGCGCGCATGGAACATCCACCCCGACGGGTACCCCGTCACCGAGGCCATGAAAAGCTTCGCGCAGCAGGTGGGCAAGGCCACGCAGGGGCGCTATCAGATCGAGGTGTTCTCCAACGCCACGCTGGGCGATCAACCGAAGGCGGTGCAGATGCTGAAGAGCGGCGAGATCGACATTGCAGAGTTCAGCTCGGGCCCGCTGTCCGATGCGGTGCCGGGCATCAAGGTGCTCAACCTGCCGTTCCTGTTCACCGACTCGGCCCACATGTTCCGCCACCTCGATGGTGCTTTGGGACAGCGTTTTGCGGCCAACCTGCAGTCGGCCGGTTTTGTGGTGCTGGGCTGGTATGACGGCGGCGGGCGTTCGTTTTATTGCGCAAACCGCACGTTGACGAATATTCGCGACTTGGCGGGAGCGTCCATCCGCGTGCAGCAGTCCGAGGTCTTCATGGAGATGATCAAGCTGCTCGATGCCAAGCCGGTGGCAATGCCCTTCAAGGAGGTCATGGGCGGCTTCGAAAAAGGCGCCATCGACTGCGCCGAGAACAACATGCCGTCGTACGAATCCACCGGCCACTACAAGCTGGCCAAGAACGTGTATGTGACCAACCACGTGATCTCGCCCGAGGCGCTGGTGGTGTCCACCGCGCTGTGGGCCAAGCTCTCGGCGGCGGACCGCAAGGCCTTTGCCGACGCCGGGGCGCAGTCCGCGCTGCTGATGCGCGAGCTGTGGAACAAACGCGTGGCCCAGGCGCTGGAGACCACCGCCAAGCAGGGCTCGCAGTTCGTGCGTGTGAAGGACGTGTCGCCCTTTGTGCGGCGCATGGCGCCGCTCTACAACAAGTACATGGCCGACCCGACCACGCGCGAGGAGCTGCTGACCATCATTGCGCAATGAGCGAGGCTACGGGGCGCATGGCGTCCGGTAGCCAAGACGGGGCCAGCGCGGCGCTGCAGCCCTGCGGCTACCCATCTGCGCAGCGATGTGCCGCCGCGGGGCTCAGCGCACCAGGTATTCGCGCACCAAGCTGCGCGCCCGGTGCAGGCGGCTTTTGGCGGCTTCGCGCGTGGTGCCCAGGCGCTCGCTCATTTCCTCGATGGTGAGCTCCTCGAAGTCGCGCATCAAGAGCGCGTCGCGGTAGATCGGCGGCAGCGAGTCGATGGCCAGGGCCAGGTCGTGGCGCAACTCGTGGTCGGGCTTGTGTGACCAGGCGAGGTTGTCCTCGACCTGCGCCAGGGGCTCGCTCTTGAGCCAGCCCAACACGGGGCGCATGCACAGCCGCTGCACGATGCGCACCACCCAGCCGCCGAAGGCTGCCACCTCACGCAGCGCGCCCACGCGGCGGTACACGATGATGAGCGCCTCTTGCACCACATCGTCGGTGGCCGTGGTGGCCGCGCAGTGGCGCAGCGCATAGCGGCGGATGTCGGGGCGCGCCAGGGCCAGCAATTGCTCCATGGCCTGCGCGTCGCCATCGCGGGCGGCGGGCAGGAGCTGGGCGAGTGTGGGGCGTGTGGCAGCGGAGCCCATGGTTCATTCCACCGGCTTGCGGCCGACCATGGCGCAGGCGGGGCAGTAGCCAAACATGCCGCTGAGCACGCTGCCCACGCCCGAGGCGGCCAGTGCCAGGCCCAGGGGCGATGCGCCTTGCCACCACAGGCCGGCAGCGATGAGGGCCACGCCCCCGGCAACGCGCAGCAGGACTTCGGGGCGGGTGATGTTCTTGCGGTACAGCATGATGAAAAGGTCCTTGGAATCGAAGGGGGTGGTAGGGGAATGAAGCGCGGTCAGAACAGCTTCAGACTGCGCCTCACCCACCAAGAGCCCGCGGATTCGCCAAAGGATTCATGCGCTGCGAAATATTTTTGTTGCCGGCCCCGGCGGTAGCAGCCGGAGTTCTACTGAAAGTGGTCGAACGACGCATAGCGGTGGACCACCGGTTGCCCCGCGCCGTCCACCAGCCGCAGGCCCGGCTCGGCCTGCACCGTGCCGATGCGTGTGACCGGCGTGCCGCTGGCGTCGGCCGCGGCCGCCACGGCGCCCCGGCGGGCGGGCGGGGCGGTGAAGGCCAGCTCGTAGTCGTCGCCCCCTGACAGGGTGCAGCGCCGGATGATTTCAAGGTCTAAATGGCCTCTAGCGCTTGATTGGTAAGCATTTTCTGCTATCAATTTGCTAGTAATGGCAGTGTCGATGCATGCGCCCACGCCCGAGGCCTTCAGGATATGCGAGAGGTCGCCCAGCAGGCCGTCGCTCAGGTCCATGGCGCTGCTGGCAATGCCGCGCAAGGCCTGGCCCAGGGCAACGCGGGGCGTGGGGCGCTCCAGCCGCTGGCGGGTGCGCGCC
Source organism: Acidovorax sp. (assembly GCA_004210805.1). Taxonomy (GTDB): domain Bacteria; phylum Pseudomonadota; class Gammaproteobacteria; order Burkholderiales; family Burkholderiaceae_C; genus Acidovorax. The sequence goes on from SDXZ01000245.1 coordinate 2,974, forward strand.
AGCACCTCCGCGGGCAGCGTGAGGTGGCCGAGCAAGGCTTCCAGCGCCAGCCGCGCATCGCCCAGGGTGCCGCTCACATAGATGTCGTCGCCAGCCCGCGCGCCGCTGCGCAGCAGCGCCTGGCCCGGCGGCACTTCGCCCAACACGGTGATGCAGATATTGAGCGGGCCCTGCGTGGTGTCGCCGCCCACCAGCTGGCAGCCGTGCGCATCGGCCAGTTGCCACATCCCGCGTGAGAAGCCGGCCAGCCAGCGTTCGTCCACGCGCGGCAGCGACAACGCCAGCGTGAAGGCCAGCGGCCGTGCGCCGCAGGCGGCCAAGTCCGACAGGTTGACGGCCAGCGCCTTGTGGCCCAGCGCCTCGGGGTCGACGTCGGCAAAAAAGTGGCGGCCTTCTACCAGCATGTCGCTGGAGATGGCCAGCTGCATGCCGGGCGCAGGCGCCAGCAGCGCGCAGTCGTCGCCCACGCCCAGCACGGCCGTGCCATCGGGGCGTACGGGCCGCGTGAAGTAGCGGGCGATCAGATCGAATTCACCCATGGCGGGGCTTGGCAACGAAGGGCATGGCGAAGAGAGGAGAAAGGGGCTTCACGAACGGTCTTCCTGCAGCGCAAACCACTGCGCCCAGTGGTCGATGCAGGCCTGGATCTTGGGCAGCCGGTGGCGGCGGGTGAGCGTGATGGCGTGGATGGGGTGGGGCTGCGGGTCCACCCATTTCGGCAGCACCGGCGTGAGGAGGCCCTGGCGCACCAGCGGCTCGGCCACCAGCGTGGCCAGCCGCGCGATGCCCAGGCCCTGCAGCGCCATGCGCGCGGTGATGCCGGTGCTGCCCGAGCGCCAGCGCCCCTCGGCCACCACCACGCGCGCTTCGCCATCCACCACGAAGGGCCAGCGGTTGAGCTGGGCCACGGCGCTGTTGGTGATGAGGTGGTGCGGGTGCAAGTCGTCAAGCTGCTGCGGTGTGCCGCGCGCCTGCAGGTAGCTGGGCGCAGCGTACAAGCGGCGCGCCAGCGTGCCCAGCGGGCGGGCCACCACGGTGTCGGTGGGCGGCGCGCCGGTGCGGATCGCGATGTCGATGCCGCCCTGCACCATGTCAGCCATGCGGTCGTCCACCACCAGTTCCACGCGCAGTTGCGGGTGCGCCTGCTGCAGGCTCTCGAAGCTGGGGATCAGCAGGTGTTCGGCCACCACCGAGCTGGCCGCTACGCGCACCCAGCCGCTGGGCTGGCCGCTCTGGCTGGCGAACTCGCCTTCCAGTTCTTCCAGCGTGCCGGTGATGCGCCGGCAATATTCCAAGAAGGTGAGTCCCTCGGCGGTGGGAGTGAGCCCGTGGGTGGTGCGGTGCACCAGGCGCGCGCCACTGGCCTGCTCGATGCGCGCCAGCGTGCGCGAGATCTGGCTCACCGGCACATTGCGTTCGCGCGCCACTGCCGACAGCGAGCCCAGCTCGGCCACGCGGGCGAACAGGTGCATGTCTTCAAAGCGGAGGTCGCGCATCGGGCAATGGTAACGGGGGCAGCCGCGCACCCAGCCCGGCATGGGGCGTGTTGGCGTGGCTTTGCAGCCAGTGCAAAACGCTGTTGCCCCGCGCGCCGTTTCCGGGATTGCGCACCGTCCCTAAAGTCGCTTCACCCCTTGAAGAACCGACCGGAAAGGACCTCGCAATGCCAAACGACCTGACGCCCGACGAACGCCGGCGGCTGCACCAAACCGCCGAGCGGCTGGCTGTGCAACTGCGCCGCGAAGCGCTGCAAGAGTTCCCGGCGCTGCCGTGCGCTGGTGGGTTCGTGTGCCGATCCCGGCCGTGGCTGCGGCGATTGGCCGTGTTTTCCAAGGGCTGCGTTATCGAATCCATCCATCCCCACCCAGGAGCTGATCCATGGCCTGGAGATGTCAGTTCTGTTGGATGTCTTGCCACACAGACGGACTGACCTTGCTGGGCTCGGCGTAGTCTGACCGATGCAGTTTCCCCTTTGCCATCCCTAACAAGCCGGGGCTCTCTTTGAGGTCCCAGGGTGTCCCCATCTCGCCAATGATCGCTACATGAGTCAGCTTGGGCCTGGAACGAGCGAGCATGGAAGCTTACTAGGATATCTGTTTGACGAGTCACCACCTGCTATACTTTTGTGCTTGTCGGCGTCACTCTTGAGCTCGGCGAGCTGATCGCGCATGCTCTTTTTGATGTTTCCTTCTCCGACCTTGATCGCTGCGATGATCTTTCGTAGACCTCGCTGGATCCCAACAGCATCCTGTGCGTCAGTTCTGGCTTCACCGTGCACTATTTCCTCGTCACACGTACGGCATTGAAGAGGTGTCGACCTAAGATATTAGCTCGTAGGCCGCGACCTGCTGAGCTGAAGACTTACGTTTCCCGAGCATCGTCAAGCCATCGTAATAATGGCTACTGAGCGCTACTCGTCCTCGCTTGAGCTCTTCTGGCAAGTTTGGCGGTTCCTTGAAAATGGGTGGATTGATGAAAGCGATAGCATTCAGGTGTGCCTCACGAAGTCGAGACAAATACGC
>SDXZ01000246.1 GCA_004210805.1 Acidovorax sp.
GACAACAACGCCGCCATCGTGGGCCTGCCGCTGAACCTCACGCCACGCCACACGCTCACCGCCTGGGCCACCTACAAGCTGCCGCAGTACCAGCGCATCACGCTGGGCATGGGTGGGCGCTACGTCAGCGAGCAGATCGGCTCGTACCCCTTCACGCTGCCGTCGTATGTGGTGGCCGATGCGTCCATCAGCTACGCGGGCGACAGCTACCGCGTGACGGCGGGCGTGAAGAACGTGTTCAACAAGGCGTACTACGACGGCGCGATCAACGCCAACGTGGTGTCGCCCGCGTTGCCGCGCAGCTTCAGCCTGGGCGTGACGTACTTCTTCTGACCGCAGCGCCAAAACCCCGCCACCGCGAGCCGACGACCATGACCAGCCAGCGCACCCTGAACCGACTTTTTGTCCTGCACTCCTGGGCGGGCATCGTCACGGGGCTGCTCATGTTCATCGTGTGCTTTTCGGGCGCGGTGGTGGTCTTCAAGAACGAGATCGACCTGTGGGCCAACCCGTCGCTGGCCCAACTGCCGCGCTCTGCCACGCCAGCGCCACTCGACGCGGTGCTGACCCAGCTGCACACCCGCTACCCCGGCGCCACGGTGGAGACCATCGCGCTGCCCGATGCGGTCAACCCGAGCTACTTCGCCTTCGTGCGTGAGCGCGGCGCGCCGGCCAGCACGCGCACCAAGGTGGCCTTGCGCTCGGACACCGGCGCAGTGGTAGGCCCGGTGGACAGCCAGCTGGGCCAGTACCTGCGCATGCTGCATGTGTTCTTGTTTTTCGGGCCGCGGTGGATCGTGGGATTTCTGGGCGCGGCGATGCTGGTGCTCATCGTCACGGGCATCGTCATCCACCGCAAGATCCTGGCCGAGCTGTTCACCCAGCGCTGGGGCCGCAGCTTTCGCGTGGTGATGTCTGACCTGCACAAGTCCGCGGGCATCTGGGGTTTGTTCTTTCACATCCTGATCGCCACGACCGGTGCGTGGATGGGCCTGGCGCCGCTGTTCGAGCAGGGCTACAAATACGTCACCACGGCCAGCAGTAGCGCCGATGCCACCAAAGCCCCCAAGCCTGCGCGCAAGGCCCCGGGCGATGGCGCAGAGCCCGTGCGCATGCAGTCGCTCGATGCCCTGCACGCCACCGCGCAGCAGGCCGTGCCGGGGCTGCAGGCGCGCTACGTGTCGATGCGCCGCTGGGGCACCGACACCGCCGAGGCCAGCTTCACCGGCAATCTGGGCGGCCACCTGGCCAGCACCGCGCGGGTGGACATCAACGCCGCCACCGGCGTGCCCAGGAAGGTGCACGACCCGCGCACTGCCGGCTTCTGGTCGCTGGTCAATGGCCTCATGGAGCCGCTGCACTTTGGAGACTTTGGCGGGCTGGCGCTCAAGTGGCTGTATTTCTTTTTGGGCATGACGCCGGCGTTTTTGTCGATCTCGGGCACGCTGATCTGGCTCGATGCGCGCCAGCAGCGGCGGCGCGATGCCGAGGCGGCGCAGGCGTCGGCCGGGGGCATGGCGGCGGCGGGTTGAGGCCCCATCAACTGCACGCGCTTATCCGCCCCTACCCACCGTTATTCATCGTCGACTTCTGCCGCCCCCATCAACCCATGCAACGCTTTTTTCTGGCCCTGCACGCCACCACGCCCGCGGCGCTAATCTTGGCCGTGTTGGTGCACCTGTGGGGTCCGCCCGGCTTGCCTTCGCTGGCGCAGCGGCCGGTGTGGGCCGTGTGGATGCTCATCGGCACCTGGCTGCTGCTGTCGGCGCTGGCGGCGTGGGCGCTGCGCACGCTGGCGCTGCGGCGCGTGGCGCTGGGTGGCGCGGGCGTGCTGCTGGCGCTGGCCGGTGCGGTGGGCCTGGTGCTGGGCAGCGCGCTGGCGTCCGGCATGCTGGTGAGCCTCGCGGTGGTGGGCGCTGCCTGCGTGGGCCTTGCGGCCTTTATCGGGCCGCAGCGCGTGCAGGTGCCGCGGCGCAAGGCGGTGCGCCACCCGGCTGCGGCCGCGCCGGGTCGATCCGCCCATCCCAGTACGCACCACCCCACCACCCAACGCCGCCGCTGGCCCGCGCGCGTTTTGGGCCGCATCGGCATTCCTGCACACCTGCCGTTTTGGCTGGCCGGTGCACTGGCGGTGGAATCGTTTCGGCTCGCCCACATCGTGGCGACGGAGCCCGCGCGCTCGTCGGGCATGCTGGGCCTGCTGCTGGCTTTTTTTGTCGCGCTGCCAGCCGCCGCGGTGCGCCACTGGACGCCGCGCACCGCCCTGCTGCTGTGGGTGCTGGCAACGCTGGCCTACGGCGGCTTGGCAGCCAAGGCGGGGCTGGATCAGTGGGCCGTCGCCGCGGCCCTGTGCGCGCTGGCCGCGGGTGCCCCGTTGCTGCTGCGCGCTCGGCGAAGGCTGCGCACGCGGCAGACGGAGCGCATCACACCCACCGCGCAGGTCCAGGCTGCTGACCGCCACCCGCCGGAGGCCGCATGAACGAACTCATCGCCGCCTGCGCCGCACTGGCCTCGCTGATCGCACTGACCCGCTGGGCGCGCGCCGTGCCCACCCGCGCCTGGGGCCACGGCGCCGGCAGCACCGGCCAGGTGCCACCTGCACCGCTGCGCGCTTGGCCTGTGGCCGTTGGCACGCTGGTGCTGCAAGGCTTGGCAGCCACCGCCGCGACCGGGCTGGCCGCCGGGCTGGCGCTGGTGGCCGCGTCGTGGATGGTGCTCGGCTGGCTGCTGGTGCTGGCCATGAACCAGTGGCCCGCTGCCAGCCTGCCGTGGGCGCAGCGGCTGGGCGCGCTGGGCGGGGCGGGATGTGTGCTGGCGCTGGCGTGGGAGCTGGTACGTGCAGGGAGCTGGGCGGCCTGACGGGCCGCGGGCCACCTCCGCCGGGTGGGCCAAAGCGCAGACTTTAGGCAAAAATGCCCCCCAGCGCTTGATGCATAAGCACTTTTAGCTATGTATTTAATAGCATTATCTCTAGGCAGCACTGCCATGCGCGCCGGTGCCCGCACCCGCGGCCCCACGGCACAATCGCGCCCATGGACCAGTTGCTCGACGCCCCCTGGGTGCACACCCTGCGCTTCTTTCTGGAAGTGGCCGCCACCATCGCGTTTGCACTCTCGGGCGTGATCGCCGCGGCACGCAAGCGGCTCGACGCCGTGGGCGTGTGTGTCGTGGCCTTCGTGTCAGCCTTTGGCGGCGGCACGCTGCGCGATTTGCTGCTGGACCAGCGGCCCTTCTTTTGGATTCGCCACACCGGTTTTGTCTGGGGCATCCTGGCCCTGTGTGTGGGTGCGATGCTGTTCATGCGCCAGCGGCACTTTCAACCCACCGAGCGCGCCATGTTGCTGCCCGACGCGATTGGCCTGGGCCTGTTCGCGGCGGTGGGCGTGGACATCGCCACCGCCATTGGCATGGAGCCGATCATTGCCGTGATGATGGGGGTGACCACCGGCGTCTTTGGCGGCGTGCTGCGCGACGTGCTCTGCAACGAAGTGCCCCAGGCCTTCAGCGACCACCGCCCCTACGCGCTGTGCGCCTTCGCGGGCGGCTGGGCCGACGTGGCGCTGCGCCAGCTGCAGGCGCCCGACTGGGCTCCGCTCGTGGCCTGCGTGCTGCTCACGGCCGGGCTGCGCGGGCTGGCGCTGTGGCGCAACTGGGAGCTGCCGGCCTGGCGGGTATGACCCACAAACACCATGGACAGCGGCCGGCGCGCGCTATCCGGCACACTGCCCATGGCACCACCGTGACAGTCCTGCACTGCGTGGGCCTGCACACTGGCCGCGAGGAGCCCTCCAACCATGACCCAGGACCACCCCACGCCCGCACACTTGCGCGCCACCGCGCTCATCGACAGCGACACCCCCGCTGTCCAGGCCTTCGCGGCTGAACACACCCGCGGCGCACCCGACTGCGAACGCGCCGTCGCCCTGTACCTGGCCGTGCGCGACGGCTTTCGCTACGACCCGTACCGCATCGACCTCTCGCCCGCAGGGATGACGGCCAGCAGCGTGCTGGCCAACGGCTACGGCTGGTGTGTGCCCAAGGCCGCGCTGCTGACCGCCGCATGCCGCGCAGCGGGCATTCCGGCGCGTCTGGGCTTTGCGGATGTGAAAAACCATCTGAGCACGGAGCGCATGCGCGAGACCATGAAGACCGACCTCTTCATCTGGCACGGCTACACCGACATCTGGCTGGGCGGCCAGTGGCGCAAGGCAACGCCGGCTTTCAACATCGAGCTGTGCGACCGCTTTGGCCTGCTGCCGCTCGAATTCGATGGCGAGAACGATTCGATCTACCACCCGTTCGACAAGACCGGCCAGCGCCACATGGAGTACGTGCAGCAGCGCGGCGCCTTCGACGACATGCCGCTGGCGCAGATCGTGGCGGACTTCCAGGCGGTGTACGGTGGCTGGCTCGACAGCGCCAGTGGTGGCAGCGGCACCACCAGTGCGCTGCACGGTGCCAGCTTTGACAGCGACGTGGAACAGGAGGCGGCGCGATGACCGCGGCCGCGCCAGGCGCATCGAATCGAGCACCAGACAGCATGCCCGCCACCCCCGAAGGCTTTGTGGTGCTGGCCATGGGCGGCCCGTTCATCCAGAACAACGGGCCCTTGTATGTACGGCGAGACGGCAGTACTGTGCAGTTCGGCTTTCGTGTCGAGCAACGCCACGTCAACACCATGGGCAATCTGCACGGCGGCATGATGGCCACGTTTTGCGACATGCTGCTGCCGCTGTCGGTGCATAGCAAGACCACAGAACTGGCCGACCGGTTTCTGCCCACGATCAGCCTGCAAGTGGACTACCTAGCCCCCGCCCGGTTGGGCATGTGGGTGCAGGGCGAAGCCGAGCCACTGCGCATCACACGCTCGCTGGTGTTTGCGCAGGGCCTGGTCACTGCGGACGGCGAGCCTTGCGCGCGGGTGAGCGGGGTGTTCAAGATCGGGCCCGTGGGGCCTGCATAACAGCGGTATCCATCGGCCAGCGCGCCACTACACGCCACCACCATGACATCTACCGCCACCGACCTGCCCACCGAAGTGCAGCGTTTCTTCGACGACTTTGTGGCGGCCTTCAGCGCCTTCAACGGCCCGCGCATCGCAGAGCGCTACGGCGTGCCCTATGTGGCCGTGGATGCCCACGGGACATGGCGGCGGTTTGAAAGCGCAGGCGAGACCGGCGGCTACTTCCAGCAGGTGGTCACGCAGTACCACAACGAGGGCTGCCGCAGTTGCCGCTATCGCGACCTGGAGGTGCTGGCCCTCGGCCCCAGCGGCGCGCTGGCCACGGTGACCTGGGAGCTGCTGCGCGAAGACGGCAGCGTGCTGAGCAGCTGGCGCGAGTCGTACACCCTCGTGCGCGGCGCGGACGGGCTGCTGAGCATCGCTGCGTCGGCGGACCATGCGCGCTGAGCTGTTCAGGCCCTACCCCTTCGGCGCTGCGCCAGCTGCTCAGCACGCTGCCGTCTTCGCGCAGCAGCTCCCAGGTCACCGT
>SDXZ01000247.1 GCA_004210805.1 Acidovorax sp.
ATCGCGCTGCACACCATCTTCGAACTGCTCAAGACCACCGGCGCGCATGTGCACCTGTGCCGCATCAGCAGCGCGGCCGGCGTGGAGCTGCTGCGCCGCGCCAAGGCCGACGGCCTCAAGGTCACGGCCGACGTCAGCATCAACTCGCTGCACCTCACCGACGCGGACATCGGCTTCTTCGACAGCCGCGCGCGCCTGTCGCCGCCGCTGCGCCAGCAGCGCGACCGCGAGGCACTGAACGCCGCCCTGCTGGACGGCACCATCGATGCGCTGGTGTCCGACCACACCCCGGTCGACGAAGACGCCAAGACCCTGCCGTTCGCCGAAGCCGAGCCCGGCGCCACCGGCCTGGAGCTGCTGCTGTCGCTGGCGCTCAAGTGGTCGCAGGACAACGGCGTGCCGCTCGCGCGCGCGCTGGCCGTGGTCACCTCCGAGCCCGCCCGCGTGCTGGGCTCCGCCCTGGGAACGCTGCAGGCCAGCGTGGGCCAGATCGTGGAGGGCGGCGTGGGCGACCTGTGCATCCTGGACCCCGGCGCCGCCTGGGTCGTGCAGGGCAACGCGCTGCGCAGCCAGGGCAAGCACACGCCGTTCTCCGGCTACGAGCTGCCGGGCCGCGTGCGCATGACGCTGACCCCCCTGAGCGGCTCCGCCGCTTCCCACCAGGGGGACGCCGCACGTGGCCCGGCAAAGCCGGTTCCACGGTGGCACTCGCCCTGGGGCGCGCCGGCATGCGGCGCGAGCGATAGCGGTGTCGGACCTGTCTATGGGGCATTGAAATGAGGCACTTGCGCGCCTGCTGGCGCCTGCTGCGAATGCTGGGCCACATCGCCAAGGGGCTGTGGATCGTGGCGCTGCGTTTTCCGGCGCTGCCTGCGGACCAGCAGCACGCGCATGTGCAGGCCTGGGCCACGCAGATGCTGGCGTGTGCCGGCGTCAGTTTGCGCATCGTGGGGGAGCCACCCGTCAGCGGGCCGGTGATGCTGGTGGCCAACCACATTTCATGGCTCGACATTCCGGTGATGCATGCGGCGCGCCACTGCCGGTTTGTGTCCAAGTCGGACGTGCAGGGCTGGCCGATCATCGGCGCCCTGGCCACGGCCGCGGGCACGCTCTACATCGAACGCAGTTCGCGCCGTGACGCGCTGCGCATGGTCAGATCGATGCAGGAATCGCTGGAGCGCGGCGAGGTGCTGGCGGTGTTCCCCGAAGGCACCACGGGCGACGGCCGCGCGATGCTGCCGTTCCATGCCAACCTGATCCAGGCCGCCGTGATTGCGCGGGCGCCTGTGCAGCCGGTGGGTCTGCGTTTTGTCGACAGTGCCACCGGGGCCACGAGCTTTGCACCGAGCTACATCGGCGATGAGACCTTGGTCGGATCGATCTGGCGCACGCTCAGCGCTGCGCCCATCGAAGCCGTTGTGCATTTCGGTGAGGCCGAAGTGGCGCAAGGGCGCGACCGCCGCACCTGGACGCAGCACTTGCAAGACACGGTGGACGGCCTGCGGCGCACGGGCTGAGCAGGCCCGAGCCCCAGTCACCGCGGCACCGCGGAGTGCCCGCTCACTGCCGGCCGCGGGCGGCTCAGCGATGGCTTCAGGGTGCAAAAGCGGGCATATTCCACAGTTGCGGCTGCGTGGGCCGTGGGGCCGCCGCCCAATCCACGCCTTTTCCCGTATCGTCCGCCATTTTTGGCCTGCAGCCCCTGCAGGCCTTTTCACTGCCGGGAGGGCACCATGAATCTGATCGAACGCGCCAAGGGCATTCTTCTGCAACCCAAGGAGACGTGGGTTGCCATCGAGTCGGAGGCCACCGATGCCGCCACCTTGTTCACCCGCTACGCCATGATCCTGGCGGCCATCCCGGCCGTCTGCGGGTTCATCGGCATGTCGCTGATTGGGTTTGGCGGCTTCGGCGTCACCATCCGCGTGCCTTTTGTGGCGGGCCTCGTGAACATGGTGGTGTCGTACGTGCTGAGCCTCGTGGGCCTCTTTGTGCTGGGGCTGATCATCGATGCGCTGGCCCCTACCTTCGGCGGACAGAAGAACCCCATCCAGGCGCTCAAGGTAGCCGTGTATGCCAGCACGGCCGCGTTGCTGGGTGGGGTGTTCAGCCTGCTGCCTGCGCTGGCCATGCTGGGCCTGCTGGCGGCGCTGTATTCCATCTACCTGCTCTACACCGGCCTGCCGGTGCTGATGAAGAACCTTCCGGAGAAATCGGTGGTCTACACCGTGGTGGTGATCGTGGCGGCGATTGTGGTGGGCGTGGTCATCGGCGCGGTCAGCTCCATCTTCATGCCCCGTACTGGCTCGCTGATGGGTGGTGCCGCAGGCCCCGCCATCACCATGAATACCCCAGGCGGCAAAGTGTCCATCGACACCGCAGGACTGGAGGCCGCGGGCAAGCGAATGGAAGAAGCCGCCCGCAAGATGGACGAGGCGCAAAAAAGCCAGGACCCCGCCGCCATCGCCGCGGCCAGCGGACAGGCCGCCGCGGCGGCTGCCAGCGCGTTGGGTGGTGTGGGCGCGGGCCAGGCCATCGCGGCGCAGACGCTCAAGGCGGCGCTGCCCGAAAAGCTGGCCGGCCTGGCCCGCACCGGTTTCGAAGTGCAGGACGGCGCCGCGTTGGGCTTGCCCACGAGCCAGGCCAGCGCGCAGTACGGCAGCGACGACAAGCAGGTGCGCCTGGAAATCGTGGACATCGGTGGCCTCGGCCAGATGGCGGCGATGGCCATGGGCATGGGGCAAGGCGAGAAAGACGACCAGACCCGCACCGAGAGGACCTGGCAAGAAGGCGGCCGCACACTGCACACCCGCTATGAAAAGGACGGCAGCCATGCCGAGTTCAAGACCATCCTGAAGAACGGCCTGGTGATCAGCATCGAGGGCGACAAGGCCAGCATTAAGGAGCTGCAGGGCTATATGTCGCAGGTGGACCTCAGTGGGCTGGAAGGGCTGCAGCGCAAGGGCAAGTCCTGATCGAATGGCTGCCTGGCGGCGCTTGCGGCCTCGCCCAACCCACCCGACAAGCCGGCACCCGCCGCTTAATTGCTTGTGGAACGCCTGCTGTGAGGCTGGTGTCGGCGCTTTTGTGCCGCACAAAGGATTTAGGGTCCTCGTTGTGACAATCGATGTATTGATGCATGGCTCTGGCGCCAGCTGAGCGACGTTGGTATGGGCGCTGCGCTTGATCCACTGCTCACTGATCTGAATGAAAAAGCGACCAGATTGAGCCAGGACGTGGAGATTGGCTTGTATTGAACTTGATAGCGGGATGGGCTGCTAACCGTGTCCACACTGCCTGCGTTTTGCGCTTACCGTAGTTGTCCCTGATGAGGTGGATATTTTGACCGCCCGGCACTTGTGTATCAATGGCTTTGAGGAACTGCATGAATTTCAAGCTTCGGCGCTTGAGTTGCCCGATAACTTTGCAGTGACCATATCCAGAGCTGTAAACAGGAAGTCGTGCGATGGCGCTTGTGGTCGCGCATGCGCATGCGCGTGCGCGTGCTCGGCTTGCCAAAGGTCAGGGGTGATGCCGACTGGGTGCGATCAAGGGCCTGAATCTGGCTCTTCTCGTCTACGCACGGCACCAAGGCCTGATCCAGCGGTGCCATATACAGTCCAATTACATGGCTCACCTTGTCCGTGAAATGAAGATCAGTGGACAGCTGGAACTTTTCCTGCAAATGCGGCTTCAGGCTAAACACATGCCAGATGTGCTGCACCGTCGCGGACGATGCAAGCGTATGGCGCGCACTCCAACGCCTGACCTTGTCAGGGATGCTCTGGCGACTTCGTCTACGATTTTATGAACCCACTCGCCGCCCATAGCCCGCCGCCACCTGGAGACGGTTTGCAGGTTGTGTGCAAGCACTGGGCAATCACTGTGCCTAGCTCCCTGTCCGCGCAGCCCAGCACAATTCGCATCCACAGCTCCTCGTCCTCCGGCTTCTGTACGCGCAACCGCGCCTTGAACTCCGTGCGCTTGGTGTCGGTGAACTGCGGCTTCGTGGCGAGGCCTCTGGCGTGGGAGCGCCATTATTTCTGAGGGACCACACTAAAGCCTATCATTATCCAAATTCGGAGCGCTGGCGGCTTCATCGCTTCCCCCCATAGCCTCGGCCCCGTCATACCCCGGATACGCGCCACCCGCCCCGCCCAGCGCCGCTGTCTCCTGCCGCTCCCGCGCCATCTGCTCCGCAAACTGGTTGCGGCCTTCTCGCGCCACGGCGATGAACTTGGCGCGGTCCTTGTGGTGGGGGTACATGCGGTCGGCCAGCGCGATGTTGTGGGTGCGAAAGCGCTGTGTGATCACGGTAGCTTCCGATGAGGGCAGGCCCATCAACTCCAGCACCGTGTGGGCGCTTTGCAGGCTGGACTCGAACAGTTCGCGCTGGACCAGGGTCACGCCGATGTCGCGCAGCTTGTTCCAGTGGGTCACGTCGCGGGCGCGGGCGACCACCTGCAGGTGCGGGAAGTGTTCGCGTGCCAGCTTGGCGATCTTGAGCGACTGTTCGGCGTCGTCCACCGCCACCACGAGGATGCGGGCGTGTTCGGCGCCGGCGATGCGCAGCAGGTCGAGCCGCGTGGCGTCGCCGTAGAACACGCGGTAGCCAAAGGTGCGCGCCACTTCCAGCATGTCCACGCTGTGGTCCAGCACGGTGGTGCGCAGACCCTGGGCCAGCAGCACGCGCGAGACGATCTGGCCGTAGCGGCCGAAGCCCGCGATGATGATCGGGGCCTCCTGGGGCTCTGAAATTTCATCGGCCGTCGGCGCCTTGACCTTGGCGTAGCGGCGCAGCAGCACCTTGTCCAGCAGCACCAGCAGCAGCGGGCTGATCAGCATCGACAGCGCCACGGCACCGATGAGCAGCGAGGCGGTTTCGGCCGGGAACACGCTGGCGCCGGCGGCGGCCTGGAACACCACAAAAGCGAATTCACCGCCCTGCGCCAGCAGCAGCGTGAACACCGGGCGCTCTTGATAGGGGATGCCGACGACCTTGGCCAGGGTGTAGATGACGATGGCCTTGGCCGCCAAAAAGCCGACCAGGATGGCGGCCATGAGGCCGGGCGAACGCAGGATCACGCCGAAGTCGATGCTCATGCCCACGGCGATGAAGAACAGGCCGAGCAGCAAACCTTTGAAGGGCTCGATGTCGGCCTCGAGCTCGCGCCGGTACTCGCTGTCGGCCAGCAGGACGCCGGCCAAAAAGGCGCCCAGCGCCATCGACAGCCCCACCATCACCATCAGGTATGCGATGCCCACCACCAGTAGCAGCGCGGCGGCCGTGAAGATCTCGGGCGTGTTGCTCTTGGCGATCCAGCGCAGCACCGGGCGCAGCAGCAGGCGCCCGCCGAGGATGATGGCGGCGATCACGCCCACGATCTTGAGCACCTCCAGCACCACTTCGGCCGGTGTGTGGCCGGCCGCGCCCTCACCGGCGGCAGCGCCCAGCACGGGCAGCAGGGCCAGGATGGGAATGGCGGCCACGTCCTGGAACAGCAAAATGGAAAAGCCCGCTTGCCCGCTCTGGGTGCGCATGAGGTTGCGCTCGGCCAGCGACTGCAGTGCGATGGCGGTGGACGACAGCGCGAGGCCGAGCGAGCCCACCAGGCTCACACGCCAGGGCAGGCCCGCCAGGGCGCCCAGCGCAAACAGCACGGCGGCGCAGCCCAGCACCTGCGCGGAGCCTGTGCCGAAGATGGGGCGGCGCAGCGCCCACAGGCGGCTGGGCTGCAACTCGAGCCCGACGAGGAAAAGCATCAGCACCACGCCGAATTCGGCGAAATGCAGGATGTCCCGCACATTGCTGACCAGGCCCAGGCCCCAGGGCCCGATGGCGATGCCTGCCGCCAGGTAGCCAATGATGGCCCCGAGGCCCAGCGCCTTGGCGATGGGCACGGCCAGCACCGCGGCGGTGAGGTACAGGAAGCCGTAGGTGAGCCAGGTAGGGGCGTGTTCCATGTCTGAAT
>SDXZ01000040.1 GCA_004210805.1 Acidovorax sp.
GCGTGCGCGGCGAGCGGGTGCTCGGGCGCCACGGCGCAGAAGGTCACGCCCATGATGGTGTCGGCGCGCGTGGTGAACACGTACATCTTGCCGTCGCCGATCAGCGCGCCGTCGTCGCCGCGAACGTCGTGCGTGAACGCAAAGCGCACGCCTTCGCTCTTGCCGATCCAGTTCTCCTGCATGAGCTTCACGCGGTCGGGCCAGCCGGCCAGCTTGTCGCCGGTCACGAAGTCGAGCAGTTCGTCAGCGTAGTCGGTGATCTTGAGGTAATAGCCCGGGATCTCGCGCTTTTCGACCGTGGCGCCGGTGCGCCAGCCCTTGCCGTCGATCACCTGCTCATTGGCCAGCACGGTCTGGTCCACCGGGTCCCAGTTCACGACCTGGGTCTTGCGGTAGGCGATGCCTTTTTCCAGCATCTTCAAAAACAGCCACTGGTTCCACTGGTAGTACTCGGGGTCGCAGGTGGCGATCTCGCGGCTCCAGTCGATGGCCAGGCCCATGGCCTGCATCTGCTGCTTCATGTACGCGATGTTCTCGTACGTCCACTTGGCGGGCGGCACGCCGTTCTTGAGCGCCGCATTCTCGGCCGGCAGGCCGAAGGCGTCCCAGCCCATGGGCATGAGCACGTTGTGGCCGTTCATGCGCAGGTAGCGCGCCAGCATGTCGTTGATGGTGTAGTTGCGCACATGGCCCATGTGCAGCTTGCCGCTGGGGTAGGGCAGCATCGAGCAGGCGTAGAACTTCTTCTTGCTCGTATCTTCCGTCACGCGGTAGGCGTCGGTGGCGGTCCAGTGGTCGTGCGCGGCGCGTTCGACGTCTTGGGGAGAATATTTGTCTTGCATGGGGGCTCGGGGTGAGAGGGGGGTGCAGCCGCGTGCTGCGCTGCGCGGATTTTAGGCGGTCATGCGCCCAGGGTTGCCGCGCGCGGCCCGCAGCACGGGGCGCGCGCCGTGCGGTGCGCGATCCGAGGGCGTATTTACGATCTTTTCAGGGGGTGCTGGGCGGCTGCGTGGCGCGGGCTGGACCACTGCTGGGCGCAGGCTCGGCGACAAAGCCGATGCGCTGCAGGCCCGCCAGGTGCGCGGCACCCATGACTTCGACCACCCGGCCGTAAGGTACTGCGGCGTCGGCACGCAGCTGCACCTCGGTGTCGGGCCGCTCGGCGCCGATGCGGCGCAGGCGCTCGGCCAGCGCGGCCTGCCCCAGGGGCTGGTCATCCAAATAGGCCTGGCCTTGGGCATCAACCACCAGCGTGACGAATTGCGGTGCAGTGCCCGGCACGGCCCCGTCGCTGCGCGGCAGGTCCAACCGGATGGAGCTGGCCAGCAGCGGCGCAGTCAGGATGAAGATGACCACCAGCACCAGCATGACGTCCACCAGGGGCGTCATGTTGATGTCGCTCATGGGCTGGGGCCCGGTGGTGCGCTCGAGCCTGCCAAAACTCATGCCCGCATGCTCCCCGCTGCGTGGGGTGCGCCGCCGCCCGAGGCGCGGCTTTCCGTGGCGCTTGCCATGCTCTGGGGGTGCGCCGTGTCGATGAGCAGTTCGCGCAGGTCGCGCGCAAAACCCTCCAGGTCGGCCTCGATGCGCCCGATCAGGCGGCCGAAGACGTTGTAGGCCAACACGGCCGGGATGGCGACAGCCAGCCCCGCAGCCGTCATCACCAGCGCCTCGCCCACGGGGCCCGACACCCGGTCGATGGTGATCTGCCCTGCCCCGGCCATGGCCGTGAGCGCATGGTAGATGCCCCACACCGTGCCGAGCAGACCGACAAAGGGGGCGGTGGAGCCCACGGTGGCCAGCATCACCTGGCCAAACTGCAGCCGCCCCAGCACGCGGTGCAAGGCGTCGCGCAGGACGCGCGTGAGCTGCTGCGACAGGCTGCCCTGTGTGGCCAGGCTGCGGGGGGCGGCGGAGCCTGCTTCGGACCCCGCGGGATTTGCTATTGAATTTGCAGCAACCACCAAAGGAAGGACCAGCGCCTCCCGGTCAAAAGACTCCAAACGCTGCGCCGCCAGGGTAAGCGACGGCGCCTGCCAGAACGCGGCCGTGCAACGCGCCACGTCGGCGCTGGCGCGGCGCATGAGGCGCAGCTTCCAGACGATGACAACCCAGCTCGCCACCGACATGGCCAGGAGCAGCAGCGCGGTGCTTTGCGTCACCGCATCGCCCTGTCGCCACCAGTGCAGAGCGTCCATGGTGCTATTGCGCCCGGGGTGTCAGTGCAGATCGAGCACGTCGAACATGTCGAACATGCCCGTCGTGCGGCCCACCAGGAAACGCACCGCGCGCAGGCTGCCCTGTGCGTAGCCGGAGCGGTTAGAGGACTTGTGCGAGATCTCGATGCGCTCGCCCACGCCGGCAAACAGCACGGTGTGGTCGCCCACGATGTCACCGCCGCGGATGGCCGAGAAACCAATGCTCGACGGGTCGCGCTCGCCGGTCACGCCTTCGCGGGCGAACACAGCGCATTCCTTGAGGTTGCGGCCCATGGCCTCGGCGATGACTTCGCCCATCTTGAGCGCGGTGCCCGAGGGCGCATCCACCTTGTGGCGGTGGTGGGCCTCGATGATCTCGATGTCGTAGCCGCTGGACATGGCCTTGGCCGCCATCTCGAGCAGCTTGAGCGTGACGTTCACGCCCACGCTCATGTTGGGCGCCATCACGATGGCGGTGCGCTGCGCGTGGGCCGCAATCTCGGCCTTTTGCGCATCCGAGAAACCCGTGGTGCCGATGACGGCCTTCACGCCCAGCTCGCTGCACACGGCCAGGTGGGCCAGCGTGCCTTCGGGGCGGGTGAAGTCGATGAGCACATCGGCGTTCTTGAGGCCTGCTGCGATGTCGGCGGTGATGGCCACGCCGCTGGCGTGCCCAAGGAATGCCGTGGCATCCGAGCCAATGCCCGGGCTTGCGGGCACGTCCATGGCGCCCGCGAGCACCAGGTCGTCAGTGGCGCGGATGGCTTCGATGAGCATGCGGCCCATGCGGCCGGACGCGCCCGCCACGGCCACGCGGCAAGGGGCGGTGGCGCCAGCGGGTGTCAATGTCCCAGTCATGAGAGTCCTGTACGTTGGTGCAGCGCAGGCCGTGCCGCGCGCTGCAGTTGCCAGTCTGGTCAGCGCGCAGGCGATTCCAGGGGCGGGTAACTGACGGAGCCGGGCTCCAGAGGTGCCGCGGTGGGCGGCGTGGTGGGGCGTGCCGACGCAGGGAAACGGGCCAGTTGCTCCGGCGTGGCTTCGAGCGCGGGCACCTTGCCCTTGGCGCCTTTGGAGCCCAGCGTGGCCACGAACTCGGTCTCGGTGGGCATGGTGTCGCCTTCGGAGCGCTCGAGCGCATCGCCCTTGAAGAACACGGTCAGCTTGCGCGTCTGCACTTCTTCGCCAGGGCGTTTGAGCGTGAACACGTATTCCCAGCGGTCGGCATGGAACAGGCTGGTGAGCAGCGGCGTGCCCAGGATTTCGCGCACTTGCTGGCGGCTCATGCCGGGCTGCAAGGCCTCAACCTGCTCGCGCGACACGAAATTGCCTTGGACAACGTCGATCTTGTACGGGGTGACGATATTGGCGATGCGGGTGCTGGCGCCGTTGAAGCTACCGCACCCGGCCAGGGTGGCCACGCCGGCACCGATCAACAGGACCAGGCCCAGGCGGGCGCTGCAAGTGGCTTTGACGGGCATGGATAAAAAGGGCAGAGGATATGATCGCCCCATTGTAGCGGCAGGCCCTTTGGACACCAGGCCAAGCCGGCATTCCGAAAGACCAGCCATGACCAACATCGACGAACTCAAAAGCACGGGACTCAAGGCCACGCTGCCCCGCCTGAAAATTCTGGAAATCTTCCAGAAGGGCGGCCAACGCCACATGACGGCCGAAGACGTGTTCCGGGTGCTGCTCGAAGAACGGTCGGACATCGGCCTGGCCACCGTCTACCGGGTGCTCACGCAGTTCGAGCAGGCCAGCATCCTGATCCGCAGCAACTTTGAAAGCGGCAAGGCGGTGTACGAGCTCAACGAAGGCCAGCACCACGACCATTTCGTGTGCACCTCGTGTGGCAAGGTGGAAGAGTTCTACGACCCTGAGATTGAAAAGCGCCAGCAGGCGGTGGCCAAGGCCAAGGGCTGGCTGGTGCAGGATCACACGATGGCGCTGTACGGCCAGTGCGCCGACTGCGCGAAGAAGAGTTGACCCCCTGAGGCGCTGCGCGCCCTCCCCCAAGGGGGACGCACCCGGTGGCCCGGCAAAGCCGGTTCCACGGGTGCGCTGGCGTCGGGGGCGCGCCAGTTTTCACGGCCTGGGTCGCAAGTGGGTCACGGCGCTCAGGCACTGGGGCTTGAGGCTTGACGCCTTTGCGCCGGGGATAGGACATACCCGTGATCCGCGAATCCCAGGGCAATGTTTGGTAGGCCGAGGCACACTGACCAGGCGCAATTTGAATCAAAACAGGCCCTAGCGCTTATCCACCAAGCGCAAGCAGCTACTAAATCAATAGCAAACTAGCCTAGCCGCCGGTGTCGCGCTCCATGGCGCGGCGGTGGCGCTCCACGAATTCCTGGTAGGTATCGATGCCACGCAGCTGCAGGATGGTATTGCGCACGGCGGCTTCGACCAGCACGGCGATGTTGCGGCCAGCCACCACCTGAATCACCACCTTAAGCACGGGCACGCCGAGCACGTCCTGTGTGAGCGGCTCGTACGGCAGGCGCTCGTAGTCGCGCTCCAGCGTTTCCTTGCGCACCAGGTGCACGATGAGCTTGAGGCGCATCTTGCGGCGCACGGCGGTTTCGCCAAAGATCGCGCGGATATCGAGCAGGCCGATGCCGCGCACTTCCAGCAGGTTTTGCAGGAGCTCCGGGCACTTGCCTTCGATGGTGGTCTGGTTGATGCGGTACAGGTCCACCGCATCGTCGGCGACGAGGCCGTTGCCGCGGGAGATGAGTTCGAGCCCCAGCTCGCTCTTGCCCAGGCCAGATTCGCCCGTGATCAGCACCCCCAGCCCCAGGATGTCCATGAACACGCCGTGCATCGTGGTGCGGTCGGCAAAGTGCTTGGACAAATAGGCACGCAGCACGTCGATGACAAACGCCGAGGACTCGTGCGTCGAGAACATCGGGATCTGCGCGCGCTCGCACATCGATACCAGGGCGTCGGGCGCGGTCTGGTTGTCGGCCAGCACCAGCACTGGCGGCTCCAGCGTCACGATGCGGGCGATGCGGCGCTTGCAGTCGTCGGGCGAAGCGCTGCTCAGGTAAGCGATTTCGCGCTCGCCCAGGATCTGAACCCGATAGGGGTGGATGTAGTTGAGGTAGCCGACGAGATCGGCGCCAGAGCGTGCGGACCGCACGGCGACCTCATCGAAGCGGCGCTCGGAGGCGCCCAGGCCTGCCACCCATTCCCACTTCAGGGGGCCGCGAAATTCCTCGAACAGGACATCGGCACTGACAACATTGGGTTTCACGGCGTACGCGGCTGGCAGTGGAGGTTTGCAGCGCCGGGTCGGCTCAAGCGGTCTGCGTGGACTGCCAGCCTGCGATCATTCCGTGCAGCTCGGCGGCATCGGTGCAGGACTTGAGTCTTTCGCGCAGCGCGGAATCGCTCAGCAGTTCTGCGATCTCGGAGAGGATCTCAAGGTGCTTTTGGGTAGCGGCTTCGGGCACCAGCAGAAAAATCAGCAGGCCCACAGGTTGCTCATCCGGGGCATCGAAGCCGATGGGCTGCAGCAACTGAAACACCGCCGCCATGGGGGCCTTGAGCCCCTTGATCCGGCCGTGGGGAATGGCCACGCCATGGCCGAGGCCCGTAGAGCCCAGCCGCTCGCGGGCAAACAGGCTGTCGGTGATCAGCGCACGCGAGAGGGCGTGCTGGCTCTCGAACAGGAGACCCGCTTCTTCAAAAGCACGCTTCTTGCTGGTGGCGTCGACGCTCACGAGCACTTGAGCGGAAGGCAGGATGGAGGCGAGTCGGTTCATGGTCAAGGGTAACAATTATGCACATGTTGGCGAAAACCCTGATGGAAAGGCAACAGGCAACAAAAAAACCGCCCAGTGGGCGGCTGCGGTGCCAGGCTCAGGGCTGGCGCATCACGCGTGCAGTTCGCGCTTGGCGGCTTCGTGATGATGGTCCTGCAGGCGATCCTTGTGGCGCACGACTTGGCGATCCATCTTGTCGACCAGCTCATCCACCGCAGCGTACAGGTCCGAGTGGGAACTTTCGGCAAAGAGGTCGTTGCCCTTTACGTGGATGTTGCATTCCGCTCGCTGTCTCTTTTCCTTTTCCTTTTGCTTCTCTACCGTCAGCAGTACCTTGACATCGACAACTTGGTCAAAATGGCGGGTGATCCGATCTAGCTTGGTGGTGACGTAACTGCGCAAGGCGGGGGTAACTTCGAGATGGTGACCGCTGATCGTCAAGTTCATAAATAAGTCTCCTGTAGCACTCTCAGTGGAAAATGCCGCCCTGGATCAGAGAAGCGGCTCGGGAACCTGGATGCATCCGTCAACGTGAGTTCACTATGCCCCTGCCCTCCCCGAAAAGCAATCCCATACCGACCTTCGCCGCTGGGTTATGGCCGCGCAGGTGCCAAGCGCCCGAAAAGGGCGCACAATGGAAAAGTCAGCCCCGAGCTGGCTAGCGCGCAGCCTCTGCAGCCCTTGCAGGCACGCTCAGCGCGCCGACGGTGTCGCACCATGCAGCGTGAGGCGCCCCACCACCACCATCGACAGCACACTGGCCGTGATGCCCACCGCGGCGGACATCCAGTAGTTCTGCACCATCCCCTGCGCATCGCGGCTGATCAGCAGCCCACCCACCAGCGATGCCACGCCCATGGCAGCCGATTGGACGGAGGCGTTCAAGGTCATGAACGTGCCGCGCACCGAGGGCTGCGCGGCGGACGAGATGATGGCCATGCCCGGAATCATGCGGCCGCTCATGAGCGCAAACATCAGCGTTGACACGGCCAGCACACCCCACAGCGGCACGCCGCGCACCAGCGTGATGCCCATCAGCGGGAAGGCGCCCGCCACGGCCAGGCAGCGGAACACCAGCACCTTGCCCCAGCGGTCCGTGAGCACACCAAAAAGGCGCGCGGTGAACAGCGTGACCACCCCGCCGCACAGGTAGACCAGCGGAATCTGGTCGGGCCGCACGCCCGCATTGGCCTGCATGTAGATCGTGATGTAGGGGATGACCGTGAAGCCGGTGAACATGATCAACCCCGAGAACAGAAACGCCCACCGATGGTTGGGGTCCCGCAGCACCTGGGCGATGCCGCCAAAGACCGTGCGGCCCCGGGCAGCATGCACATGGGCCGTCATCGTTGGCATGGTGCTGGCGGCCAGCACGGCCAAGATGCCCACCAGCACCGCGATGGCGATGAACGGCAAGTGCCAGCCACCGTATTCAGCCAGCAGCAAGCCCAGCGGAACACCCGCCACGGTGGACAGCGAAAACGAGGTCATCACAATGCCCATCGCCCGGCCGCGCCGCTCGAACGGCACCACATCGGCCACGATGGTCTGCGACAGAGCCGACAGCACCCCGCCGAATGCGCCGGCCAGCACCCGCGCCACCATGAGCGTGAGGTACGTGGGCGCAAGGCCGCAGGCCAGCGTCGCCAGACCGAACAAGACATACAGCGTCAGCAGCAAACGCTTGCGGCCAAAGCGGTCGATGTAGGTGGACGCAAGCAGCCCCGAGGCACCGGCCGACAGCGTATACGCCGACACCAGCAAGCCGAACTGCGCATCGCTGATGCCGAACAGCTGCGTGAACTGCGGCCCCAGCGGCATCATGATCATGAAGTCCAGGATGTGCGTGAACTGGATGCCGGCCAGGGTCAGCAGCAGCCACAGCTCGCGCCGGGGTGTGAGTGCGGGGGCAGGCGAAACCGGGGCGGCGGCGGGTGATGGTGCGGGCGAGGAAGATGCCACAGAAAGTCGCGCGGGGCGGCCAGATGAACGGGCCGCACAGTGTGCCGCAACGTGGTGAAACACGCGAGTCATTCGGTATGCGCCGTGAGCCGCAGGTCTGCAATTGGCAGCTTGGACGCACCTCCGTCCAAGACAGTCGTCCCGGCCAGCCTTGGCCTTGGCGCGTAAAATCCGCAGGTTGCGCGGAATGCTCCCGCACCTCCCCACGTTGTAAGTTTCACCGGCCTGCCCGTGGCGGACACGACATGATCGACCGCCCCCACCGAACCATGACCCAGCCCAGCTCCACCGCCCTGCACACCTCCGCCCTCACGTCGCTGCCTTTGCTGGCCCGCGGCAAGGTGCGCGACAACTACGCCGTGGGCGATGACCGCATCCTGATGGTGGCCAGCGACCGCCTGTCGGCGTTCGACGTGATCATGGGCGAGCCCATCCCCGGCAAGGGCGAGCTGCTCACGCAGATGGCGCTGTTCTGGTTCGATAAGCTGGGCCACATCTGCCCCAACCACCTCACGGGCGACGCACCGGAGAGCGTGGTCAGCCCTGAAGAGGTGGCGCAGGTGCGCGGCCGCTCGATGCTGGTTCAGCGCCTGAAGCCCATCCCGGTCGAAGCCGTGGTGCGTGGCTATCTGGCTGGCAGCGGCTGGAAGGAATACCAGGAATCCCGCGCGGTCTGCGGCGTGCCGCTGCCCGAAGGACTGACCAACGCCGCCAAGCTGCCCGCCCCTATCTACACGCCCGCTGCCAAGGCCGCTGCGGGCGAGCACGACGAGAACATCACGTTCGAGCGCACGGTGGAGATGATTGGCCTGGACCTAGCCACGCGCATCCGCGACCTGAGCATTGCCATCTACGAGGCGGCGGCCGCGATCGCGCTGACAAAGGGCATGATCATTGCGGACACGAAATTCGAGTTCGGCCTGGCACCGGACGGCACGCTGGTGCTGATGGACGAGGTGCTGACCCCCGACAGCTCGCGCTACTGGCCGGTCGAAGGCTACGCCGACGCGCTGGCCCGCGGCGAAAACCCCCCGAGCTACGACAAGCAGTTCGTGCGCGACTGGCTGGAACAGGCCCAGGTCAACGGCAAGCCCTGGGACAAGACGGCCCCCGCGCCCCGCCTGCCGCGCGATGTGATCGAGAAGACGGCGGCCAAATACCGCGAGGCGCTGGAGCGCCTGGCAGCGCAGTAACTGGAGCCCGAGGCGCGCTGCAGGCGCCCCGGAGACGCTTATTTCAACGGTGTCTCGGCCGCCTCAAAACGCAGCAGGGGCTTGCCCTGCGCATCGCGCAGCAACAGCTGCGTGCCCTGCTGGCGAAAGCTCGCCACGCCTTCCAGTGCAGTAAAAAAGCGCGTTTCCAGCGCGGCGCTGTCCAGGCAGAGAGCAATGTTGGATACCGCCCGGCCAAAGTACAGCTGCGCGCCGTCGAGGGCGTAGTCAGTCAAAAAGCGGTTGCAGCCGCCAAACCCCGTGGCGCGCGCCTCGTCAGTCTGCAGCACCAGGTGCGGCGGCGTGCCGCCTTCTGCCGCGCGCGGCACGGCCTCTTCTTCTATCGAGACAAGGCGCCAGTGCGTGAGGGCCAGCGGCACGCCCGCGTCGGCCACGGCCGCCAGCGCTGGCTGGCGCCGCAGTTGCACATCCACATGGCGATAGGCGGCGTCCTGCGGCACGGGATGGCGCGCCTGGGTGGCCAGCAGCAGGCGGCCGTCCAGGGTCACGGTGGCGCGGACCTCGTAGCGCCCCTTGGGCAAAAAACGCACTGTGGGATAGGGGATTTGCAGCGCATAGGGCGGCTGGCCTGCGGGCTCGCGGCGCTGGCGGCCCAGCACCACCGGGGGCGCATCGGGTTGGCTCACGTCCAGCAGCGTGGCCTCAAAGACTGCCTCGGGGGGCAGCACCACACGTTCGCGCGACAGGGCCACGCCGGTGACCACCGCATCGGGCTGCGGGGGGCGCGTGCCACAGCCAGCAACCAGCAGGGACAAGGCCGCAGCCGCCAGGAGCAGGCGCGGAGGAGCCCGGTTAGCCAGGGCCCTGCTCCCTCGGGGATCGGACCGCACTCGGGGCGTCGACAACATCAGCCCTCCCCGCGCCAACCCAAGGGCAAAGGTCAGCTCAACACCACGCTCGACAGCCGGCGGCGGTAGGTCGCGACCACCGGGTCGTCGGGCGGGATCTGGCCATCGGCCACCTTGACCTTGGGCGGCTCGATGATCTCGAGGATGGCCACATAGGTCTTGCGGGCAAGCTCTTCGCTCCAGGCCTTGTCGCGCATCAGGATTTCGAGCAGTTCGTCCATCGCCTCGGTCCAGCGCTGGTGGGCCATGAGCCAGCGTGCGCGGGCGTAGCGGGTGTCAAAGTCGCGCTTGTTGGCGGCAATTTTTGCATCAAAATCGGCCCCAGCGCTTTCTCCATAAGCGCTAGCAGCTACAAAATCAATAGCGTCCATCCAGGCTTTGAGCGCACCCAGCTTGCGCGAGCCCGGGGCCTTGGCGATCACGGGGGCAAAGGCCACCTTGGCGTCGTCCTCGCGGCCCAGTTGCAGCAGCAGCTTGACGTAGTCAAAGCGCGCGTCGTCGTTGGCGGGGTCGGTCACCACCGCGTGCTGCAGTTTTTCCAGCGCGGTGTCGGTGTCGCCGTCGGCCAGGGCCTCCAGCGCTTCCTCTTCCTCGGCCTCGGCCACCAGTTCGTCGGCAGAGGGCACGTGCTTGTCGAGGAAAGCGCGCACTTGGCCTTCGGGCAGCGCGCCCATGAAGCCGTCTACCGGCTGGCCGTTCATGAGCAGGACACAGGTGGGGATGCTGCGGATGCCGAACATGCCCGCCAGTTGCTGCTCCTGGTCGGAGTCGATTTTGACGAGCTTGAAGCGGCCGGCGTATTCGGTTTCGAGTTTTTCCAGCACGGGGCCGAGCGACTTGCAGGGGCCGCACCAGGGCGCCCAGAAGTCCACCAGGACGGGCACATCCATGGAGGAGGTAACGACCTCGGCTTCAAAATTCTCTACGGTGACGTCAATCATGATGGGGGCCGGGCCAGGCCGGTACAGCGGGTGGATTCGCGCTATTTTGTCCCATCGAAATGCCCGGCCGCCGCGAAGGGGAGCGCAAAAAGTAAAATCGCGGGTTCCACCTACAGCCGTGCAGCGGGCGCAACCCGTTGCCGCGCACCCCCAAACCACATGAAACCCATCCAGATCGGCGTGGTCATGGGCTCCAGCAGCGACTGGGACACCATGCAGCATGCAGTGCAGATTCTTGAACAGTTCGGCATCGCGCACGAGGCCCGCGTGGTCTCGGCCCACCGCATGCCCGACGACATGTTCGCGTACGCCGAAGCGGCTGCCGGCCGGGGCCTCAAGGCCATCATTGCGGGCGCAGGCGGCGCGGCCCACCTGCCCGGCATGATCGCGGCCAAGACCACCGTGCCGGTGCTGGGCGTGCCAGTGGCCAGCCGCCACATGCAGGGTGTGGATTCGCTGCACAGCATCGTGCAGATGCCCAAGGGCATTCCGGTGGCCACCTTCGCCATCGGCACGGCCGGCGCTGCCAATGCGGCGCTGTTTGCGGTGGCCTTGCTGGCCAACGAAAGCCCGGAGCTGCGCGCGCGCCTGGAAGCCTTCCGTGCCGAGCAGACCGAGGTGGCGCGCAACATGACCTTGCCACCTGCATGAACAAGACCCCCACGCTCCACCGCTGCGCGGGTCGCTGCCCCCCGAGGGGGCCGCTTTTTCATCTTGGGGCGGCCCGGCGATGAAAAAATTCACCCACCAGCCTCTTCTGCCCGGTAGCACCCTAGGCGTGCTCGGCGGCGGCCAGCTGGGCCGCATGTTTGTGCATCAGGCCCAGGCCATGGGCTACTTCACGGCAGTGCTCGATGCCGACCCCGACAGCCCTGCCGGCCTGGTGTGCCACCACCACATCCAGACCGGCTACGAAGACCCGGCGGGCCTGGCCGAGCTGGCCCGCGTGTCGGACGCGGTGACCACCGAGTTCGAGAACGTGCCCGCCACTGCACTGGCCACGCTGGCCGCACAGCGCCCGGTGTCGCCCGCCGCCAGCGCTGTGTCGGTGGCGCAGGACCGCGCGCGGGAGAAGGCGCACTTTGTCGGCTGCGGCGTGCCCTGCGCGCCGTATGCCGTGATCGAGACGGCGGAGCAGTTGCAAGCCATCTCCCTCGACCTGCTTCCGGGAATATTGAAGACCGCCCGCATGGGCTACGACGGCAAGGGCCAGGTGCGCGTGAAGACCCCCGCCGAGCTCGCAGCCGCGTGGGATGCCGTGGGCAAAGTCCCTTGCGTGCTCGAGAAAATGCTGCCGCTGGCGCTCGAATGCTCGGTGATCGTCGCGCGCGGTGCCGATGGCGTGGCGGTGCACCTGCCCGTGCAGCGCAACCTGCACCGTGACGGCATCCTGGCTGTGACCGAGGTTTATGAACAAAATCTGCCTCCAGCGCTTGCCACACAAGCGATAGCCGCTGCGAAATCTGTAGCGGAAGGCTTGCAGTACGTCGGCGTGTTGTGTGTGGAGTTTTTTGTGCTGCAGGACGGCAGTCTGGTGGTCAACGAGATCGCCCCACGCCCGCACAACAGCGGCCACTACAGCCAGAACGCCTGCGACGTGTCGCAGTTTGAGCTGCAGGTGCGCACCATGGCCGGCCTGCCGCTGACGCAGCCGCGCCAACACAGCCCGGCCGTGATGCTCAACCTGCTGGGCGACCTGTGGTTTGCACAGGGCGATATGCAGCAGACCCCGCCCTGGGCCGACGTGCTGGCCCTGCCCGGCACCCACCTGCACCTGTACGGCAAGCGGGACGCCAAGCGCGGCCGCAAGATGGGCCACCTGAACATCACCGCGGCCACGCCCGAGGCGGCGCGCGCCACTGCCCTGCAGGCTGCCGCGCTACTGGGCATCGCGCCTTTCTGAGCAAGCCATGATTCTGGACGGCAAAGAGCCCGGATCCATCGCCACCGCCGCCCGCGCCGTGCGCAGCGGTGCCCTGCTGGGCCTGCCCACCGAAACCGTGTACGGCCTGGCGGCAGACGCCAGCAGCGATGCCGCCGTGGCGCAGATTTTTGCCGCCAAGGGGCGCCCCAGCGACCACCCGCTGATCGTGCATGTGGCCAACGCCGAGGGCATCCGGCACTTTGCCAGCGATGTGCCGGCATTTGCCCAGGCCCTGGTCGACGCGTTCTGGCCCGGCCCGCTCACGCTCATCCTTCCGCGCCTGCCCGGTGTGGCCAACGCCGCCACGGGCGGCCAAGGCAGCGTGGGCCTGCGCTGCCCGGCCCACCCCGTGGCGCATGCCCTGCTGGTGGCTTGCGCCGCCCCCGGCGACAGCGCCGAGCTGGGCGGCCCGCCCGTGTGGGGTGTGGCAGCCCCCAGCGCCAACCGCTTTGGCCGCGTGAGCCCCACCACGGCGCAGCATGTGCAGGATGAGCTCGGTGCCGACCTGCTGGTGCTCGACGGCGGCCCCTGCGCGGTGGGCATTGAAAGCACTATCGTGGACTGCACACGCGGCGTGCCCGTGCTGCTGCGCCCGGGCGCGATCACGCGCGAGCAGATTGCGGCCGCGTGCGGCACCGCGCCGCTGTCTAAAGAAGACCTGCCCGACCACACACCCCGCGCCTCTGGCACGCTGGAAGCGCACTACGCCCCCGCCGCCAAGGTGCGCTTGATGGACGCCAGGGCCTTGCAGACGGGGCTGGACCTCCTGGGCTCGGAAGCCGCCAACATCGCGGTGTACGCGCGGGCCATCCTGCGCACCAAGTCGTCCAGGCTGGTCATGCGCCGCATGCCGGACGATGCGGCCGCTACGGCCCAGCAGCTTTTTGCGGTGCTGCGCGGCTTTGACGATGACGGCGTAAAGCTGATCTGGATCGAAACCCCGCCACCTGACCCCGACTGGGAAGGCGTGCGCGACCGCCTGCAGCGCGCCGCCGCAGCCTGAGCCAAGGGCGGGGCCAGGGCCGCTTTACATGGCTTGACGTGGCGCCGCTAAACTACCCCTCACTTTTCTGGAGAAATATACATGGCAGCAAATTGGATGCGCCGCACCGTACTGGTCGCCGCATGTGCGTCGGCCGCGTTGCTTGCGGCTTGCGGTTCCAGCACCACCGAATCGGCCATCACGCCGGAACGATTCATTGCGTTTGGTGACGCCAACAGCGACATCGGGCAAAAGGGTTCGCGCTACACCGTCAACGACGGCAGCGTGAACAACTGGACCCTGCAAGTCGCTGCCAACTACGGCAAGCCCCTCGCGGCCGCCTCGGCAGGTGGCAAGAGCTATGCCGCGGGCAATGCCCGCGTCAAGGCCAAGCCCGACGCCGCGGGCAGCACCAGCACGGCCACCATCACCGAGCAGATCGACACCTTCCTGGCCAGCAATACCTTTGGCGCCAGCGATGTGGTCTTCATCAGCGGCGGCATCAGCGATGTGATTGCTGGCATGGCCGCCGTACAGGCCGGTACGCAAACTGAAGCCGCCATGGTGGCGGCCTCCCGCCAAGCCGGTGAAGACCTGGCGGCCCAAGTGCGCCGGCTGGTGACCGCCGGAGCCAAGTACGTGGTGGTGACGGGCACCTATGACCTGAGCAAGACGCCCTGGGCCAAGACCATCAACCGCGAAGCCCTGCTGACCAACGCCAGCAGCCGCTTCAACGATGGCCTGCTGGTGAACATCGTGGACCTGGGCGCAAATGTCCTGTACATCGACTCGGCGTACTACGTGAACCTGTACACCGGCGTGCCCGCCAACTACGGCTTCAACAACGCCACGGCGCCAGTTTGCACTTCGGTCGATGCGTCGAACGGCATCGGCATCGGCGCGGGCCAGGTCAACTCGGCCCTGTGCAATACCTCCACCCTCGTGTCGGGCGCCAGCCAGAACTCGTTTGTGTTTGCCGACCCGGTCTACCTCACGCCGTCGGCGCAGCGGCAGTTCGGTACCTACGCTTACGACCGCCTGCGCGCGCGCTGGTAATTCGCCGCCGACTCTGGTGTCAAGCTGCCGCCCCGTGATGGGACCGGTGGCCCCACAAAAAAGCCGACCCTGGGGTCGGCTTTTTGCTTGGGGGGCTTGCCTTACTTGACCGTATCGAAGACGGCCCGGGCCTGCGCGTGGCAGAAGGGCGGCTCGTAGGTGCCGTGGTAGGAACCGTAGTACGTGGCGAACGCCGCAGAGGTCGGGTCCGTGGGCGCAGCGCCACCGGTTCCGAACGTGGCCTGAATGGCAGCGTCCACATCCACCGACGTCACGTTGGTCAGGCCGCGGCTGTCGAAGTCGGCCTTCATGACTTGCTGGTGGATGGCTGGGGGAACGGTCGGGTCACCGGCGCCGCCACACAACAGCACGCGCGCCTTGGGGTTCCAGCCCAGCAGGTCGTTCTTTTTGGCGGCCAGGTACAGCGGGTGGGTGGTGCTGGTCTGGGATCCAGTGATGAAGTCGGACTGGAACAGCGCATCGCGCGCCTGGTTGGGCGTGCCCGCCGGCAAGGTGCCCGACGTGAGCAGCGTGGTGTAGTTCAGCGTAGGGTTGGGCAACAGGTTCTCGATGTAGCCCGAATACGGCGCCTTGAAGACCTGCTTTACGTCCGTGTAGACGTCGCCGTACACCTTCTGCCATGAGGTGACCAGGTAGGGCACGAAGAACTGCACGCCGGCAATCGCGTTCGGAATGCGCAGCGATCCCGACAGGTTGTACGGGCCCGCCAGGTGGGCGCCTGCGACCACATTGAATTCACTGCCGTAGTCGCGCTCTGCCGCGCGGTGTGCCGCCATCGACGAATGCCCGCCCTGCGAGTAGCCCGTGAACATGACCTTGCCCGACAGGCTGGCGCCCACCGTGCCCGCCGCATTGCGGGCTGCGCGCACGGAATCGATCACCGACGTGGCTTCGGAATCGGCATGCAGGTAGGGGTGGTAGCTGTAGCCGGACTTGGCAAAACCCAGGTAGTCGGTGGCCACCACGGCATAACCCTGGGCGGCGTACATCGCAGCCAGCAAGAAGGTTTCGCTGTCTTGCGGGTTGGCCAGGGTGCGGGGCTTTTGCACGTCGGTGCCCTTGGCATAGGCAATGAGCGGTGCGGCGGCGGCCGCGCAGCTGCCGGCGGGCACGAGCATCACGCCCGAGGCATTGGTGTTCTCGCCACCCTTGGCGCCCACGGTGGCGTAGTTCAACGAGACCACCTTCACGTCGCATTTGGCCTTGCCACTGATGGCCTGCAGGCCACTGCTGTTGGTTCCCGCGTCGATCTGCGCCGCGGTCAGCGTGGTGAGCACCGCAGGCGGGTCAATCAACGCGCCGCGATCGGGGTCGTCAGAGCCCCCGCAGGCAACAAGCAGGACCGCAGCGGCGGCAACACAGGTAAGGCGGAAATACGTCATGGATGGATACCTCAGGTCGTAAAGAACGACGCATCGTGCGCGCACCTGCACTGCAGCAGCATTGGGGATAACGAGAGCCCCACCGCGCACCGGTGACACCTAGGCGACAGAGCCGTGCCGGGCCTGAAGCGGCGCCGTTCAGCGTGGGCCGCGCGCCCCGTAGATGACCTTCATCCCCAAAATCGTGCCGGCCAGAGCCAGCGTGATGGCATTGGCCGCCACGATGGGCCAGGCCCCGAGCGCCAGCCCGTAAGCCAGCCACAGCGCAACGCCCAGAGTGAACACGCTGTACATGCCCAGCGAGATGCCGCCCACGTCGCGCGTGCGGAAGGTGTGCAAGGCCTGCGGCACAAAGCTGCAGGTGGTGAGGGCGGCGGCTAGGTAGCCGATGAGATCGTGAAGGGTCATGGCAGGGGTCAACAGGGCCAGGGCACATGCCCACGGCAGAGAGAAGTGAAAACCAGCGGGTACCGGACCAGGCCGTTCATTGGTCGCGCGCGGTCCAGTCGACCAGGCTGTCCAGCACCGGCCGCGCAGCGCCGGCATTGGCATGGTTGACCACGGCCACCAGCACATAGCGCCGGCCGCTGGCGGCATGCACGTAGCCGGCCACCGCCATCACATCGCGCAGGCTGCCGGTCTTGAGGTGGGCCGCGGCGCGGCTTTGGGTGCGCCGGAGCGTGCCGTCCACGCCCGAGATGGGCAGCGAGGCGACCAAGTCCGGCATCACGGGCGACTGCCAGGCCACCTGCAGCATGCGGGCCAGTGCCTGCGCCGTCAGCCGCGCATCGCGGCTCAGCCCGGCGCCGTTGTCGGCCTGGGGCAGCTCGGCGTCGCCCATGCGCGTGAGCCACCACTGGCGCAGGGCTTCGCGCGCGCCGTCGAACGTGGCCACGCCATTCTTCTGCAGCGCCAAGGTCAGGAAGACGTGCTGCGCCATCACGTTGTTGCTGTACTTGTTCACGTCGCGCACCACCTCTGCCAGCGCTGGTGACGTAGCCACAAACGCGGGCTTGAGCCCGGGGGGCACCTTGCCATCGCGCACGCTGCCGGTGAGCTTGCCGCCGAGCTCGCGCCACATGCCTTCGACCGCACGCGCCGCAAAGCCGCGCGGGTCGGCCGCTGCCACGGGCCACACACGCTCGCCACAGGTCGCCGGGTACACGCCTTGGAAAACCACCTTGGTGGGGTCTGCCAGTTCGGCGCGCAGGGCGCCGCGCCAGTCGCCACATTCGGCGCCGGACGCAGCCAGCGCCACCGTGGCCTGGCGCTGCACGCCGGCCAACGGCGGGTCGTACTGGATGCGCGCCAGCCCGGCAGGCACATCGGGCACAAAGGTCATCACCGACGACTTGTAGTTGAGCAGCAGCGCATCGGGCGACGCGTTGTAGGGACGCAGGGGCTCGCCGTCGAAGCGCGCCGGGTCGTGCTCAGGCACGTCGAAGGCCGTGCGATCCAGCACGATATCGCCCACGATCACCTGGATCCCCTGGGCCTGCAGGCGCCGCATGAGCAGCCACAGCCGCTCCATCACCAGCTTGGGGTCGCCCTGGCCCTGGATGTAGACGTTGCCGCGCAGGCTGCCGTCCTGCACCGTGCCCTGCACGTACACCGGGGTGTTCCAGACATAGGCGGGGCCCAGTTGCTCCAGCGCGGCATAAGTGGTCACCAGCTTCATCACCGAGGCGGGGTTCACAGCCACCTGGGCACGGTGCGCCAGCCGCGCCTGCGCCCTGCCGCCCTGGGCGTCCACCACCATCACGGCCAGCGCTTCGCGCGGAATCTTGGCCCGCGCCAAGGCCGCGTCGACCTCTGGCGGCAGCGGCGTCTGGGCCGCTGCAGGGCCGTTCTGGGCCCACCCAGCGCCGGGCACACCCGCCCAGCTGGCACACACCACAGCCGCCACCAGGGCGCCACGCACCGCCG
Organism: Acidovorax sp.; assembly: GCA_004210805.1. Taxonomy (GTDB): domain Bacteria; phylum Pseudomonadota; class Gammaproteobacteria; order Burkholderiales; family Burkholderiaceae_C; genus Acidovorax. The sequence continues at coordinate 18,240 of SDXZ01000040.1, forward strand.
GGCGACGCCAGAAATCGTTAAGAACACTCAGCATGTCGGGAGTCTATCGTCCGGCCCAACCCCATTGCCCACCGTAGCATCCAGCAGGTTCGCGCGAGCGACGCGCCCTTGACGGCCCGGCTCCCGGCGGCACCGATAATCCCCGGATGCGTTTTTCTCCCCGTGCCGCGGGCCTGCTGGCGGCTGTCGTGACCGTCACCATCTGGACAGGCTTCATCGTCATTGCCCGCGCCTCGGCGCAGCGCACCCTCACCCCTTTTGACATCGCGCTCTTGCGCATCGTCGGCGCCAGCCTGGTGCTGCTGCCCTGGGGCTGGTGGATCGTGCGTCGCCGCGCGGCGGCCCTGGGCGCTGCCGCGCCGGCCTCCAGCTTGGCAGGCATCTCCCCGCTGCCCTGGCGCACCACGGCGCTGCTCGGCACGTTTGGCGGGCTGCTCTACGCGATGCTGGCCTATGCGGGCTTTTTCCATGCGCCGGCCACCCACGCAGCCGTGCTCATGCCCGGCAGCCTGCCGTTATGGACAGCACTGCTGGCCGCCGTGCTGCTGCGCGACCACATCACGCCGCTGCGTGCCGCCGGGCTGGCGCTGATCGTGGCGGGCGACCTGCTTGTGGGCGGCAGCAGCCTGCTGGCCGCTTTCTCGGGCGGAGATGTGTGGAAAGGCGATCTGCTCTTCATGGGGGCAGCGGCCTGCTGGGCCACCTACAGCGTGATGGCCCGCCGCCATGCGGTGGACGCTGTGCAGGCCACCATCGCGATCACCGCGTTTGCGTTCTTGGTCTACGTTCCGTCGTATGCGCTGCTCGCGGGCCTGGGCGCGGTCGCCAGCCGCCTCACGCTGGCGCCGTGGAGCGAGATCCTGTTCCAGATGGTGTTCCAGGGCGGTGGTTCGGTGGTGATCTCGGGCATCGCCTTCACGCGCATGATCCAGCACTTCGGTCCGGTGCGATCGACCATGATCACCGCGCTGGTGCCGGGGCTTTCGGCCATCGGCGCGGTGGTCTTTTTGGAGGAGCCGATGCACTGGAACCTGGTGGCCGGGCTGCTGCTGGTGACGGCGGGTATCCTGCTGGGCGTGCTGCGCAAAGCCCCGCCGGCGCCGGCCACCCTGCCCGCATCGGCGCCCAGCCGCACCACCCCGTGATCCAAAACCGACCCGCCTTCCCACACCCCATACCCGCGCGACGTACTCCCGCCCATGAACCTGCTTGCCTTCGACACCAGCACCGACACCCTGTCCATCGCCGTGCAGCGCGGCGATGATGCCGCGCTGCTGCACCAGGGCCCCGGCGGGGCGCAGGCCTCCGCCACGTTGATCCCTGCGGTGCGCAGCCTGATGGCGCAAGCGGGCATCACCTTCGACACCTTGGATGCGGTGGTCTTTGGCCGCGGGCCGGGCTCGTTCACCGGCCTGCGCACGGCCTGCGCCGTGGCGCAGGGCCTTGCTTTTGGCGCGCGCGGGGGCCAAGGCGTGCCGGTACTGCCCGTCGACACGTTGCTGGCCGTGGCCGAGGAGGCCCGCGTGCAACATGGCTGCACCCAGGTCGTCGCCGTGCTGGATGCGCGCATGAACGAGGTCTACCACGCGCAGTGCGAATGGATCCCCGCCGAGGCACGCTGGCACACCGACGCAGACTTCGGCCTGGGCGCCCCGGAAACCGTGCAGCCGCCACCCGGCTGGACCGTGGCCGGCAACGCCCGCGCGCCCTACGGCGAGCGGCTGGCCCCGGCCGCAGCGCATGTCGTGGCCCTGCCCACGGCAGCTGCGCTGCTGCGTTTGGCCCCGGCGCTGCTGGCTGCGGGTGGCGGGGTGGCTGCCAGTGATGCGCTGCCGCGCTACATCCGCGATAAAGTGGCGCAAACCACGGCCGAGCGCGCCGCCCAGCGCGCTGCCTCTGCACCATGAGCGCCCAGCCCAGCAACCCCACCCCCGATGCGCCCGAGGCGCGCTTTGAACACCTCACGCTGGCGCGGCTGGATGCCGTGCTGGCGGTGGAACAGCAGGCCTACACGCACCCCTGGACGCGGGGCAATTTCACCGACGCCCTGGCCTCGGGCTACCAGGCCCAGGTGCTGATGGCGGGCGACCACCTGCTGGGCTACTTCGTGGCAATGCTGGGCGTCGACGAGGTGCACCTGCTCAACATCACCGTCACCCCCGCATACCAGCGCCAGGGCTGGGCGCGTGTGCTGCTCGACGCGCTGGCCCTGTGGTCCCGCGGGCGCGGAGCCCAATGGCTGTGGCTGGAGGTGCGCACCAGCAACCAACGCGCCCAGCAGATCTACCAGGTCCACGGTTTTCGCCGCGTGGGCGAGCGCAAGCGCTACTACCCCGCTGCCGATGGCCAGCGCGAAGACGCGGTGGTCATGAGCTTTGCGCTATGAACCCGGCCATCTCGCGCCCCATCTTCTTATGAGTCTTCACCTCGATGCGCGGCAGCGCGCCATGCTGCAGGAAATGGGCGTCACCGTCTGGAGCCCGCCAGAGGCTGCAGAAGTTGCACCGCTCCGGGCAGGCAGCACGGCCGCTGCGCAGGCTGCGCCGGTGGGCGCGGCGCTGGCGCCGCCCACACAGGTCACCGCTGCTGTGCCACAACCGGTCAGCCCTGCGGCCGCCCCTGTGGCCGCCGGCGCCCGGGCTCCGGCCCAACCACCTGCACCCGCCGCAGGTGCTGCCACGGGCGCCACGGCGGCGGCGCCCGCGTTGCGGATGCACCCTGCCCAGGCCCTCTACGCACAGGCTGATCCCGGCAAGACGCCCACCGAGCTGGGCGCTGGCTGGCTCATCGTCACCGAAAGCACGACCCCCGCCGATCCACTCTCCGGCGACGCGGGCAAGCTGCTCGACAACATGCTGCGCGCCATGCAGCTGCACAAGCATCCCCGGGTGTTTGTTGCTGCGCTGGAGCGCGCCCCCGCTGGAACGGCTGGCACGGCTGGCGCGGCCGGCAGTGACAGCATCCCCGACGACCTGGCCGCAATCGTTGCCCAGCTCCAGCCTGCCATGGTGCTGGTGCTCGGCCATGTCGCCGCGCGCGCGGCGCTAGGCCGCACCGAACCGCTGGGCCGCCTGCGGGCGGAGCTGCACCAGCTGGCAGGTTGCCCGGCCGTCGTCACCTACGACCCGGCCTTTCTGCTGCGCTCGCAGGACGTCAAAGCCGCCGCCTGGGCTGACCTGTGCCGGGCGCTCGCCACCGTGCGCGCGCGCAAAAGGGGCTGACCCAACGGCGTTCCCGCGAGGGCACCGGGCGACTACGGTGTCCGCAGGGCAATGAAGCTGCCGCCCCCGAGTGCGCGGCCCGTGAGCGCTGGCTGCGCAGGGACAACATTCGTCAAATGACCAGCGCTTGCGCGCCCTCCACAGGGGGGCCCATGCCCCTTCAGTACGGAGCGTCATCTCCCCGCCGGGGTTGAAAACCGCACTGCCGGTGGTCCCGCCAGCCCTGTGTCCGGTGCCATAATCCGCCGCTTGCCGAATTTTTCGGCACGTTTGTATTTGTGTATTTGACTTACGGAGAAAGCTCCTTGGAAACCTACCCCAGTTGGTAGCTTTCAGCTCCCCGGCCTGCCGTGGGGTTTGAAAGCACCCCATGACCCCCACCGCAGATGCCACATAACAAGGGAGTGAGCCCATGCTCAACATCTTTTCGCTCGCCAATGGCCGGCTGGTCCAGGAAGAAATCGAATCCCTGGAAGAGCTGACCCGGTTCCAGCCGATCTGGGTGGACCTGGAAGCCCCCACCCTCGAAGAAAAACGCTGGATCAAGCAGCACTACGGCCTGTCCATCCCCGAGGATGCGATGGACGAGGACATCGAGGAATCCGC
>SDXZ01000248.1 GCA_004210805.1 Acidovorax sp.
CCAAGTGGCTGCAGAGCCAGGACAAGGCCAAGAAGATTGCGGCGAAGTTTCTGGAGGGTGAGGATGACGCCGACAACGTGGTGGTGCGCAACATCGTGACCAAGCTGGACAGCTACCGCGAACTGTTTGCGCATGTAGCCCGCCAGCTCGAAGCCAGCGGCTACGACACTGCCACCATCGCCAACCGCATGAGCGGCAAGGCCGTGGCCGAGTTCGACCAGGCCGACAAGCTGGTGGCCGAACTTGATACCGTGCTGCGCAGCGACGTGGCCAAGGCCGTGGAGCAACAGGGCCGCGTGTCGGACGAGACCAAGTGGCTCTTCGTGCTGGCGGTGCTCATCACCGTGGTGGTGGTGGTGCCGACCACGCTCATGAACATGAACTCCATCTGCAACCCGCTCGAAGACGCGCGCCGGATGGCGCAGGCGATTGCCGGGGGCGATCTGTCGCAGCCCATCCCCGCTGAAGGCAAGGACGAAATCGCCGACCTGCAGCGCGCGCTGCGCGATATGCAGCAGGGCCTGGGCTCGCTGGTGGCGCAGGTGCGCGATGCCAGCGGCAACATCGCCACGGCCAGCCAAGAGATCGCCATGGGTAACCAGGACCTGTCGCAGCGCACCGAGCAGACCGCCAGCAACGCGCAAGAGGCCGTGTCGTCGCTGTCCGAGCTCACGTCCACCGTGCAGCAGACGGCCTCGTCATCGCAGATGGCCAACCAGCTCGCCGCATCGGCGTCGAACACCGCCACGCACGGCGGCTCGGTGGTGCAGCAGGCGGTCTCGAGCATGCAGGAGATCTCGGCCTCCAGCCGCAAGATCGGCGACATCATCGGCCTCATCGATTCCATCGCATTCCAGACCAACATCCTGGCGCTGAACGCGGCCGTGGAAGCTGCGCGCGCAGGCGAGCAGGGCCGCGGGTTTGCCGTGGTGGCCAGCGAAGTGCGCAGCCTGGCCCAGCGCAGCGCGGCGGCGGCCAGCGACATCAAGGGCCTGATCCACAACAGCGTGGCGGCCGTGGACGGTGGCGTGCGCCACGTGGAAGACGCGGGCAAGGCGATGAAGGAGATCGTGGCCAGCGTGCAGCGTGTGGGCGACATCATTGGCGAGATCACGGCGGCTGCGTCTGAGCAGTCGGCCGGCATCGGCCAGGTGAACCAATCGGTCGGCGAGATCGACCGCATGACGCAGCAGAACGCCGCACTGGTCGAGGAATCGGCGGCGGCGGCCGAGTCGATGCGCGAACAGGCCGCGCGCCTGTCGCAGGTGGTGCAGCAGTTCCGGCTGGCCGGGGCGCAGGACGGCCACCCAGGCGCGCATTCTGCGGCCGGCACGGGCTACCAGTCGCCGCAGCAACAGCACCCCCAGGTGCTGGCGGGTGCTTCGCGGGCTCTGCTCACACGCTGATCTCATCTGCGCGGCAGCGGTCTTTGGACCGCGCCAGCCTTACAAAGCCCTGCCGGTGTACCGTGCGGGGCTTTTTTCATGGGGCTGTGCGGGCGGGTTACTGATGTTCTGGCTATGGCGGGGCGCGGGGCATGCCACCGGTTTGCCTAACCTTTGACCTGCGTCATGGCCGGGCAAGCCCGTGCGTGCCACGCTTCGGGGTCTGTCTTCCACCCCTGGAGCGTGCTGTCATGTCATCCATCAGCCTGCGGACCATCCGCGAAGAGCACGCGTCGCTCGCGGCCGTGCTGCACTCCTTGCGCCTGCTGCTCGACCAGGGGCCGGGCGACGACCCCTCCGCGTTTTTTGACGTGATGCGCGCGATGCTGTTCTACATCGACGAGTTTCCCGAGCGGCAGCACCACGTCAAAGAGTCGCAGTGGCTGTTCCCCAAGGTGGCCGAGCGTGCGCCCGAGGCGGTTGCCGCCATTGCCCAGCTGGAGCGCGAGCATGCCGGCGGCGAGGCCGCAGTGCGCGAGCTGCAGCACCTGCTGCTGGGCTGGGAGCTGATGGGCGACGCGCGCCGCGAGGTGTTCGCCGAGGCGCTGCGGGCCTACGTCCGTTTTTACCTGGAGCACATGCGGCTAGAAGAAACCGTGGTGCTGCCAGCGGCGCAGCAACACCTGAAGGCTGAGGACTGGACGGCCATCGACGCGGCCTTTGCGGGCAACGCCAATCCGCTGGCCGAGGGGCCGGCGCGAGACCCTGCCTACGACCGGCTTTTCACGCGCATCGTGATGCGGGCGCCCAGTCCCATCGGGCTGGGCTAATCCATTGCCCGGGTGCTGAGCAGCCGCCCCGAAAGGCAAAAACTGATCACGCTGAGCCGGTCGTAGCGCCGCGTGGGGCGTCGACCAGCTCACTGCAAACGGCAGCGGAGGATGGCGGCTACTTTTAAGCTGCCAATTTAAGCAGCCAGAGCTGGGTAGTCCGTGTACCCCTCGGCCCCACCGCCGTACAACGTGGCGCGGTTCACTTCGTTCAGTGGCGCATCGCGTTCCAGGCGCTGCACCAGGTCCGGGTTGGCAATGAACGGGCGGCCAAAGGCCACGATGTCTGCGCCGTTGGACAGCGCATTTTCGGCGAGCGCCTTGTCGTAGGCGTTGTTCACCATCCAGGCACCCTGGCCACCCGCCGCGCGGTACGCAGCCTTGAGCGCGGCGTAGTCGAAGGGGCGGTCGGCGATCTCGCGCGGGCCGCCCGTGGCGCCTTCGATCACATGGATGTACGACAGGCCCAGCGGGCCCAGCTGGCGCACCACGTAGTCGAACAGGGGCTGTGGATCGGCGTCCACCACGTCGTTGGCGGGCGTGACGGGCGACAGGCGGATGCCGGTGCGGCCGCCGCCGATTTCTGCAGTGATGGCGGTCACCACTTCGAGCAGCAGGCGCGCGCGGTTCTCGATGCTGCCGCCATAGGCGTCGGTGCGGTGGTTGGCGCCGGTCTTGAGGAACTGGTCGATCAGGTAGCCATTGGCGGCATGCACTTCCACGCCGTCAAAGCCGGCTTCGATGGCTGCACGCGCGGCGCGGCGGTAGTCGTCGACGATGCCGGGCAGCTCGGACAGCTCCAGCGCGCGGGGCACGGACGTTTCGGTGAAGGTGGGCACGCCGTCCTTGATCAGCACGGTCTTGGTCTTGGCCTGGATGGCCGAGGGCGCCACCGGTGCGGCGTTGCCCGGCTGCAGGTCGGTGTGGGAAACGCGGCCCACGTGCCACAGCTGCACCACAATCTTGCCGCCCGCCGCGTGCACGGACGATGTGACCTTCTTCCAGGCGGCGATCTGCTCGGGCGCATACAGGCCGGGCACGTCGGCGTAGCCCTGGCCCTGGTGAGAGATGGCGGTGGCCTCGGAAATGATCAGCCCGGCGCTGGCGCGCTGCGTGTAATAGGTGGCAACGAGGTCGGTGGGCACGGCGTTGGGCGAGCGGTTGCGCGTAAGAGGCGCCATGGCGACGCGGTTGGCCAGCTTCAGGTCACCAGCTTGGATGGGGTCGGACAGAAAAGGCATGCGAGGCTTTCAAAAATGGAGGTGGACGCGTTTGCAAGCGACCGCGAAGGGTAATGCTGCAGCGCAAAACGTGCAGCGCACTGGCGTCAACATGGGCTCTGGTTTTGTGCTATGGCCTGTACGGCCAAGCTACCGAGCTACACGGCCGGCAAGCTGGGACGGTGTGCTGTAAATTGACCGCCATGTCATCCGATCCATTGCCCAGCGCGACCAGCGCGCCCGCTGCTCGTTCGCCCCTACCTTCGCCTGTGCCCCTCCCCGCGCTGTGGCTGGCGGTGGCCTTGTCGATGGGCGCCGCGGTGTCGCTGGGCATCACGCGGTTTGCCTATGCGCTGCTGCTGCCGCCCATGCGCGAGGACCTGGGCTGGACGTACACGCTGGCCGGGGCGATGAACACCGTCAACGCGCTGGGCTACCTGCTGGGCGCCTTGGCCACGCCGTGGCTGCTGCAGCGCGTGGCGCCGGGCAAGGTGCTGGTGGTGGGCTCTGTACTGGCTTCGGTGTTCATGGGGCTCAGCGGCTTTTTTGTGGAGGCTGAGCCACTGCTGCTGCAGCGCCTGCTGGCCGGTGTAGCGAGCGCGCTGGTGTTCATTGCCGGCGGGCTTCTGGCGGCCCGCCTGGGTGCGCACGCGGCGGGGAAGGGCGGCCTGTTGCTGGGGCTGTACTACGGCGGCACGGGCTGGGGCATCAGCCTGTCTGCACTGCTGGTGCCTGCCGTGCTGGGCGCTGCGTCTGCGCCGCATGCCTGGACCTGGGCCTGGTGGGCGCTGGCCGTTGCCTGTGCGGGCGCCACCGCAGTGTTGCTGTGGCCTGCGCGCCGCCTGCGGACCTTGGCTGCGCCCGCACCGGTTGCCACGCCGTTCAACCTGCAGCACCCGCCCGCCCGGGTGAGCTGGCGGGCCCTGGCGCCTGCGTTGCTCGGCTATGGCCTGTTTGGCGTGGGGTACATCGGCTACATGACGTTTGTGGTGGCCTTGCTGCGCGAGCAGGGCGCCAGCGCGGTGGCTGTGACCTGGTTCTACGCACTGCTGGGGCTGGCGGTGTTGTTGTCCTCGCGCATCTGGGCGGGCCTGCTGGACCGCAGCCGGGGCGGGCAGGCGCTGGCGCTGCTCAACGGCCTGCTGGGTGTGGCCACGGTGCTGCCCGCGCTGACCTCGGCGTGGCCGGTGGTGCTGGGCTCGGGCCTGCTGTTCGGCGGGGTGTTTTTGTCCGTGGTTGCATCCACCACAGCCCTGGTGCGGCACAACCTGCCCCAGGTGCTGTGGGCCAGCGGCATCAGCGCGTTCACCATCGTGTTCGCGGCCGGGCAGATCGTCGGGCCCACAGTGGTCGGCTGGATTGCGGATGGCCCGGGCGGCCTGGCGCGGGGGTTGGTGTTTTCTGCCTGTGCGTTGTGGGCGGGGGCGGTGGTGGCATCACGGCAAAAGCCGCTCTAGAGCCCCTATTCCTTCGCGAGCACGGCGGCGGTCGAGTCGCTGCCACGGAACTCACCGGCCGCCCGTCTGATGTCAGAGCGCCTAAAGCGCGCGCAAAACTGCGCGCTCAGGCTTACTTCAGCAGGCCTTCGGCCTTCATCGCCTCCTGCACGGCAGGGCGGGCAGCTACGCGCTCGCGGTAGGCCGCCAGGTTCATCAAAGCGGAGATGTCCAGATTGGTCGGCTTGGCCCAATTGGTCACGGTGAACAGATAACCGTCGGCCACGGTGAACTGATCGCCCATCAGGTACTGCTTGTCGGCCAGCTGGCTGTCGACCCACTGCAGGCGTTGCAGCACTTTCTCGCGCGCCATGGTCTTGTATTCCTCGGGCGTGGCGGGGTTGAACAGGGGGCTGAAGCCCTTGTGGATCTCGGTGCCGATGAAGGTCAGCCACTCCTGCAGGCGGTAGCGCTGCAGCGAGCCGTTGACGGGCGCCAGCATCTTGAGGGGCACCTGGTCGGCGATGTACTGCACGATGGCCGGGCCTTCGCGCAGGCGCGTGCCGTCGTCCAG
>SDXZ01000041.1 GCA_004210805.1 Acidovorax sp.
GGGCGCTGCCTGGCTGGATGGGTGGGGCGGTGGGCCGGTCAGTGCCTGCGCCGCTGCAACGCGCGCAGGCCCAGCGTGGCCGCGCCCAGCGACAGCAGCACCAGCATCCATTCGCTGAGGGTCGGCACCGGCGTGGCGGCGGGCGGTGCGCTGCAGGTGGCGTGCCAGGGGCTGGTGCCGGTGGCCGCATCCCAGGCGGCGCTCGGCGTGGGCGTGAGCTGATTCGGGCAGAGTGCGGACGCGCCAGGCACGAGCGCGGCGGGCGGTGCAGGCACGGGGCCGGCGAGCTGGTTGTTTTCCACCCGCAGTTGCTCCACTGTGGCGGGCAGGGCGGGGATCGCGCCGGTGAACTGGTTGTTGTAGGCGTGGTAGCGGAAAAAGTGCATCAGGCCTGCCGGGCTGGGCAACGGGCCCTGCAAGCTGTTGTTGGAGACATCGAGCGAGCGCAGTTCAGGCAGGGCCGAAATCGAGGGCAGTCGTCCCGAAAGGTGGTTGCCGCTCAAATTGATGGTGCGCAGTCCGGGCAGGGCAGACCAGTCGGGCAACACGGTGCCCGGCGTATCGGTGAGGTTGTTGCTTTGCACGCTCAGTGCCGTGACGGTGGTCTCGGCACCGTCGCAGGTCACGCCGATCCAGCTGCACTCGGTGCCCGGCGCCCCCAGCCAGTTGTTGCTGAAAGTCCAGGCCGAGCCCTGGGTGTGGTGGTAGAAATCGATGAGAAATTGCCGCTGGCTTGCGGGAACGGCAGCCGACGCCGGGGCCGCAGCACAGGCGGCCAGGGTCACGGCGAGCGCTGCGCCTGTGCGGCGCGCGAGGGAACAACGGGGGAACTGGTTCATGGGGGGTAAGGGGTGTGGAGAGACAAAGGAGCGTGTGTCCGCATTTCGCGCAGGCGGCGCGGTAGCCGAAATGTAGGAAGGGGTGGGGCCGCTGCCTATCCGCCACCTGAAGGAGCAGGCCAGCGAAATGACCACGTGCGGGGCACCCGCCCAACCCCGGTCAGTGCAGCCCACGCGCCGGCTTGTCGCAGTGGCGCCACACCCGTCATTCGCCTGAACGATGTGGCTTCCTGCCCTGCTGCGTACGATCCGCCGCTGTGTTGCCGGCCGTCTTGCGCCAGCGTTGGAAAAGGAACTTTGTTGCACCCCGCACTGGGCGAACTTCTGGAGTCGATTGCCGACGAGCCCCGCTGGACCGGCGCCCTGGCGCACTACGCCGCGAGCTTTCGTGCCGACCTGTTGGGCGGAGCGTTCCTGGCCAGCGACCTGGACCAGTTGGCACGGTGGGGCGCGGAGTTTGCCGCGCACCCTGAGGTGGAGTATTGGCTGCAATCCCCTTCGAGCGACGGCGCTCCCGCCCTGCTGGCCATGGGGGTCACGCCCGAGGCTGCCCAGCGGTATGCCACGCACTTTCGGCAGCACGACCCTTTGTGGGATGACGCGATACTGCAGCGCACCCGGGTGGGACCTTCGGGCACGTGGGTGGCCACCGACGCCCCACTGCAGGCCCGTCGCAACTTTCGCCGCACAGAAATCTACGGTGACTTCCTGCGCCCGTATGGCATCGGCAGCCGCATGTTTGGCGGGAACCAGGGCGCGTCCCATCCGGTGGGCAACCTGTTCATGTCCGTGTACCGCCAAGGGGACGACGAGGGGTTCACGGCGCAAGAAATTGCGCGGTTTCGCGCCGAATTCGGCAGCGTTCAAAAGGCGGCTTTTCTGCACCGTGAAATGGTTGCGCTGCGAACCCGCGCCAGGGGCATTGAGTCGCTGATGGAGCAGTTGCCGGTGGGGCTGCTGTTCTTCGACACGGGCGGCCGGCTGCTGCATGCCAACGCGCGTGCGCGGAGCCTGGGCGAGCGGCCGGGCGGGGCGCTGCTGCGCAGTCTGCTGCGCGGGCCCGTGTTGGCCACCACGGTCGATGGGGGACTGCGGGCGCTGTTTGCCCAATCCCTGCAGGGCCACAGCGGGTGCCTGGAGTTGCCCGGCAGCGGTGAGGGGCTGATGCTGGTGGCCTTGCCGCTGGGCGACCTGGCCGCCCTTGGCCTGGAGCACCGCGCAGGCGGCGTGGCATGGGCGGTGATGGAGCGCAGCCTGTGCAGCAGCGCTGCCGTGGCATTGGCGCGGCAAGCCTACCGCCTGAGCCCGTCCGAAGCCGACCTGCTGGCGGCACTGATGCGGGGCCAGACCCCGCAGGATTTCGCCGACGCCCGGGGTTCGCGAATATCCACCGTGCGCACGCAGCTGAGCGCGCTGTTGGCCAAGACGCGCACGCAGCGCCAGCAGGAACTGGTGGCGCTGGTCGCGCGACTGATGCTGCTCGCACCCGGTCAAGCCGGGCCGTAGGCGGCACCCTGGCGCGCGGGAGCCGGCCGCCCACCGGTCGCGCCGTTGGCGCGGCATGGCCACGCTGGTTCGGGGGCGCCGGCTACACGGCCGCCATGTTGCACTGCACTGCATAATGCGCGCACGCGGCCCGGCTGGCCTCCAAAGGGCAGGCGCCCGGGGCCGGGGCCAACGTCATTCCGCCAGACAGGAGACCACCAGCCATGGCCCAGAACGTACTCGCCGTTTACCCCGGAACCTTCGACCCCATCACCCTGGGCCATGAAGACGTGGTGCGCAGGGCCACCCAGCTGTTCGAACGCGTGATCGTCGCCGTGGCCGCGGGCCACCACAAGAAGACGCTGTTCACGTTGGAAGAGCGGATCGACATGGTGCGCGATGCCGTCAAGAACTACCCGCAAGTGCAGGTCGAGGCTTTTTCGGGCCTGCTGCGCGACTTTGTGGTGGAGCGCGGCGGCAAGGCCATGGTGCGTGGCCTGCGCGCCGTCACCGACTTCGACTACGAGTTTCAGCTGGCGGGCATGAACCGCAGCCTGATGCCGCAGGTGGAAACCGTCTTCCTCACCCCCAGCGACAAGTACCAGTTCATCAGCAGCACCTTTGTCCGCGAGATCGCGGTGCTGGGCGGCGAAGTGACCAAGTTCGTGTCGCCATCGGTGGAGCAGCGGCTGGCCGACAAGGTGCGGACCCTCACGCCTCCCTGATTCCAAATTTGGAGTCAAATTGGCTGCCAACGCTTGATCTATAAGCGCTAATAGCTATCATTTTAGTAGTATCGGCTTTGGACTCGGTGTCCCTGAGCCCAGCCCTCACGGCAGCGCCTCCAGCCTCTGCGCCACATCCGCCGCCTCGGCCCGCAGCGCCTCCAGCATGGGCGCCACCTCCGGCAAGGGCGGGCGGTACAGCGGCAGCACACACCCCACGCTGAACGGAATCGAAAACGCCAGGCGCCGCACCACGAGCCGGCCGTCGGCAGCCGCCGCCGCCAGGGCGGTCAGCGGATTGACGATGGCCAAGCCCAGGCCATGCTCCACCATCGCGCACACGGCCGCGGCGCTGTGGGTTTCCATGCGCAGGGTGCGCGGCACGGCGGCCTCGGCAAAACGCGCGTCGATCAGGCGGCGGTAAGGGTCGTCGGCCGAGAGGCTCACAAACGGCTGGTCCGCAAAATCTGCCAATTGCAGCACCGGGCGGTTTGCGAGCGCGTGGCCGGCGGGCACCACGGCCACTTCGTCCAGCGTCAGCAACACCTCGGCGCGGGTGCCAGGCGGCGCGGCGGTCTGCTCGCACAGGCCCAGGTCAAAGCGCTGGGCGCTCATCCATTCCTCCAGCAGCGGCGATTCTTGCGGCGTGACCGACAGGCGCGCATGCAGCTGCGCCTGCATCAGCCGCGCCGCTGCGCCCGGCAGCAGCGCGTGCGCCAGCGCCGGCAGGCACAGCACCGACAGCTGCACCGCGTCGGGCCGGCCCAGCGCCACGGCGCGGTCCACCACGCGCTCCAGGCCCTGCCACGAGCGCTGTACTTCGTCCCACAGCGCCAGCGCCCGCGCATTGGCACGCAACCGGCCTTGGATGCGCTCGAACAGGGCGTAGCCCAGCAACGACTCCAGCCGGGCCAGTTCGCGGCTCACGGTGGGTTGCGAGCTGTGCAGCAGGTCGGCCGCGCCGGTGGCGCTGCCTGCGGCCATTACGGCGCGGAAGACCTCGATGTGCCGGTGGGTGATGCGGCGAGCGAGTGGAGTGGGTGTGTCGGGCATAGCGTAAGCATATCCATGTTGAATGGATAGCGATGATTTAAGCATTCGACCAAATACACGCGGGGCGGCATCATCCTGGCTTCATCCGTGTAGTCCTGTCTTCGGAGCTCTCCATGTCCAACCCGTTTTCCCCCGCCCAGCTGTGGTCCCTGGCCGGCCAGTTCGGCACCCCGCTGTGGGTGTATGACGCCGCCACCATCCGCCAGCGCATCGCGCAGGTGTCCAATTTCGAGACCGTGCGGTTTGCGCAGAAGGCCTGCTCCAACATCCACATCCTCAAGCTCATGCGCGAAGAGGGCGTGAAGGTGGACGCTGTCTCGCGCGGCGAGATCCTGCGCGCCCTGGCTGCCGGCTATACCGCAGGCGGAGAGTCGTCCGAGATCGTCTTCACCGCCGACCTCTTCGACGCGGCCACGCTCGACTGCGTGGTCGAGCACCGCGTACCGGTCAACGCTGGCTCCATCGACATGCTCCACCAGCTCGGCCAGCGCTCCCCCGGCCATGCGGTGTGGCTGCGCATCAACCCCGGCTTTGGCCACGGCCATAGCAACAAGACCAACACCGGCGGCGAGCACAGCAAACACGGCATCTGGCACACCGACCTGCCGGCGGCGCTGGCGGCGATCGCCCAGCACGGCCTGAAGCTCGTGGGCCTGCACATGCACATCGGCTCGGGCGTGGACTACAGCCACCTGGCCGAAGTCTGCGGCGCCATGGTGGGCCTGGTGCGCACCACCCACGCGGCAGGGCACGATCTGCACGCCATCTCGGCGGGCGGTGGCCTGTCCATCCCCTACCGCAGCGGTGATCCGGTGGTCGACACCCAGCATTACCACGGCCTGTGGGATGCCGCACGCCAGCAGGCCGAAGCGGTGGTGGGCCACAAGCTGGGCCTGGAGATCGAGCCGGGCCGCTATCTGGTGGCCGAATCCGGCGTGCTGCTGGGCGAGGTGCGCGCCACCAAGAACGCGGGCAACAACCACTTTGTGCTGGTCGACACGGGCTTCAACGAACTCATGCGCCCATCGATGTACGGCAGCTACCACGCCATGAGCGTGCTGCGCCGAGATGGCACCACACCTGGTGCGTCGCAGCCCACCGTGGTCGCAGGCCCGCTGTGTGAATCGGGCGACGTGTTCACCCAGGGCGACGGCGGCGTGGTGCTGCCGCGCGACCTGCCCTCCGCGCAGGTGGGCGACCTGCTGGTGATCCACGACACGGGCGCGTACGGCGCGAGCATGTCCTCCAACTACAACACCCGCCCGTTGATCGCCGAGGTGCTGGTCGATGGCGGCAAGGCGCGCCTGATCCGCCGCCGCCAGACGGTGGATGAACTGCTGGCACTCGAAATCGGTCTGTGATTGCCATCAGCTGCGTGGGCTCCGGGCCGACATCCGGTAGGCACGGGACTACGCGCAGGCGCAGCGCTGGCGCACAGGGCCGCAAAAGGGAGGGCGATAAGGTAACACCACCTACCCACTTCACCCCCTTTTCAAGGAGATCACTATGCCCATCATTGCCTGGCTGCTCGGCGTACCACTGTCTGTTGTCCTGTTGCTCATGCTGTTCGGCGTGTTCTAAGCAAAAGCGACTTCCCTCCAAGGGGAAACAAAAAATGCCGCGGGGCGCCCTCAAGGTGCCCCGCGGCATTTTTGCGTGTCCAAGGCACCGATGCGACAAAAGCACAACGGATGGCGGTGCGCCGTTGGCGGCGCGGCGTCCGCCGTTGGTCTGACCGGGCAGGCGTGCCTGACCTCGAGGCTGCGCTTGCGGCTAAGCTGCGCCCACCGCGCAGCCGGCAACCGGCTTGCAGCACCACGGAGACCACCATGCCGAATGAGGGACACACCATCGCCGAAGTCGCCTACCCCGGCGAATACATGAGCCAGTTTGGCGCACTGGAGACCAAGACCTGCAAGATCCGCCTGTCGCGCAAGGGCCAGGGCCTGCTGGCCCGCATGTACGCCAGCCGCGGGTACCACATGCAGGCCACGCTCTCGCACGAAAGCGACCTGAGTAGCCTGGTGGTGCAGATCGACGGCCAGGCGCAGGGAACGATCTCGATCCGCATGGACGACGGCTACCTGGCCGCTGAAGAGCATTACCCCGAATTCATCGGCGAGCTGCGCCAGCGCGGTGCGCGCATCTGCGAAATGGGCAAGCTCGCCATGGACCCCGGCGTGCGCTCCAAGCAGGTGCTCGGGGCGATTTTTCACATTGCGTGGATCGCGGCCTTCAAAGCCCGCCGCGCCACCGATCTGGTCATCGAGGTGAACCCCCGCCACGCACCGTTCTACCGGCGCATGCTGCGCTTTGATGTGCTGGGGCCCGAGCGCATGTGCGGTCGGGTCGGCGCGCCGGCCGTACTGCTGCACATCTCCGCAGAAAAAGGGCGGGGCCTCATCGAAAAATTTGGTGGCCAGCCCCGGCTGTCGAGCGAAGAGCGCAGCTTCTATCCCTACTTTTTCCATCCAGACGATGAAGAGGGGCTGATGCGGCGGTTGTCGGTCGGCGGGTGAGTGCGCAGTGATTGCGCGATGCATCCACTACCGGATGGACGCGCGGGGAAGGTGCCAGTGGCATGCACGCAGACAAGGCGCTGGGTGGCCGGTTCGACACGAAAGGCACCGGCCATCGGGAGCCAGCACCGGGCCCGCAGCCCGAGTGGAGCCCTAGATCTCGCCCCGGGGCCCGCGCCCCATGAGCTGCGCAACCGCCTCGGCGGGCTTCAAGCGGCCATCAAGCAGCGCCACGGCCGCCTCGGCAATCGGCATGTCCACGCCCAGGGCATGCGCGCGCTGCACCACGGTGCGCGCGCTGTACACGCCCTCGGCCACATGGCCCAGTGATTCCACGGCCTGCGCCAGGGTCTGGCCCTGCGCCATCAGCATGCCCACGCGCCGGTTGCGCGACAGGTCGCCCGTGGCGGTCAGCACCAGGTCGCCCAGGCCCGACAAGCCCATGAAGGTATCGGGCCGCGCGCCCAGCGCCAGGCCCAGGCGCGTCATTTCGGCCAGGCCGCGGGTGATGAGCGCGGCGCGGGCGTTGAGCCCGAGCGCCAGCCCATCGCACAGGCCCGTGGCAATGGCCAGCACGTTCTTCACCGCGCCGCCCACCTCCACCCCCACGATGTCCTCGTTGGCATACACGCGCACGCTGGGGCTGTGGAAGGCCGCCACCAGCGACTCGCGCACGGCAGCGTGGTGGCTTGCGGCGACCAGGGCCGTGGGCTGGCCCAGCGCCACTTCTTGCGCAAAGCTTGGGCCGCTGAATACGCCTGCTATTAAATCAGGAGCTACCAGCGCTTGTACTTCATGCGCTAGCAGCCCAAAAGATGCCGAATCGGCACCGGGGGCCACAGCCTCAAAACCCTTGCACAGCCACGCCACGGGCGCTGCGCAGCCGATGAGAGCCTGCAGCATGCTGCGCAGGGCCGCCATGGGCGTGGCCACGATGACGAGGTCGGCACCCGTCAGCAGCGTGGCAAAAGCGCCGTCTGCAATCGAGAGGGAACGAGGGAGGGTGATGCCGGGCAGGTAGCGCGCGTTTTGCCCCTGCATGCGCAGGTGCTGCGCCTGGGCCGCGTCGCGCGCCCACAGCGTCACCGTGTGCCCGGCGGGGTGCTGGGCCGCACTCATAGCGACCGCAGTCCCCCAGGCGCCCGCGCCAAGAACTATGATTTTCATAGCTGTTTGCGCTTATGTATTAGGCGCTAGAGGCCGATTTGGCCCCAAACGCTGCGCGATTTATTGCGTGATGATGGGCGAAGGCTGGCCGGCGGCCTGGGCTTGCTGCTGCTCGTACATGCCCTGGAAGTTAATTTCGGCCAGGTGCACGGGCGGGAAGCCTGCGCGGTTGATCAGGTCAGCCACGTTGCCGCGCAGGTAGGGGTACACAATCTGTGGGCAGGCGATGCCCATGATGGGGCCCATCTGGTCTTCCGGAATGTTGCGGATCTCGAAGATGCCGGCTTGCTTGGCTTCGACCAGGAACACGGTCTTGTCCTTGATCTTCGTCTGCACCGTGGCGGTCACGGCCACTTCATAGATGCCTTCAGCAACCGGCGTGGCTTCCACACCGAGCTGGATGTCCACATTGGGCTGCTCTTGCTCGAGCAAGATGCCGGGGGAGTTGGGTTGCTCGAGCGACAGGTCCTTGAGGTAGACGCGCTGGATCTGGAATACGGGGGTTTCTTGGTCGGCCATGGTGAAGTCTCTTTGCTCTTACGAAATTTCTAGGAAAAACAAAACCCGCTGACGGAAAACTCCCGCAGCGGGCACATGGGGCTGCATTATGCAGCGCCCCAAGGGAGCCTCTGCACGCACCACGCAGCAAGTAGGCGCCGTGGGATCGGGAGGGACTGCACGGCGCAAAGCGCAGCAATAGCAGTGCTATTGCGAGCAGTTGCAACACCGCAGACCGCCCGAGGCCACAAGTGCCTACGGTGCAGGGATTCGCGCAGAGGCTCCCATAAGGATCAGGCGCCGCCCAGCAGGGGCATGAGCCCACCGCGGCTGTCCAGCGCCACCAGATCATCGTGGCCACCTACATGGGTGTCGCCGATGTAGATCTGCGGCACCGTGCGGCGGCCGGTGGTCTCCATCATCTGCGCGCGCGCAGCCGGGTCGGTGTCGATGCGGATCTCCTCGATCTGCTCCACGCCCTTGGATTTGAGGATCTGCTTGGCACGGATGCAATAGGGGCAGACGGCGGTGGTGTACATCTTCACGGGTTGCATGGCGGAAATCCTTTCTCTTCCTGGCTGAAGGTATCAGTTGGGGGTGGTTGAAGGTTTTTCTACAGTCAGGCTTTTTCTACGGGCAGGCTGGCTTCACGCCAGGCCTTCAGACCGCCGGCCATGGCCTGGGCGTTGTCGTAGCCGAGCTTTTTGGCAATGGCCAGCGCCCGGTTGGCGCGGGCGCCGGTCGCACAGACCAGCACCAGGGGCAAGGCCTTGTTCTTGACCACGGTAGGCAGGCGTTCCTCCAGCTGGCCGAGCGGCACGTTCTTGGCGCCGCCGACGTGGCCGGCGGCAAATTCCTCGGTCTCGCACACGTCGATGACCACGGCTTTTTCACGGTTGATGAGCTGCACGGCCCGCGCTGGGGTCAGCGAGCCGCCACTGGCATTCTTGAGGACCGGCCACAGCAGCATGCCGCCCGAAGCCAGTGCAACAAAGATCAGATACCAGTTGTCGATAATGAATTTCACAAAGATTCCTTGGGTTGGCGAACGGCGTAATTTTAGAATGCTCGGCTTTTGGCCAAATTTCTTTGACCCGCCTCTCCTAGGGAAACCATGCACAAACTCGTCCTGATCCGCCACGGCGAATCCACCTGGAACCTTGAAAACCGCTTCACCGGCTGGACCGACGTCGACCTGACGCCCACCGGCGTGTCCCAGGCGATGACCGCCGGCAAGCTGCTCAAGGCGGAGGGCTATGAGTTCGACCTGGCCTTCACCAGCGTTCTCAAGCGCGCCATCCGCACCCTGTGGTTGACGCTGGACGAGATGGACTCCACCTGGTTGCCGGTGGTCAAGGACTGGCGCCTGAACGAGCGCCATTACGGCGCGCTGCAGGGCTTGAACAAGGCCGACATGGCCAAGCAGTACGGCGACGAGCAGGTGCTGGTCTGGCGTCGCAGCTACGACACGCCCCCGCCAGCCCTGGAAGCCACCGACGTCCGCTGCGAGCGCAGCGACCGCCGCTACGCCGGGCTGGCCGAAGGCAACGTTCCGTTGACGGAATGCCTCAAGGACACCGTGGAGCGCGTGCTGCCATTCTGGAACGACGCCCTGGCCCCGGCCATCCGGTCGGGCAAGCGTGTGGTGGTGGCGGCCCACGGCAACTCCATCCGCGCGCTGGTGAAGTACCTGGACGGCATCTCCGACTCGGAAATCGTGGGCCTGAACATTCCCAACGGGATTCCACTGGTATACGAACTCGATGCCGACCTCAAACCGATCCGCCACTACTATCTTGGCGACGCTGAGGCTGCTGCCAAGGCTGCAGCGGCCGTGGCATCCCAGGGCAAGGCGTAAAGCCAGAGTAAAGACGGGGAAACCCGCCATATTCCGCTGCCAAAACGAGAGCCCGTGCGGAACCGCAGCGGGTTTGGCCCTTCCAAGGTGTATATTGATTTCGAAGCGGGAAAAGGTTGTTGTATGGGCCAGAAACTCAAAATTGCGGGATGGGTGTCGGTAGGGGTCGTGGCGGGGGCGCTCACCACCGTGTCGCTACAGACCGTGGCGCGCGGGGCGATGACCCCGCTGCCGCTGGAAGAAATCCAGCAGCTCTCGGCGGTGTTCGGCCTCGTGAAGACCGATTACGTCGAACCGGTGGATGACAAGAAGCTCATCACTGACGCGATCTCCGGCATGGTGTCGAGCCTCGACCCACATTCCCAGTATTTCGACAAGAAGTCCTTCAAGGAATTCCGCGAGGGCACCTCGGGCCGCTTTGTGGGCGTGGGCATCGAGATCACCCAGGAAGATGGGCTGATCAAGGTGGTGTCCCCCATCGAAGGTTCCCCCGCGTTTCGCGCGGGCCTCAAGACCAACGACCTGATCACCAAGATCGACGAGACCGCGGTCAAGGGGCTGTCGCTCAACGATGCCGTCAAGCGCATGCGCGGCGAGCCCAATACCAAGGTCACGCTCACTATCTTCCGCAAGGACGAGAACCGCTCGTTCCCTGTGACCATTACGCGCGAAGAGATCAAGACCCAGTCCGTCAAGGGCAAGGTGATCGAGCCCGGCTACGCCTGGATCCGCCTGTCGCAGTTCCAGGAACGCACGGTGGACGACTTTGTGCGCAAGGTGGAAGAGGTCTACAAGCAGGACCCCAACCTCAAAGGCCTGGTGCTCGATTTGCGCAATGACCCCGGTGGCCTGCTCGATGCAGCTGTTGCGGTATCTGCCGCTTTCTTGCCCGCGAACGTGACCGTGGTCACCACCAACGGCCAGTTGCCAGACAGCAAGGCCACGTACAAAGCCTCGCCCGATTTCTACCAGCGCCGCGGTGGCGGTGACCCACTGCGCCGCCTGCCGGCCGCGCTGAAGTCGGTGCCGCTGGTCGTGTTGGTGAACGAAGGCTCTGCCTCCGCCAGCGAGATCGTCGCGGGTGCGCTGCAAGACCACAAGCGCGCCACCATCATGGGTAGCCAGACCTTCGGCAAGGGATCGGTGCAAACCGTGCGCCCCCTGGGCCCAGACACTGGTATCAAGCTCACGACCGCGCGCTACTACACCCCGAGCGGCAAGTCCATCCAGGCCAAGGGCATCGTGCCCGACGTCATGATTGACGAGTCGGAAGAGGGCAACATCTTTGCCGCCCTGCGCATGCGCGAGGCCGACCTGGACAAGCACCTGGGCAGCGGCCAAGGTGAGGAAAAGAAGGATGAGGCCCGTGAAAAGGCCCGCGAGGACGCACGCAAGCGCATGGAAGACGAAGCCAAGAAGCCCGCTGCCGACCGCAAGCCGCCCGAGTTCGGAACCGACAAGGACTTCCAGCTGGTGCAGGCGCTCAATCAGCTCAAGGGCCGGTCGGTGCTGGTCAGCAAGACGCTGACCGAACGCAAGGAAGAAAAGAAAGAGAATTGAGCCCGCGCGCTCGATCTGCCAAAGCCGGATTCCAGCGGGATCCGGCTTTTTCCTTTTGTGTTGGTTGTTTTGTGCGTTGTTATTTGACCTGCCCTTGGCTTGAGACTCCCCATGACCGATGAACAGCTCCTGCGGTACTCCCGCCACATCCTGCTCGATGAGATGGGCATCGAAGGCCAGGAGCGCGTGCTGGCGTCCCACGCTGTGATCATCGGCGCCGGAGGTCTCGGTTCGCCGGCAGCGCTTTATCTCGCATCGGCGGGTGTGGGGCACATCACGCTGGTGGATGACGACGTGGTCGACCTCACCAACCTGCAGCGGCAGATCGCCCACACGACGGCCCGCGTGGGCCAAGCCAAGGTGGCATCGGCCGTCGCTGCCATGGCTGCCATCAACCCTGATGTGCAGGTGACGGCGCTGCAGGCGCGGGCCGACGCCAGCCTGCTCGACAGCTTGGTACGCGACGCCACTGTGGTGCTCGATTGCAGCGACAACTACGCCACGCGCCACGCTGTGAACGCGGCTTGCGTGAGGCATGGCAAACCCCTGGTGGCGGGCGCAGTGATCCGCTTCGACGGCCAGATCACGGTGGTGGACCCGCGCGTTGCCAGCGCGCCGTGTTATGCCTGCATTTTTCCCCCGGACGCCGAGTTTGAAGAAGTGGCGTGTTCGACGATGGGCGTGTTCGCGCCGTTGGTGGGTGTGGTCGGCGCGGTGCAGGCGGCCGAGGCGCTCAAGCTGCTGGCGGGTGTGGGCCTGTCCTTGGCCGGCAGATTGCTCATGTTGGATGGACGCTCCATGGAGTGGAGCACCATGCATGTTCAGCGCGCACCCCAATGCGCCGTGTGTGTTGCGCGGTAGGATTTCTCCTACGGTCCGCGCCCGCTGCCACTGGCACAATCGAGCGACCGCTGCCGTTAAAGTCTAAGCTCGACCAGCGTCATTTTGCTTCGGTCGTGTGATTGGACCCATCCTTGTGAAACTCCGCACCTATATCGTTGAAGACAACGCGACCATCCGCGAGAACCTGATTGGTACTCTGGAAGAGTTGGCGTCTGTGGAGGCGGTAGGAGTAGCAGAAACCGAAGACGAGGGGAAAACCTGGCTGCTTGGCAATAGCGGACAGTGGGATCTCGCCATCGTGGATTTGTTTCTGCGCCAAGGCAGTGGCCTGGGTGTACTGGCGGCCTGCCGCGACCGCCGACCCGGCCAGAAAATGGTCGTCCTCAGCAACTACGCGACACCCGACGTCCGCATGCGCTGCGCCCAGCTGGGTGTCGATGCCGTGTTCGACAAATCCAATGAAATCGATGCGCTGGTGGACTACTGCATCCATCACAGCAATCCATCGGGGTTGGACTCCAACAACCCCCCACTGCCGGCCCCAGGCCAGGCTGCGTGAGCCGCCGCAGCGTCGCTGCGGGTCCGGCTCTTTGTGGATTTGTTCGCGCTCAGCCCGTTGCGGCCGTGGCGAGCGCAGAACCAATGACCCCAGACTGAGGCCATCGATCCATGTCAGTCGATCAGGCGGTTCTTGAGCGCGTAGTACGTGAGATCGCTGTTGGAGGACAGGCTCATTTTCTCCATCAAACGCGTGCGGTAGGTGCTTACGGTCTTGACGCTGAGCGACAGGGCCTTGGCGATGTCGCCCGCCGTCTCGCCCTTGGCCAGCTTGAGGAACACCTGAAATTCACGCTCGGAAAGTTGCTCATGCGGGGGCGCGTCGTCCTTGCGATTGAGCTGCTGCGCCAGCAATTCGGCCACAGCCGGCGTGAGGTAACGGCGGCCCAGCGCAATGGTGCGAATCGCTTCCACGATCTCCGAAGGCTCGCACTCCTTGTTCAGGTAGCCACTCGCGCCCTGGCGGATCAGATTGATCGCGTAGTGCTCTTCGGGGTAGCCGCTCAGAATCAAAATGCCCATGTCGGGCGCTTTGGCGCGCAGCATGGCCAGTGCGTCCAGGCCACTCTGTCCGGGCATCGACAGGTCCATCAGCAACACGTCGATTTCTTTGTTGCGCACAAGGTCGATGGCTTCGCGGCCGTTGCCTGCTTCGCCCTCAACCCGCAGATCCACATGCTCCGACAGGAACTGTCGCAGCCCGGAACGAACAATCGCGTGGTCATCCACAATGCCAATCTTGATCATCGATCTTTCTTTCGCAGGGCGGTGAGTCCGCTCCTGATGTTGTTGGTTGCAAAGGTTCCCCGGCCTGTCACAGCTGAATGCGATGTGACACTCGGGTCATCAGACATTATCCAGAATAACGCGTATGAGTCTTAAAGAAAACACCCGGATCTGGTTGCCCAAAGTCCGCAAGATGGCACTGAGCCTGCCCATGGCGCTGCTTGCGGCCATGGTTTTGGTGGGCATCAATGAAACGGGCCACATGCGTTCCCAGGATGCCGTGGAGCAGATGACGCATGGCCAGAACACGCGCAAGGCCGTCAACCTGCTGCTGCAAAGCATGCTGGACGCCGAGACCGGGCAACGCGGCTATCTGCTCACCGGCAACGAAGCGTATCTGGAGCCGTATGACAAGGCCGTGGCCACCGTGCAAACCAATTTGGACGGGCTGCGCGGGCTTTTCATGGACGCGCCGAGCGACATGCAGGAGTTTGCGCTGCTGTCGCGGCAAATCTCCCGCAAGCTCGCCGAGATGGAACTGAGCCTGCGCCTGCGCCGCCAGGGCAATGAAGACGCCTGGAAGTTCATCCTGCACACCGATGTGGGCAAGGAGCACATGGAGGCGATCCGCAAACACGCGCTGGAGCTGATTGCGCGCAGCGACAAGCACGTGCAGCTGGGCCAGGAGCAGATCGAGCAGTCGCTCATGCTGTCGCGCATCGGCATTGCGACCGTCACCGTCATCGGGCTGCTGGCGTTCTACATGTACCTGCGCCAGGCCCAGGCGCTGCAGGTGGTCAATCTGCGCGAGCAAGCGCTGCTCGAGCGCGAACGGGACCGCCTGGAGGGGCTGGTGAGGGACCGCACCGCCACGCTGTCCGAGCTGGCAAACCACTTGCAGCAGGTGCGCGAAGAAGAGCGCGGGCATCTGGCGCGCGAGCTGCACGATGAGCTGGGGGCGCTCCTCACGGCGGCGAAGCTGGACGTGGCGCGGCTCAAGTCGAAGATCGATCCCTCATTGACCGAGGTGACCGAGCGGCTCAAGCACCTGACCGAAACGCTCAACAGCGGGATCGCGCTCAAGCGCCGCATCATCGAGGACCTCCGGCCTTCGTCGCTGTCCAACCTCGGGCTCACGGCCGCCATCGAGATCCTTACCCGCGAATACGCCGAACGCGCCGGCATCGAGGTCGAGACCAGCCTCGAGTCCGTCGAGTTGCCCGACGCCTCGCAGCTCACCGTGTACCGCATGGTGCAAGAGGCCCTGACCAACATCGGCAAGTACGCCAAGGCCAGCAAGGTGCTGGTGTCCGTGCACAGTTACCCCACGCACGTGGCGGTCCAGGTGCGCGACGACGGCCTGGGTTTTGACACCGCCACGGTGCGCCCCACCTCGCACGGCCTGTCGGGGATGCGCCACCGCGTCGAATCCGCCGGCGGGCGTTTGTCGATCACCTCGCGACCCGGGAGCGGTACCTTGGTCTCGGCCGTGATGCCCTTGGGGAAAAGCGCTTCGGAGTCGCCTGAGACGGCGGCCCTCCCGGGCTGAGCGCTGGCGGTTCGACCGAAAGAGGGCGCGGTGGCCCCTGCTCGTTTCGCGAGCGATGCCCGCTGTGGCAAGGCCGCCTTGCTGCCTTCACCACGGTCCCTAGCCGCTCCGCCGCTTTGAGCGACTTTCAAATGCTGCGCGCAGGCGCCCGGGGTAGGGGCCGTCCCCATCGGCTCCCCTTTCGGCCTGGATGGTGGCTGTCCGAAAACTGCTGCGCTCTCACGCGGCATTGATGCGCTTCTCGCAGCGCTTCGTCCTACACGGCGCGCGCTGCACCGCCGACAAGGCTGCGCGCCAGGGACCGGCATCCTCGAAGCGGCAGGCTCACTACAGTGACCCCAGGCGCTGAAGTTCTTTCGGCCATCCATCCGGCCGGCATGCCGGCCCCCTCACAGGAGAAGGAAATGTTGCATTACGCAGTTGTGTTTCTGGTGATCGCACTGATCGCTGCCCTCTTCGGCTTTGGCGGTATCGCTGCCGGCGCTGTGGGCATTGCCAAGATTCTGTTCTTTGTTTTCGTGATCATGGCCATCGTCACCTTTGTCCTTGGTCTGCTCAGGAAGGGCTGACGCCAGGCGTTAGACAACCCGCATACCGCAACACCCTCATTCAAGGAGTTCCCCCAAATGACCATTCAGACCGCCACCGACAAAGTTGCCGACAGCGCACGCCACCTTGCTGACGACGTGCTGCAAAGCGCACAAGACGCAGTGCAGTCCACCCGCAATGCCGCCAACGCCTCGCTGGAAAAAGCAGAAGAAGGCGTCCGCACCCTGCGCAGCCAGGCGGATCCGGTGATTGACGATCTGGCCGCACGTGCTCAGGAACTCGCCGCCCGCAGCATTGACTACTGCGCCGAGACCAGCGCCAAGGCCCGCCAAAAGCTCAATGAAGCCGCCGAAGCCACGAACAAGTACGTGGCCGAGCAGCCTACCAAGTCGCTGGTGATCGCAGCAGCATCGGGCGCTGCACTGGCCGCGTTGTTGATGATGGCTTCGCGCCGCCGCCAACCGCACCACGCTGCGTACTAAATCCCAGGTTCGGTGGCGTGCTCGCATGGCCGGTTCGCCACCCCCATAAAACCAAAACCCGAACCCTACAGTCCGCCGGTCGCGGAGGGTGCAACAGACCGGCAGATTGCAACTACCAGCACCCGCGTTCCAACCCATCTCGAAAAAGGAAAACACCATGAAATACGCACGTGCCCTCGCTTTTGCAGCTGTTGCTGGCATCACCATCGTGACGGCCACCGGCTGCTCGGTTGCCCGCGAACAACAGACCATGGGCTCCTATGTGGACGACGCCGGCATCACCACCGCCGTGAAGGCCAAGATGGCCGAAGACAAGTCCGTGTCCGCCACCTCCATCAGCGTGGAAACGCTGAACGGCACGGTGCAGCTGTCCGGCTTTGCCAAGTCGCAAAACGAAAAGAACCAGGCTGAAGCCATTGCACGCAACACCAAGAACGTGCGTGAAGTGCGCAACAGCATCGTCGTGCGCCCTTAATGGCATGGCGTAGATCTGGCTGATAGCGGCTCGCGCCGCTGACAGCCAGATCGCAGAGCAGGCTCCAGGACTCAACGCCTGGAGCCTTTCTTTTTTGCTCTGGTGAGTGCAATTGCCGTGTAACGGCTGTCTGCCTTTGCGCTTCACCTGCCACGTGGGTATAAGCTCGGCTCCATGCGTGTATTCAATTGCGACCACTGCGGTCATCTGGTGTTTTTTGACAGCGTGCAGTGCCTGCACTGCGGCAGCACGCTGGCCTTCCTGCCCGACGACCTCACCATGGCTGCGCTGGCCCCGGCGCCGCAGGACGGCCCGGGCCTGTGGCGCCGGATGGGCGCGCGCAACAGCGGGCAGTACAGCGGGCGCCTGTACCGCATGTGCCACAACCACACTTACTACCAAGCCTGCAACTTCGCCATACCGGCCAATGACCATGCGGGGCTGTGCGCATCTTGTCGCCAGACCCGCGTGCTGCCCGACCTGTCGGAATCCGCCAACCTGCGGCGCTGGAAGCAGATCGAGGCCGCCAAGCGCCAGCTGTTCTACACCCTCGCGCGGCTGGGGCTGGAGCGGGTGCACGGCCGCAGCGGGCCTTTCTTTGAATTTCTGGCGGATCTGCCGGGCGGCCCCACCATCCTGACCGGGCACGTGGGCGGCACCATCACCCTCAACATTGCCGAGGCGGACGACGATGAACGCGCGCGGCGGCGCATTGCCCTGGGCGAGCCCTACCGCACGCTGATTGGCCACCTGCGGCACGAGTCCGGCCATTTCTACTGGGACAAGCTGGTGCGCGACGGCGGCCGCACCGACGCGTTTCGCCAGGTGTTTGGCGACGAGAGCCAGGACTACTCGGCCGCACTCGACGCCCACTACGCCCGGGGCTCGGAGCTGGGCGACTGGTCCGAGCGCCACGTGAGCGCCTATGCCGCCGCCCACCCGTGGGAAGACTGGGCCGAAACCTGGGCGCACTACCTGCATCTGGTCGACCTGCTCGAGACCGCGGCCAGCTACCAGGCCAGCGTGACGGTGCCCGACCCCGAGGGCGCCGTTCGCCACCATGTCACCGACCCCTTCGCCGACCCGCGGCCGGGCTTTTTGGAGATGGTGCGCCAGTGGGTGCCGCTGACCCTGATGCTCAACAGCCTGAACCGCAGCCTGGGCCAGGACGACGCGTACCCGTTTGCGCTTTCGCCTGGTGCCATGGTCAAGCTGCGGTTTGTGCACGAGCTGGTGCAGGACCAGGCGCCACTGGGTCAGGCGCAGGCCGTGCCGATCGCCGAAGCCTGAGCGGCTCGCGCGCCGTTTTTTTGCAGCTGTTGCCGCCGACATGACGACGAGCCCCTCTCACACACCCACCGTTCCCCAGCTCGTGCTGATCCCCGGCCTGGCCGCCGATGCCACCATGTGGCAGGCCCAGTTGCCGGCCATGCCTGCTGCGCTGCGGCCGGAGGTGGCCACCGCGCCGTCGCGGCCCAGCGCGCTGCGCATTGAAGACATGGCGGCGCTGGTCTTGGCCGAATACGCGGGGCCGTTGCTGCTGTGCGGCGCCTCCATGGGCGGGATGATTGCGATGGAAGCCGCGCGCCAGGCACCCGAGCGCGTAGCGGGCCTTGCGCTGCTGGGCACCACCGCCCGGCCAGAGACGCCGGACATGCGCGCGCTGCGCGAGGCGGCGATGGAGCTTTTCAAGCAAGGCAAGCTGCGCGAGGTGATCGAGCCGAACGTGGCCTTTGCGTTCCACCCCGCCAATGCGGCGCGGCCCGCGCTGGTGCAGGCCTACCTGGACTTCGTGCTGGGCGCTGGCGCCAAGCAGCTGGTGCGCCAGAACCGCGCGGTGATCCACCGTCCCGATGCGCGTGTGCACCTGCCGCAGGTGGCGTGTCCCACCCTGGTCGTGTGTGGAGCCGCCGACCAGCTCACGCCGCCCGAGTGCTCGGCAGAGATCGCCGCGCTGGTTCCGGGTGCCAGCTACACCGTGCTGGACGACTGCGGCCACATGCTCACCATGGAGCAGCCCGAGGCGGTCAACCAACTGCTGCTTCGGTGGCTGGCGCAGGGCGGTTGGGCACCAAAATCTGAATAAAAACAGGCTCCGGCGCTTGATCCATAAGCACTTTGTGCTATCAAATTTGTAGTATTCAGAACTCGAGGTTGTCGATAAGCCGCGTGCTGCCCAGGCGGGCCGCGCCCAGCGCCACCAGGGTCCCAGGCCCGTCTTGCACCGTGGGCGGCTGCAGGTTGTCGCGGCGGCGCACGGTCAGGTAATCAGGTTGCCAGCCGCGTGCGCGCAGGGCTTCCACGGCCTGCAGTTCCAGCGCAGCGCGCTCACCGGGCGCCGACCCTGCCCACTGCCGGGCAAGCTGGCGCAGCGCTTCAGACAGCGCCACAGCCTCCTGCCGCTCTTCGGGGGTCAGATAGCCATTGCGCGAGCTCAGCGCCAGCCCATCCGCGGCGCGGCTGGTTTCACCGGCGACAATGTCGATGGGCAACGCAAACTGCCGCACCATCTGGCGAATCACCATGAGCTGCTGGTAGTCCTTCTTGCCAAACACCGCCGTGCCGCCGGTCTGGCCCAGCACGCAGGCAAAGAGCTTCATCACCACCGTGCTCACGCCGATAAAAAAGCCCGGCCGAAAGTGCCCCTCCAGCATGTCGGCAAACAGAGGGTCGGGGTGCACCTTGAAAGCCTGGGGCTCCGGGTACAGGTCGTTCTCGCGCGGCGCAAACA
Organism: Acidovorax sp.; assembly: GCA_004210805.1. Classification (GTDB taxonomy): domain Bacteria; phylum Pseudomonadota; class Gammaproteobacteria; order Burkholderiales; family Burkholderiaceae_C; genus Acidovorax. Next base: position 19,618 of record SDXZ01000041.1, read on the forward strand.
ACACGTCGCAACCGGCGGCCTGCAGCTGGGCGCAGTCGGCCTCCCAGGTGCGCGGGTAGCTGTCGAAGTCCTCATGTGGCAAGAACTGCAGGCGGTTCACAAAAATGCTGGCCACGGTCACGTCGCCCAGCGGCTTGGCTTGCCGCACCAGGGCAAGGTGCCCGTCGTGCAGGTTTCCCATGGTGGGCACAAAGGCGGGGCGGCGGTGCGGGGCCAGGGCCTGGCGCAGGTCGGCGATGGAGCGGGCGATGATCATCGGGAGTCGGAAGGGTTGGGCAAGAAATAGAGGGGCAGCAGCGCGGGTGGGGTGCGGCGGGGGCGCTACCAGGCGTGCACGGCGTTGTCCGGAAACCGCCCTTGCTTTACCGCCTGCACATAGGCTTCCATGGCGCCGCGCACACTGCCCGCGTCCTGCATGAAGTTGTGCACGAACTTCGGGTTCTTGCCCAGGTTCACGCCCAGCATGTCGTGCAGCACGAGCACCTGGCCGGCAGTGCCGTTGCCCGCACCGATGCCGATGGTGTGGCAGTGCGGCAGCTCGGCCGTGATGTCGGCGGCCAGGGTTGCGGGCACCATTTCGAGCACCAGCATGGCGGCGCCCGCGTTTTGCAGCTCATGGGCCTCCTTGCGCAGCGTGCGGGCCGCGTCGTCGGTCTTGCCCTGCACGCGGTAGCCGCCCAGTGCATGCACCGTTTGCGGCGTCAGGCCCAGGTGGGCACACACGGGCACACCGCGCTGCACCAAGAATTCGACCGTGGCCGCGGTCCAGCCCCCGCCTTCGAGCTTGATCATGTGCGCGCCCGCCTGCATCAACACGCAGGCGCTGCGCAGGGCTTGCTCGCGGCTTTCGGCATAGGTGCCGTAGGGCAGGTCGGCCACCAGCCAGGCGGTGGCCTGCACGCGGTGCAGCCCACGCGCCACGCTGGCTGTGTGGTAGGCCATGGTGTCCAGGCTCACCCCCACCGTGCTGGGCAGCCCTTGGCACACCATGCCCAGCGAGTCGCCCACCAGGATGCACTCCACGCCCGCCGCATCGGCCACGGCCGCAAAGGTCGCGTCGTAAGCGGTCAGCATGGTGATCTTCTCACCCGCGTCGCGCATCTGCGCCAGGCGCGGCAGGCTGACCGGGCGGCGCTGGGGCAGGGGCGATGCCGGCGGCAGCGTGCCGTAGGGCGTGGCAGAGACAGGGCTGTTGGCAGTCATGGAGCTCCCAGAGGCAAAAAAATTGCCGCGAGTCTATGCGACCAATAATGGGTGTACTTAGGAATGGCCTGCATAACTCCCTGCGGTCTGTGACAGCGCGGCCTCGGGCGGTCTGCTGCGTTGCTTTTCTTGCCAATAGCCGGGCTATTGGCTGCAAAAAGGCGCCTTGTAGCCCATCCCGATCCGCACTATCACCGCCTCGCGAGGGTTATGCAGGCCATCCCAAGGGGTTTGGCGCACGGCCGCCGGGGTGCGGCCGCAGCGCCGGTGGCTATTGCGTTCCCGGTATGCTCGCGCCCCATGACGATTTCGAACCCTAAGCCCAGCGACAACGATGTGGCGGCCCTGGCGCAGGCTGATGTGGCCCGCGCCCTGGACGAAGACGTGGGCGGTGGCGACCTGACCGCCGGTCTGATCGACCCCGCCCGCCGCGCCCGCGCCCGCATCCTTGCGCGCGAATCCGCCGTGATCTGCGGCGCGCCCTGGGCCGACGCCGCATTGCGCGCGCTGGACCCCAGCGTGCAGATCACCTGGCATGTGGCCGAAGGCCAGCGCTGCGCGCCGGACCAGGTGGTGCTGGAGCTCGAAGGCAATGCCCGCGCGCTGCTGTCGGCCGAGCGTACGGCGCTTAATTTTTTGCAGCTGCTGTCGGCCGTGGCCACCAAGACCCGCACGTATGTGGACGTGGTTGCCGGCACCCGGGCACACATCGTGGACACGCGCAAGACCCTGCCAGGCCTGCGCCTGGCGCAGAAATACGCGGTGCGCGTGGGCGGCGGCACCAACCACCGCATCGGGCTGCACGACGCCGTGCTCATCAAAGAGAACCACATCGCTGCGGCCGGCGGTGTGACTGCCGTGCTGCGCGCCGCCGGCCAGATGGCCGCGCAGACGAAGTTCATCGAGATCGAAGTGGAAACGCTGGACCAGCTGCACGAGGCGCTGGAGGCCGGGGCCAAGATGGTGCTGCTGGACAACATGCCCCTGCCCACACTGCGCGAGGCCGTGCGCATCAACGCCGGCCGCGCGGTGCTGGAGATCTCGGGCGGCGTCACGCTCGACGGCCTGCGCGAGCTGGCTGAAACCGGCGTGGACCGCATCTCCATCGGCACACTGACCAAGGACGTCAAGGCCACCGATTTTTCGATGCGCCTGACGAGCAGCCGCTCCAGGCGCAGGAAGGCTCCGTCTGCGCCACCAAACACGCCTGGGCGCGCGTGCCGCCCGAGCCCTCTCAGTCGGAGCGCGCCGCGCTCAAGGACCGCATCCGCCGCCTGCTCAAGGAAAAGAACGCGGTGATGGTCTCGCACTACTACGTGCACCCCGACCTGCAGGACCTGGCCGAAGAGACCGGCGGCATCGTGAGCGATTCGCTCGAGATGGCGCGTTTCGGCCGCGACCATGCGGCGCAGACGCTGGTGGTCAGTGGCGTGCGCTTCATGGGCGAGACGGCCAAAATTTTGAGCCCCGAAAAGACGGTGCTGATGCCTGATCTGGATGCCACCTGCTCGCTGGACCTCGGTTGCCCGCTGCAGGAGTTCAGCGCGTTCTGCGACGCGCACCCCGACCGCACCGTGGTGGTCTACGCCAACACCAGCGCGGCCGTGAAGGCGCGGGCGGACTGGCTCGTCACATCGAGCTGCGCGCTCGACATCGTCGGTGCCTTGAAGGCCGCTGGACAAAAAATCCTGTGGGCGCCCGACCGCCACCTGGGTGCCTACATCGAGCAGCAGACGGGTGCCGACATGGTGTTCTGGAACGGCGCCTGCATCGTGCACGACGAGTTCAAGGCCTTTGAGCTTGAAGCGCTCAAACAGCAGCACCCGCACGCCAAGGTGCTGGTGCACCCCGAAAGCCCTGCGGACGTGATCGCCCTGGCCGACGCCGTGGGGTCCACCAGCGCGATCCTCAAGGCCGCGCGCGAGCTGGACGCCACTGAATTCATCGTGGCCACCGACAACGGCATGATGCACAAGCTGCGCACGCTCAACCCCGGCAAGACGTTTTACGAAGCGCCCACGGCCGGCAACAGCGCCACTTGCAAAAGCTGCGCGCATTGCCCCTGGATGGCGATGAATGGCCTGGCCGACGTGGCACGGGTGCTCGAGACCGGCGCCAACGCCATTCACGTGGACGCGGCCCTGATCCCGCGCGCGCGCCAGCCCATCGATCGCATGCTGGCGTTCACTGCGGCTCTGAAGAATGGGCAGCCCATGTCGGCGCTGGTGCCGCACCTGGGCGCCGTATAGAGCGGCTAACAAACTCTTCTGGCGTCGTTGCCGCATCTTGTCGTACTACTCGTACTGCCTGCGATGCAGCGCCTAGCCAGAACCGCTTCGCTGAGTTTTGTTAGCCGCTCTGAGCTCGGTGAACGGCATCCTTTGCTACCATTTGTACCGCTGCCGGCGCCGACCGTGACCCGCAACCGGGCCCTGTTTTGAACACCACTTCCCGCATCGACTTCACCCAGCCGCAAGACCCCGCGGCCCCGCGCCTGCGCCACGCCTTCCGTGCGCCGCGCAGGGTGCTGGCGGCTGCCACGGTGGCCGAAGTGCGCAAGGTGCTCGACGCCGTGCACGCCGCGGCCGCGCGCGGCCAGTGGTGCGTGGGCTATGTGCGCTACGAGGCCGCAGCCGCCTTCGATGCCGCGCTGCAGACCCATGGTGTGGAGGGTGCCGGGGCAGAGCCCCTGGCCTGGTTTGCGGTGTACGACGAACCCGAGCCCTGGCCCGCCGCCGACAGTGCGCCGCCCGCCCAGGTCACGTGGCAGGACACCCTCAGCCGCAGCGACTTCGACAGCGCCATGGCCCACATTCAGCAGGCCATCGGTGCTGGCGAGCTCTACCAAGTCAACTACACCGCGCCCCTGCACGGCACGCTGCAAGGCAGCGCCAGCGGCCTGTTCGCCGCGCTGCAGCGGGCGCAGCCGGGCGGTTATGCCGCCCACATCGATACCGGCGGCGACCAGGTGCTGTCCGTCTCGCCCGAATTGTTTTTTGACTGGTGCGATGCGCCCGACGGCGGCGCCATCCTTGCCCGCCCCATGAAGGGCACAGCGCCGCGCGGTGCCACCCCCGAGGCCGATGCTGCCGTGGAGGCGCGACTGCGCGCGTCGGCCAAGGAGCGGGCCGAGAACGTGATGATCGTGGACCTGCTGCGCAACGACCTCTCGCGCATTGCCGTGCCGCACAGCGTGCGCGTGCCGGCGCTGTTTGCCACCGAAGCGCTGCCCACGGTGTGGCAGATGACGTCCGATGTGGTGGCCCGCACGCGCCCGGGGACGACGCTCACCGATGTGTTTGCGGCGCTGTTCCCCTGTGGCTCCGTCACGGGGGCGCCCAAGGTGCGGGCGATGCAGATGATCCACGCGCTGGAGCCCGCGCCGCGCGGCGTGTACTGCGGTGCCGTGGGCGTGGTGCGGCCGGCGGGCGCTGCCGGGGCGAATGGCCGGCACGCGGTGGCCGCGACATTCAATGTGCCGATCCGAACCGTGGTGGTGCACGCCGCCGCAAAGGGCGCCGATGCGGCTGCTGAAGCCCTGCCAGCCGCAGAGCCGGGCGAGCACAGCGTGAGCTGCGGGATCGGCAGCGGCATCACATCCGGCGCGCAGGTGGATGCCGAATGGGCCGAGTGGCGGCACAAGCGGGCGTTCCTTGAGCGCGCCAGCGCGCCCTTCGAGATCCTGGAAACCCTGGCCTTGAACCACGGCAAGTTTCAGCACGCGGGCCCCCACGTGCAGCGCATGAGCGAGGCGGCCGAACATTTTGGGTTTCCGTGCCGTGTGCACGGGGTGCGGCAGGAGCTGCAGATTGCCGCGCTCCAGCACCTGGACGGTGACTGGCGCGTGCGCCTGCTGCTGGCCTCAGATGGCAGCGCCCGCGTTGAGGCCTTTGCGCTGCTGCCCACCGCAGAGCCGGTGCGCCTGCAGCTGGCCAGCAGCCCTTTCCTGGCTGCGCACAGCGAATTTGTGCGCTACAAGACCACGCGGCGCGACCACTACGCGGCGTTTGCGCCCAAGGCGGCCGGTGTGTTCGACACGGTGTTGTGGAACGAGGCCGGCGAGATCACCGAAACCACCTTCGGCAACATCGCTGCGCTGCTGGACGGCCGCTGGATCACACCACCGCTGGCCTGCGGCCTGCTGCCCGGCGTGGGCCGCGCTGCAGCCCTGGCCGAAGGCCGTGTGGTGGAGGATGTGCTGCGCCTGGAAGACGTGCCCCGTGTGCAGGGCTGGGCCTTCATCAACAGCCTGCGCGGCTGGCTGGAGGCGGAGCTGGTGGCGGCGCCCGGCTGAAGCTGCGGGCTGCAAACGGCCGGGGTGCCACGGAGTGCTGCGGCACCGAAAGCCGCGGCACCACAAGGCGACAGAATCGCGGCGTGCCGTTCGCGCACAAGCCCTTAACCCATTTGCTATTATTTTTATAGCTATAAGCGCTTGATATACAAGCGCTAGAGCCTATTTTTGCTTTGATTTTGACCCTCTGGCCGCCCTCCGCCGCGGCCCGGGGCCATCAAGGCTTACAGCCGTTCCTTGGCGTACGAGCCGCGGTCCATGTCCACCACTTCCACGCTCAGCTGCACCATCACACCCTGAGGGCGGGGCGTACGTTCGCGCAACACGGCGGCGATGCGCTGCGACAGATCCTTCTTGGCTTCGGGCGTGCGGCCCGACAGCAGGCGCAGTTGCGCGTGCACAAAGCCGCGGTGGGCCGGGGCGGTGCCGATCTCAAAGCTGTCGGCCACGACGAAGCGGGTCTTCAGGTCCGCCTCGTCCTGCACTTCGGGGTGGGCGCACAGGGCCGCGTTGAGCTCGGTCAGGGTTTCGGCTTCCGGGAAGTGGGGCAGGTTGGCGGAGTATTCGACGACGAGGTGGGGCATGGTGGTTCGGTTCCGGTCCGTTCAAAGGGGTACGCGCCCGATTCACACAGTGGTTTGCGGGCGCGTTCAGTCGAGCCCGCCAGTTTAAGGGGCTGTTAAGACTCGCGGCGCAGCATGGGCCCGCCGTGCTGTGCCTCGTGTTTTCCGCGAGACACAGCCGCCGGGCCCGGCCAAGATTTGGTTGCTGGGCGGCAGGCGGCGTGTTCAGAATCCGGGTGTCCCCGCCCTGGGCGGGGATTGCGCTGCTGGCTGGCCTTGTGCCGGTGCCGCGCCCAGACGTCCTTGCCGGCTCCGCCTGGCAAAGAGGTGCCGGTGCCGCGCCCAGACGTCCTTGCCGGCTCCGCCTGGCAAAGAGGTGCTGGTGTGCGGCACCGGGGCAATGCAGCGGCGGCAACCCATCCCTGTTGTTTTCAATAAAACCATGACATACCAAACATTGATCCGACACACCGCAGTGGCTGCTCTCGCGCTGTGCGCTGTCACCTGGGCCAGCGCTGAGGGCGCCAAACCCCATTGGGAATACAAGGGCAAGCACGGTGCTGCCCACTGGGGCGAGCTCGAGGCCGGCTTCGAGGCCTGCGCCCGCGGTGCGGCGCAAAGCCCCATCGACATCCGCAAGACCGTGAAGGAAGCCCTGCCTGCGCTGGAGTTCCAGTACGCGGCGGGCGCCCCCACGCTGGTGAACAACGGCCACACGGTGCAGGTCAACATGCCCGCCGGCAGCAAGCTGGTGGTCGACGGCAAGCCGATGGAGTTGCTGCAGTTCCACTTCCACACCCCCAGCGAAGAAGCCATTGGCGGCAAGCGCGCGGCCATGGTGGCCCACTTCGTGCACAAGAGCGCCGAGGGTGGCCTCGGTGTCGTGGCCGTGCTGATCCAGCCGGGCAAGACCAACGCGGCCTGGGCTCCCATCTTTGCGCACCTGCCGCGCGTGGGTGAACAGGTGACGGTGGATGGCCTGAGCCTGGACGCCAGCACCCTGCTGCCCGCCAGCAAGGGCTACTACAGCTTTGATGGCTCGCTCACCACGCCACCCTGCTCCGAAGGCGTGAAGTGGATGGTGCTCAAGGAACCCGTCAAGCTCAGCGCCGCGCAGATCAAGTCGTTTCGCCAGATGTACAGCGCCAACGCACGGCCACTGCAGCAACTGCATGGCCGCGTGGTCAAGGAAAGCACCTGATCTGATTTGAACTGACCAGACCTGGCTCAGATACCGTTCGCCCCCAGGTCATGGGGGTGAACGGAGCTTCAGAGTGCAAGGGCCGCAGCCACCACCCCGGTGCCTGCGGCTTTTTGCTGTCCGGCCGCCGTGGACAGCGGCAGTGGTTCGTTAACGCCGTCCAGCCCCAGGCCATTGGCATGGGCTGCCAGCGCGGCCAGGAGTTGCTCGACATCCTGCGCCGTGTGCGACGCCGACAGCGCAATGCGCAGCCGCGCCGTGCCCACTGGCACGGTCGGCGGGCGAATCGCCGGCACCCACAGGCCGCTCTGGCGCAGGCTTTCCATCAGGGCCAGCGCGGCCTCATTGCTGCCAATCACCAGCGCCTGCACGGCGGTGTGTGAGGGCAGCAGCTGCCAGCCCTGCGCACCCGGTGCCGCACCCAGCAGCGTGGCCAGGCCCGTGCGCAACTGGGCGATGCGCTGGCGCAGGTGTTCGCGCCGGTCATCGGCCGCGGCCATCAGCACCAGGCTCTGGCGCAGCGCTGCAGCCAGCAGCGGCGGCGCGGCTGTGGCGAAGATGTAGGTGCGCGTTTTCTGCAGCAGCCATTCGATGAGCGTGGCGTTGCCCGCCACAAACGCGCCGGCCACGCCCGCAGCCTTGCCCAGCGTGGCCATATAGAGCACGCGGCGCGATGCGGCGGTGCCGGTCAGGCCCGCGTGCGCCAGGCTGCCGCGCCCTTGTGGGCCGAGCACGCCAAACCCGTGGGCATCGTCCAGCAGCAGCAGCGCGTCGTAGCGCTCGCACAGCGCCAGCAGCGCCGGGATGTCGATCAGATCGCCATCCATGCTGAACACCGCGTCGCTCACCACCAGCTTGCGCCGCGCGGGGCTGGCGGCGAGCAGCGCCTCCAGTGCCACCAGGTCGGCATGGGAATAGCGGTAGATGGTGGCGCGCGACAGGCGCGCGCCGTCGATCAGGCAGGCGTGGTTGAGTGCGTCGGAAAACAGCGCGTCGCCCGCACCCACCAGCGCGGGGATGATGCCGGTGTTGGTGGCGTAGCCCGCATAAAAGTACAGTGCCCGGGGCAGCTGCACGTACGCGGCCAGCTCGTGCTCCAGCGCATCGTTGGCGGCGCTGTGCCCGCTGACCAGGGGCGAGCCGCCCGAGCCCACGCCAAAGGTGTGCGTGGCGTCGCGCGCGGCCTCGGCCAGCGCGGGGTGGCTGGCCAGGCCCAGGTAGTCGTTGCTGCAAAACGCGAGCATCGGCTGGCCGTCTACCATCAGCCGCGCGCCGCCGCCGGGCTGCACGACACGCCGGCGGCGCAGCAGGTGGGCTTGCTCGATGTCGGCGAGCTGCGCGGGGATCTCGTCCAGCCACGACGTGGCCGGGGAGGGCGCCGTCACAGCCAGGCCCCCGGGAGTTCAAACACCAGGCTGCGCGCGTCGGGCAGCTCCTGGTGCGGTACGTCGGCCAGCAGTGGTGCGCCCAGGCGGGCACGCAGGTAGGCGATGTTTTCGTCGGCGGCCTCCATCTCGGGGTCCACACGGTTGGCCACCCAGCCGGCCAGCGTGAGGCCGCGCGCGCGAATGGCTTCGGCCGTGAGCAGCGCATGGCTCAGGCAGCCCAGTCGCAGGCCCACGACCAGCACCACGGGCAGCGCCAGGGCCTGCGCCAGGTCGGCACCGGTCTGCGTGTCGGTCAGCGGCACATGAAAGCCGCCTGCGCCTTCAACCACCACCGCGTCGGCCGCAGCCGCCAGCGCCTGGTAGCTGCGCACGATGGCTGCGATATCGATCTGCACCCCGGCCCGCTCGGCCGCGATGTGCGGTGAGAGCGCGTCGAGCAGCAGCACCGGGTTGTCCAGCTCGGGCGGCACCGCCAGGGTGGAGGCCGAGCGCAGCGCGATCGCGTCTTCGCTCGCCCAGTCCTCGCCCCAGGGCACCACGCCCGCCGCCACGGGCTTCATGCCAACCACGCGGCGGTGGTGCGGCGCCAGGGCGTGCAGCAGTCCGGTGGACACCAGCGTCTTGCCGACGCCTGTGTCGGTGCCGGTGACAAAACATCCAATCATGGGTTCTCCTCGTGCAGAGTGGCGTTCAGTGCGTCGAGCGCACCGCTGGCAAGGCACTGCACGGCCTCTTCATCCAGCGCATAGGGTGGCATGGCATACAACGTATTTCCAATAGGCCGCAGCACCAGCCCACACGCCATGGCGTGCTGGTGGTAGCGGCGCGCAAAGTCGGGGGCTGCCGTATCAATGTCCCAGGCCCAGATCATCCCCAGACGGCGCGCATGGCGCACGCGTGGATGGTGGGTGATGGGGGCACAGGCGGCGTCGAGGCGCAGGGCCAGCGCCGCGTTGGCGTTCAGGGCATCGAGCTCGTCGAACAGTTCCAGCGTGGCCAGCGCCGCGCGGCAGGCCAGCGGGTTGCCGGTGTACGAGTGCGAATGCAGAAAACCCCGCGCCACATCGTCGTCGTAGAACGCGGCGTACACCCCATCGGTGGTCAGCACGGCCGACAGGGGCAGCGTGCCGCCCGTGAGGCCTTTGGACAGACAAATGAAATCCGGCCGGATGCCCGCCTGCTGGTGCGCGAACATCGTGCCGGTGCGGCCAAAGCCGACGGCGATCTCGTCCACCACCAGGTGCACCTCGTAGCGGCTGCACAGTGCGCGCGCCAGGCGCAGGTATTCGGGGCTGTGCATCGCCATGCCGGCGGCGCACTGCGCCAGCGGCTCGACGATGAAGGCGGCGGTGGTTTCGTGGTGTTCTGCCAGCCAGACTTCCAGCGCCGCAGCGGCGCGCCGCGCCACATCGTCAGCGTTCTCGCCGGCGGCGGCGCCGCGTGCATCGGGGCTGGGGACCGTGTCGGCCAGGCGCACCAGCGGGGCATAGGCCTCGCGGAAGATCGCGATGTCGGTCACGGCCAGCGCGCCCACCGTCTCGCCGTGGTAGCCCCCAGCCAGGCCCACAAAGCGGCTCTTGGCGGGGCGCCCCATGTTGCGCCAGTAGTGCGCGCTCATCTTCAGCGCGATCTCGGTGGCCGCCGCGCCGTCGCTGCCGTAGAACGCGTGGCCCAGGCCGGTGAGCGCAGCCAGGCGCTCCGACAGCTCCACCACCGGCGCATGCGTGAAGCCTGCCAGCATCACGTGGTCGAGCTTACCCAGTTGGTCCACCAGCGCGGCCTGGATGTGCGGGTGGCTGTGGCCAAACAGGTTGACCCACCAGGAGCTGATGCCGTCCAGGTAGCGCCGGCCATCGGTGCCATAAAGCCAAGGGCCTTGCGCGCGGGCGATGGCCACGGGCGGCTGGGCTTCGTGCCGCTTCATCTGCGTGCAGGGGTGCCAGACGCTGGCGAGGCTGCGGGCCGCGAGCCCGTCGTGCGTGGGCTGCATGTTCAGACCACTTGGGTGGGCACGGCGTGGCGCAGTTCGGTCTGGCGGTTGTGCTCGTCCACAAACACCAGCTGGGGCTGGTGGGTGGGCACCTGGTCCTCGTGTACCTGGGCGAAGGCCGCAATGATGATGAGGTCGCCAGCGGAGGCACGGCGCGCGGCCGAGCCGTTGACCGAGATCATCCCGCTGCCGCGCTGGCCCTTGATGGCGTAGGTGACGAAGCGCTCGCCGTTGTTGATGTTCCAGATGTGGATCTGCTCGTTTTCGGCAATGTTGGCCGCGGCTAGCAGGTCCTCGTCGATGGCGCAGGAGCCCTCGTAGTGCAGCTCGCACTGGGTCACGGCGACGCGGTGGATCTTGGATTTGAGCAGGGTACGGAACATCGGGCTTCCTGGGTGAAGTCTTGGCATCTGGGAGGGTGGGCTGCCGACGGGCAGGGAGCGCAGTGCCCTTCAGGCAGGCGTGAAGTCCAGTGTGCAGCTGTCGCCGAGCGCATCGCGCCACACCCGAACCCGGCTGACGCGCGGCTGCAGGTCGGCGGGCAGGGCCTGGGCGATAAAAACACACAGGTTCTCCAGCGTGGGTGTACCTAGGCCGGGCACGTCGTCGAGCATGTGGTGGTCCAGCTGCTCGCGCACCACCTCCAGCCCCCGGCGCAGCAGGCCCAGGTCCAGCACCATGCCGGTGGCGGGGTCGCGCGGGCCGCTCAGGGAGACCTCGGCGTGGTAGGTGTGGCCGTGCACGCGGCGGCTGCCTTCGGCCTCGATCTCGCGGCGCAGGGTGTGGGCGGCGTCGAAGAAGAAGCGCTGGGAAATGGTGAACAACATAGTCGGCAACAGCAACAGCAACAGCAACAACAACGAGAAAGGTCAGCTCACCGGATGCCGGTGAGCTTGTGGGTCTGCAGGCTCAATCGCCACGCGGGGTTGGCCAAACAGGCGTCGATGCAGGCGGCGGTGTTCTGGCGCTGCAGCAGGCCATCCATGGGTTGCAAAAAGCGGTGGCTGAACTGAGTGTCACGCTCCAGCGCCTGTAGGTCGAACCCGGGCTGGGGCCACACAAGCTTGAGCTCCTGCCCGCTGCGCTGCACGAACGGCGCGCCGGCCTTGGGGCTGATGCACAGCCAGTCGATGCCCTCGGGCGCCTGCACGGTGCCGTTGCTTTCCACGGCAATGCGGAACTGCTGCGCGTGCAGCGCGCCGATGAGCGCGGCATCCACCTGCAGCAGGGGCTCGCCGCCGGTCAGCACCACCAGGCGGTGGCCCGCACCGGCAGGCCACTGCGCGGCGACGGTGTCGGCCAGCCGCGTGGCGGTGTCAAACTTGCCGCCCAGCGTGCCGTCGGTGCCCACGAAGTCGGTGTCGCAGAACTGGCAGACGGCCTGCGCGCGGTCCTGCTCGCGGCCGGTCCAGAGGTTGCAGCCGGCAAAGCGGCAGAACACGGCGGGCGTGCCCGCCTGGCCGCCTTCGCCCTGCAGGGTGTAGAAGATTTCCTTGACGCTGTAGGTCATGGCCGCAGGCTTGGTTTCTCTGCGGTGCGCCGGGCTACCGGCGGTACGAGGATGGTGGGCGCGGCAGGCGCGGCCAGCTCGGGGTAGTCGCGGCTGAAGTGCAGGCCCCGGCTTTCACGGCGCATCTGCGCGCTCTGCACGATGAGGTCGGCCACCTGCACCAGGTTGCGCAGCTCCAGCAGGTCGCGCGTGACGTGGAAGTGGGCGTAGAACTCGTTGATCTCGCCCTGCAGCGTGGCGATGCGGTGCGCGGCGCGCTCCAGGCGCTTGTTGGTGCGCACGATGCCCACGTAGTCCCACATGAAGCGGCGCAGCTCGTCCCA
>SDXZ01000042.1 GCA_004210805.1 Acidovorax sp.
AATCTGGCCGGTATGTGGTGCAACAGTCAACTCGTTCCTCAAATGCAGGAGTGGGCCCGCGAACTGGGATTTTCCCAAATCGGCGTGGCGGGGGTGGACTTGTCCGCTGCAGAGCCCGGGCTTTCGGCCTGGCTGGCGCAAGGATTCCATGGCGAGATGCATTACATGGCATCGCATGGCTTGAAGCGTGCGCGCCCGGCAGAGCTGGTGCCTGGCACCGTGAGCGTGATCACGGCGCGCATGGATTATTTGCCGCGCAGCATGGGGCAGGGTGCGCCCCAAGAGGGCTGGCAGGCCTTTGAACTGGACCGGCTGGCGCGGCCCCATGAGGGCATCGTGTCGGTCTACGCGCGGGGCCGCGACTACCACAAGGTGCTGCGCGCGCGCCTGCAGAAGCTGAGCGACCGCATCGCCGAGGCCATCGGCCCGTTCGGCCACCGGGTGTTCACCGATTCGGCCCCGGTGCTGGAGGCCGAGCTGGCCGCGCGCAGCGGGCAGGGCTGGCGCGGCAAGCACACGCTGGTGCTCAACCGCGAGGCCGGCTCGATGTTCTTTTTGGGCGAGATCTATGTCGACATGGCACTTCCGCCCAGCGAGCCCGTGACCGCGCACTGCGGCAGCTGCAGCGCCTGCATCGACATCTGCCCCACGCAGGCCATCATCGCGCCGCACCGGGTGGATGCGCGCCGCTGCATCTCGTACCTGACCATCGAACACGCGGGCCCGATCCCGCTGGAGCTGCGGCCGCTGCTCGGCAACCGCATCTACGGCTGCGACGACTGCCAGCTCATCTGCCCCTGGAACAAGTTCGCGCAGGTCAGCCGGCTGCCGGATTTTGATGAGCGCAAAGGGTTGTCGGGCCAGCAGCTGGTGCACCTGTTCGCGTGGGACGAGGCCACCTTCTTGCGCATGACCGAGGGCGGCCCCATTCGCCGCATCGGGCACGAGCGCTGGCTGCGCAATGTGGCGGTGGCGCTGGGCAATGCGCTGCGGTCCACTGCAGATGAGGCCGTGCGCGCCGCGCTGCAGACGCGCGCCGAGGACCCGAGCCCGCTGGTGCGCGAGCACGTGGCGTGGGCTTTGGGCTGAGGTGATGGCGATAAATTTGAATCAAAATGGCGCCAAGCGCTTGATCCATAAGCGCTTCTAGCTATAAAAATAGTAGCAAATCGGTTTCTCGCCGGTTTTGTGGCTTTCAACCCGCCAGCCCGCTGGCCTTGAGCGTCTCCACCAGCCCCTGCGCAAACCGCTCATAGCCCTTCGCGTTGGCGTGGATCTGGTCGGACCGCAGGCTTGCATCCGCCAGCACGGTGGACCAGCCTTTGCGGTGGAGAGGAATCTTGAGCTCGCTGGCAATCTCTTCGTACATCGCGTGGTCGCTCAGCAGGCCGGCCGAGGCCGCCAGAAAAGACAGCTCGGGTACGGCCACCAGCAGCACCTGGGCGCCGCTCGCGCGGGCGTCGGTACAGATGCGCACGATGTTGGCGCGGGTGGTGCTGGCGCTTTGGCGGCGCAGAAAGTCGTTGCCGCCGATGCCCACGATCACCAGCGCGGGCTGGTGTTTTTGCAGCAGGGCAGGCAACCGCTCCAGCGCCTGGGCCGAGGTGTCGCCCGACACGCCGCCATTGACCACCTTCCAGCCCGAGAGCTTCTGCAGCACGGCGGGGTAGGCCGTGTCGGCCGAGGCGCCCACGCCCGAGGTCAGTGAGTCGCCCAGGGCGAGGACAGTGGCATCGGGCGGCACGGATTGCGCGCGGGGGGCTTTGCGGCCGCAGGCGGCCAGCGGTAGCAGCAGGGCGCTGGCAAGGCCTGCAAAAAGGGCCTGCCTGCGTGCGATCGAAAAGGTGGGGGCGGTAGGGCAGGGTGCGGGCATGACGGGGTATGGCAATGCGGATCGCTCAGCGTGCCTTCACCACGGGGTGCGACGGCAACCAAAGCCGTGCACGCCGCTGATCCTTGGCGAAGATGCGTTGCGAAAGAGAACGGCATCATGCCAAAGCCCCCGTCGGCGCTGAGCCGGCGCCGTGCAACGCCTTACCGGCGCGGTGGATCGTTTTTGGCATCCGGGTCGCTCGGCCCGTTGCGGTTGGACAGTCCCGCACCCGGTGCTTTGCCCACCTCGCCCTGGTCGCCCGTGTTGTGGGGCGGGGTGTCCCAGGTGCCGCCCGTGCGGCGGTTGTCGCCGCGCGGATGGTCCTCGCTGGCGTCGTCGAAGTTGAGCTGTTCGGAGGTGGTAGGCGGGGTGTCGGCGGCGCCCCGGTCGCCTTCGTTGAGCGCGCTGGGTGCGACCTCGCCGCCTTGCCTGCGGCCCCCGGTGTCCGCCGCTACGCCCTGGGTGCCAGCTTTGGCTGTTTGCGCGGGGTTGGTGTCGGGCACAAGCTTTTGCCCCTGCTCGTCCGACGGGCCCTTGCCGCGGGCGTTGCTCTGACCATCGGTCGCGTACTGTTCCACATCGGGCGAGGGGCGGTCCTTGTCGACGTGGGGCTTGCCGTCGCGTGATTCTTCCTGGTTGGGCATGTGCATCTCCTGGTGAGGTGCCGACCACGGTGGTCAGCGGATGCATTCATGCTGGGGAGGTGGCAGTGCCGGGCTTGTCGGTGTGGCACGGGCACCAACGTAGGAAGGGGCGCACCCGGCCCAGGCCAGCCAGCCAACTACCGCAAGAAGCCCAGGGCAAAGGGCAGGCTCAGCATGCCGAGCAGGGTGGAGAGGGTGACGAGGCCCGCCACATACGGCCCGTTGTAGCCCATGCGCGCGGCCAGCACATAGCAGGTGGAGGCCGTGGGCAGGGCCGAGAACGCGAGCAGCATGGTGGTCTGCACCGCATTGAGCCCAAAAAGCTGCGCCATGCCAAACGCCAGCAGCGGCTGCACCAGGTGCCGGATGGACAGCACCGCCACGCTCAGGGCCTTGCCCCGCGCGAGCAAGCCAAACTGCAGCCCGGCCCCTGCGGCCATGAGCCCGAGCGCCAGCGATGCCGCGCTGATGCGGCCCACGGTGGGCGCGGCCCAGTCGGGGATTTGGAACCCGAGGAGATTGGCTACCAGCCCCGACAGCGTGGCCACGATCAGCGGGTTGCGTGCCAGCTCGCGCACAAAGCTGTGCTGCCCGTTGCGCGCCATGGGCCACACAGCAGCCACGTTGAACAGCGGCACGCACACGCCAATCAGCACCGCGATCATCAGCAGCCCCTCGGCACCCGCCAGCCGCTCGGCAATCGCCAGGCCAATGAAGGAGTTAAAACGGAACGCCACCTGCGCGCTGGCTGCGTGGTCGCGCGCGTCGATGTGCTTGCCCACCCACGGCCAGTGCGGCAGGCTGTAGGCGAGCGCAATGCCGATGAGGCCCGACAGCAGCCCCGCGCCAATCAGGCCCGATGCGGCGCCGATGTCCACTGGGCTTTTGACGATGGACTGGAACAGCAGAACCGGAAAGAGCAGGTAGTACACCAGGCTCTCCACCGGCTGCCACACCGACCGGTTGAGGGCGGTGTACCGGCAGATGAGGTAGCCGCACAGGATGAGGGAGAAGTCGGGGAGCAGGAGCTGGCCGCCGGATCGGCCGCCGCCCAGGGCTATCCCAACAAGGTGATCAAGCTGCAGGTGCCGTTTGCGCCGGGTGGCACCACCGACATCATTGCGCGCGTGATCGCTGACCCGCTGGGCAAGGCGCTGGGCCAAAGCGTGATCGTGGAGAACAAGGCCGGTGGCGGTGGTGTGGTGGGCGCGTCCGAAACGGCCCGCTCGGCACCCGATGGCTACACGCTGGGCATCGCGACCGTGTCCACCACGGCGGCCAACCCTGCCATCAACCCCAAGACGCCGTACAACCCGCTGACGGACTTCACGCCCATCATCAACATCGCGGCCACGCCCAACATCATTGCGGTGAACCCCAGTTTCCCGGCCAAGGACTACAAGTCGTTTGTGGCCGAGCTCAAGAAGTCGCCGGGCAAATACTCGTATTCGTCCTCCGGCACGGGTGGCATCGGCCACCTGCAGATGGAGCTGTACAAGAACCTGTCGGGCACCTTCGTCACGCACATCCCCTACCGCGGCGCGGGCCCTGCGCTGAACGACACCGTGGCCGGTCAGGTGCCGATGATTTTTGACAACCTGCCCTCGGCCCTGCCTTTCATCAAGGACAACCGCCTGGTGCCCATCGTGGTGGCCGCGCCGCAGCGCCTGGCGGCCCTGCCCAACGTGCCCACCTTCAAGGAAATGGGCCTGGAGCCAGTGAACCGCATGGCCTACTACGGCATCGTCGGACCCAAGGGCTTGCCGAAGGAAGTGGTCGACAAGGTCAACGCCGCCGTGCGCAAGGCGCTGGAAGACCCGGCCGTCAAGAAGCGCATTGAAGACACCGGCTCCATCGTGCTGGGCAATACGCCCGAGCAGTTTGCCGAGCAGATCAAGGCCGAGTTTGCGGTGTACAAGGATGTGGTCGTCAAGCAAAAGCTGACGCTGGAATAAGCAGGGCGCAGGCCCTGGCCCCCGCGCAAAAGCCGCCCCGCCAACGGGCGGCTTTTTTTTGTGCCCGACACGGCATACGTGCTATCGTTTTTGGATGCTTGCCCCCAGCCTGAATGCGATCGATGCCTTTGTGGATGCCCTGTGGCTGGAGGACGGCCTGTCGCGCAACACGCTGGCCGCCTACCGGCGCGACCTCACGCTGTATTCGCAATGGCTGGCCGCCCAGCAGCCTGCCCTGGCGCTCGACGACACGGCCGAGCAGCACCTGAACGGCTACTTCGCCGCCCGGCATGCGCAGACCCGCGCCACCTCGGCCAACCGGCGGCTCACGGTGCTTCGGCGCTACTTTCACTGGGCGCTGCGCGAGCGGCGCATCACCGCCGACCCCACCGTGCGCCTGATGGCCGCCCGCCAGCCGCTGCGCGTGCCCAAGACCCTGTCGCAGGCCCAGGTGGAGGCGCTGCTCAACGCGCCCGACCTGGGCAACCCGCTGGGCGTGCGCGACCGCACCATGCTGGAGCTGATGTACGCCAGCGGCTTGCGCGTGACGGAGCTGGTCACGCTCAAGACCTTCCAGATGGGCTTGAACGAGGGCGTGTTGCGGGTGATGGGCAAGGGTGGCAAGGAGCGGCTGGTGCCCTTTGGGGAAGTGGCGCGCATGTGGCTCGAGCGTTACCTTGAAGAAGCGCGGGGCGCCATCCTCGGCGGGCAGCAGACGGACGACCTTTTCGTGACGCAGCGCGGCAGCCGTATGACCCGTGCGATGTTCTGGGTCATCGTCAAGAAATGGGCGGCCGTTGCGGGCATCACCGTGCCGCTGTCGCCGCACACGCTGCGCCATGCGTTTGCCACGCACCTGCTCAACCACGGCGCCGACCTGCGCGTGGTGCAGCTGCTGCTGGGCCACGCCGATATCTCGACGACGACGATCTACACCCACGTGGCGCGCGAGCGGCTCAAGGTGCTGCATTCGCAGCACCATCCGCGCGGCTGACAGTCGCGCAGGTCTGCGCGTCGCGCCGCAATTTCGTTTTTGCCTCTCCCCCCACATTAGGAAACTCCGCATGACAACCCACCTGCCACCGCTGTCCAGACGCCTCGTCCTTTCGGCGGCCGCCCTGGCGCTCGCGCCTGCCATGGCTTTCGCCCAGGCCTGGCCTGCCGCCAAGCCGATCCGCATCATCGTGGCCTACCCCGCGGGCGGGGTGAGCGACAACGTGGCCCGCGCTTTGGCCGACAAGCTGGCGGTGCAGCTGGGCACTCCAGTGGTCATCGAGAACAAGGCCGGGGCCAGTGGCAGCATCGGCGTGGATGCCGTGGCCAAGGCGGCGCCCGATGGCTACACGATCGGCTTTGCGGCCATCAGCCCGCTAGCGTTGAATCCGCACCTGGGCAAGTCGCCGTTTGACCCCATCAAGGACATTGCCCCGGTGGTGAGCGTGATGTATTCGCCCGTGCTGCTGCTGGGCACGCCTGCGGGCAAGGCGGGCGATTTTGCTGCGCTCTTGGCCAACGCCAAGGCCCACCCGGGCCAGGTGCGCTGGGCGACGTCAGGACTCGCATCGCTCGGTCACATCATGCTTGAGCAGATTGCCGTCAAGAGCCAGGTGCAGATCACGCATGTGCCCTACAAGGGCGGCGGCCAGCAGATGAACGACGCGCTGGGCGGCCAGTTCGAGGTGCTGTCGACCAACGCCGGGCCGGCCGTGCTGCAGCACATCCAGGCGGGCAAGCTCAGGCCCCTGGCGGTGGGCGCGCCCGCGCGGCTGGATTCGCTGCCGCAGGTGCCCACGCTGGCAGAGTTGGGCCAGCCCGCGGCCAACCTGTCGTCGTTGTTTGGCATCTATGCGCCAGCGCAAACGCCCGCCGCCGTGCTGGCGCGCCTGAATGCCGAGGTGAACAAGGCGCTGGCCCTGCCCGACATCCGCGCCAAGCTCGATGCCACCGACAACGTGCCCACGGGCGGCACGGCCGCAGAGTTTGCGCGGCAGATCGCACAGGAATCGGAAAACAACGCGCGCATCATCCGCGCCGCGGGCATCCAGGGGAATTGACGCCCCCCAAAACAAAAGGCCCTGAATGACCAGGGCCTGTGCGTTCGTGGTGCCAAGGAAGGCAGGGCGGCGCGCGCTGTCAGCACGCCCGGACACTGCATCGTCAGTCGTCGGTGAGGCTCTCCGCCCAGGTCAATGCCTGCAGGTGGGCCCAATTGACCTGGCGGTTGGACAGGTGCAGGGCCTCGGCCGCCTTGGCAAAAGCCACTTCGTCGCCGCTCTCGCAGGCCTTGGTGAGTTCGAGAAACGGGGCAAACACGCCGGTGCCGCGCAGCAGCGCGTCCATCACCGACTCGGGCAGCGCCACGGATTCGAGGGCCTTTTCAATCGGGACGCCCAGCATGCTGTCGAGCAGCGAGAACACGCCCACCACAAATGCGTTGTCGCAATCCTCGGGCTGCAGCAGTTCAGCGGCCAAAAGCTCCATCAGACGGCCGCGCACGACGGCTGTCTGGCCCACGGCTGGCGGCACGCCTCCCATGCGGGACGTGGTCATCAGCAGCGCTGCCCAGCGGAAGAGCTTCTTGAGGCCCAGGATCATCACCGCGTGGCGGAAGGATGTGATCTCGCACGACAGCCCAAAGCCTGAGGAGTTGATGAAGCGCAACAGGTTGAAGGACAGCGTGGGGTCCTTCTTGAGCAGGTCTTCGATTTCGGCCGTGGTGGCCTGTTTGCGCACCAGGTTGAGCAACTGGATGATGGTGGCCTGCGCAGGCCGGATGGTGGTGGCCTTGACCAATGAGGGCTTGGCAAACCAAAAGCCCTGAAACAGCTTGACGCCCAGGCCGCGCATCAGTTCGTACTGCTCGGCGGTCTCCACCTTTTCGGCCACCAGCGTGGCCTTGCTGTGCATGGTCGAGAACTTCACCAGCGGCCCGGCCAGCTCGGGCTTGAAGGCCATCATGTCGAGCTTGATGAACGCGGCCAGCGGCAGCCAGCTGGTGTAGGCGCGCTTGAGCGCCTGCTGGTCGAACGCCAGGCGGAACCCGCGCGTGCGCAGGGCTTCGAGGGTCGGCAGGCGGCCTTCGATCTCTTCGACCGTGGCGCCTTCGGGCAGAGGCGGGACTTCGAGCACCACCTTTTCGGGGTGGATCAACTCCAGGTGGCCGCCCGAAAGGCTGTCGTGTGTGCAGTTGATGAACACCGTTTTTTTGCCCACCAGCGCTTCGGTGCCCGCGTACGACAGGGCATTGAACAGCAGGGCGGCATCGCTGGCGGCGGTGTGGGCGTCGGAGGCGGTGGACCGGTCGAACAGCTCGTAGCCATAGACGGTGCGGCTCTCGTCCACGATGGCCTGGCGCGCGATGATGGCGATGTTCTCGTCGACGGGCTCCACGGCGGGAGAAACAGCTTCCGGGGTGTCTTGGTCAGGTGTGCTCGACATGGGTTCGCTGTGGTAATTGGCTCGGGGTTGAGATGATTCTAGACCGGGGAACCGCAGCCGCACACCAATGCTTTGCGCGCCAGGCGCTACACATGCAGCGCCGGGTCGGTCATTCGGTGAGCTGGTCGCCCCATGCCAGTGCCTGGAGGTGGGCAAAGTTGATTTGCTGGCTGGTGAGGTGCAGCAAGCCGGCCGTACGGTCAAAGGCCGCGTCGTCGCTGGATTCGCAGGCCTCGGCCAGGGTGAGGAGGTCGCCGAGGAAGCCCTCGCGGCGCAGCAGCGCGGCCGCCACGGGCTCGGGCACGTTGAGCAGGCCGAGCGCGGATTCCATGGGCATGGACAGCATCACGTCCAGCAGCGAGAAGATGCCGACCACGAAGGCCTGGTCGGCCTCTTCGGGCGGCAGGGTCTCCAGCGCCAGCAGCTCCATCAGCCGCCCGCGCACCACGGCCGTCTGGCCCACCGACGACGGCGTGCCGCCGGCCCGCGCAGCGGTGAGCAGCAGCGCCGCCCAGCGGAACAGCCGCTTGAGCCCCATCAGCATCACGGCCTGGCGGAAGGATGTGATCTCGCGCGTGAGGCCAAACCCGGCCGAATTGATCAGGCGCATGAGGTTGAAGGCCAGGCCCGCATCCTTCTTCAAGGTCTCTTCAATGTCGTCGGTGCTGGCCTGCCTGCGCACCTGGTTGATCAGCTCGATGATGCTGGACTGCGACGGTGTGAGCAGCTTGGCCTCGACCAGCGCAGGGCGCGCAAACCAGTAACCCTGGAACATCTGCACGCCCTGGCTGGACACCATGTCGTACTGCTGGGCGGTCTCGACCTTTTCGGCGATCAGCTCGGCCTGGGAGTTGCGCCCGGCGTAGCTGATGAGCACCGCCAGCTGGTCGGGGGCGAGCACCGAAAGATCCAGTTTGATGTAGTCCGCCAGCGGCAGCCAGGGGGCATAGGCCGACTGCAGCACCGTGTGGTTGAACGCCAGGTGAAAACCCCGGTCGCGCAACCCGGCCAGGATGGGCATGCGCGTGGCGACTTCTTCGGCCGCAGTGTGGCCCAGCGGAGGGATCTCCAGCACCACCTTGTCGGGTTCCAGCAGCTCCAGGTGGCCGCCCGAGAGGCTTTCATGCGTGCAATTGACGAAGATCAGCTTCTTGCCCACCAGCTCTTCGGTGCCCGCGTGCGAAAGCGCGGTAAAGACCAGGATCACGTCGGTTGCGGCCGTGTGCCCGGCGCCGGTGCGCGAGCGGTTGAACAGCTCGTAGCCCACCACCACCTGCTGCGCGTTCACGATGGCTTGCCGCGCAATCATGGCGACCGAGGATTGGCCGCCGGGCGGTGGTGCGAGGGGAGTGCCAGGGGCAGAGAGTGAAGTCATGGATCAGAGGTTGGGGTGGGTGCGGTGCTGCTCGTGCAGCAGCCTCAGGCGCCGCGGATTGTAGGAGCCATGGTATGCCACCGTGGGGTGGTGGGTCACACCTGCTGCAGCCACTGCAGTTCCGCGTCGGTAAAACCGGCGCGCCGCCGCGCGGCTTCGTTGAAAGGCGGCTTCAGGCGCGGCGCCTCGTACTGCTTGACCAGGGTGCCGTAGTGGCTCTCCGGGTCCAGCCCCGCACGGTCGCACAGCCAGCGGTACCAGTGGTTGCCGATGGCCACGTGGCCCACCTCGTCGCGCAGGATGATGTCAAGGATGTCCACGGCGGCCAGCGCGTCGGGCGTGCCCACCTGGCGCAGCTTGGCCTGGATCTGCGGCGTCGCGTCCAGCCCCCGGGCCTCGAGGGTGCGCGGCACCAGGGCCATGCGGGCGAGGACGTCATGGCTGGTCTTCTCGCACATGGTCCACAAGCCCTGGTGCGCCGGAAAGTCGCCGTAGTCGTGCCCGTGGCTGCGCAGGTGGTCTCGCAACAGCCTGAAATGGCGCGCCTCTTCGGCGGCAACCAGCATCCAGTCAAGGTAGTACTCGCGGGGCATGTCTGCAAACCGCCAGACGGCGTCGAGTGCCAGGTTGATGGCGTTGAACTCGATGTGGGCGATGGCATGGATGAGGACCGCGCGCCCCTCGGCGGTGGCGGGCGAGCGGCGGGCCACGTCGCTGTGGCGCAGCAGCGCCGGGCGCTCGGGGCGGCCGGGCAGGGCGCTGGCGTCCGGCGGGGCTGTGGGGGTCTGATCTGCTATCGAAAGAGTAGCTGCTTGCGCATACAGATCAAGCGCTGCGGCCGCTTTTTGTTCGGGGTCTGCGAGGCGCAAAACCTGCAGTGCACTGTGGCGAAGCTCCATCCTTACAATTCTAGGCCTTGCCGTCCGGAACACTGCGCACGCTTTGTAACCAACAGCGGCCTGGTCCCGATCCCCCTTTCTGGAGTGTTTGCATGGCGATTTACGAACTCGACGGCGTGGCTCCGCAGCTGGCAGCCTCGGCCTGGGTGGCCGAAGGTGCCCAGGTCATGGGCAATGTCGTTCTTGGCGAGGACACCAGCGTGTGGTTTGGCACCGTGGTGCGGGGCGACACCGAAAGCATCACCATTGGTGCCGGCTCCAACATCCAGGACTCGAGCGTGCTGCACGCCGACATCGGCCAGCCCCTGGTCATCGGCGAGCGCGTGACAGTGGGGCACCAGGTCATGCTGCATGGCTGCACGATCGGCGATGAATCGTTGATCGGAATCGGGGCCATCGTGCTCAACGGCGCCCGGATCGGCAAAAACTGCCTGGTAGGCGCAGGCGCCCTGGTGACCGAGGGCAAGGAGTTTCCCGACGGCTCCATGATCATCGGCAGCCCCGCCAAGGCGGTGCGGCAACTCACCCCCGAGCAGATCGAGGGCCTGCGCCAAAGCGCCCAGCACTACATCGACAACGCGCGCCGCTTCCAACGCGGCCTGCACAAAATCGGCTAAGCACTGCTCCCTCCCGATTCATTTCCTGGAACCCCTTGCGTGTCTGAACTCCACAAGTTTCTTTTCGATGGCCTGCCCGTGCGCGGCATGATCGTGCGCCTGACCGATGCCTGGACCGAAATCCTGCGCCGGCGCGCCGGCAACACCAGCACCGGCGCCTACCCCACAGCAGTGAGCGAACTGCTGGGCGAGATGGCCGCCGCGGGCGTGCTCATGCAGTCCAACATCAAGTTCAACGGCGCGCTGGTGCTGCAGGTGTTTGGCGACGGCCCGGTCAAGCTCTCGGTGGTCGAGGTGCAGTCGGACCTGAGCTTTCGTGCCACAGCCACCGTCAACGGCGAGGTGCCCGAAGGCGCGCGCCTGAGCCAGATGCTGAATGTGGGCGGCGGTGGCCGCTGCGCCATCACACTCGACCCCAAGGACCGCCACCCTGGCCAGCAGCCCTACCAGGGCGTGGTGCCGCTGCACGGCGACCGGCACGAGAAACTCGAACGGCTGTCCGACGTGCTGCAGCACTACATGCTGCAGTCCGAGCAGCTCGACACCATCCTGGTGCTGGGCGCCAACGAACAGGTCGCCGCGGGCCTGCTGATCCAGCGGATGCCGATCAAGGGCGAGGGCAACCTGGCCTCCAGCCTCACGCACCGCGAGAACGAAGACCAGATTGGCCACAACGAGGACTACAACCGCATCGCGCACCTGGCTTCGAGCCTGACCCGCGAAGAGTTGCTGAGCCTGGACGTGGACACCATCCTGCGCCGCCTGTTCTGGGAAGAAAAACTGCTGCGCTTCGAGCCCCAGGTCGGCCCCACCGGCCCGCGCTTTGCCTGCACCTGCAGCCGCGAGCGTGTGAGCAACATGCTGCGCAACCTGGGCGCAGAAGAAGCCGAGAGCATCCTGGCCGAGCGCGAAGACATCGAGGTGGGCTGCGAGTTCTGCGGGCAGCAGTACCGCTTTGATGCGGTGGATGCGGCGCAGATTTTTGTACCGCCGACCGTCAGCCAGCTGCCAGGGCCCAGCGGGATTCAGTAGGGCCTGTAGGGCCAGCGGAGCCATGGGCAGGCTTGCCGTCTTGTGGCGTCATCGCTCTGCTGCCCTGCTGCGTGAACGGCGCCCCGTGCGGACGTGTCGCGCGCTGGCGGCGGCTGACCATCGTTGACAATCGCCCGCCGCCCGCGCCCCTAAGATCGACGCTCTTCACACCGCAGCCCGATGACGGTGCCTGCCGCGCCCCTTGCGGCGCTGCGCATTGCAGGCTGTGCATGCTCCGCAGACTGCCAGAGCGATCCCACCAGAGGCTATGCAAATTCTTCGTCGTGTATTTGGCAGTGGCGGCCGCGCTGCCGCGCCGGGGCTTGAGCTCATTGACAGCCGCAGCGCTAGCGAGGCAGCAGATTCGCTGCGCGCAGACACCGTGCTGGCTGCCCTGGACATCGACGCGGCCATCAACGCCCACGAGCGCTGGAAAGAGCACCTCATGGACTACCTGGAGGGCCGCACCCGCCACGGCCTGGACCCTGCCGAGGTGCGCCGCAGCGACCGGGGCGCCCTGGGGCAGTGGCTCCACGGTGTGGGCGGCGAGGTGCTCGGCCATCTGCCTGCGTATGCCGTGCTGATGGCGCGGCACCGGTACTTTCACGAACAGGCGGCGCTGCTGATCGAGCTGGCCCAGTTGGGCGAGTGGGACAAGGCCGTAGCGGTGCTCAACGGTGGGTACCGGTATGGGTCGGGGCAGGTGGTGTTGCTGCTGAAGGAACTCAAGCGCGGCCTGGTGTAGGCGCGGGGAGGCGGTAAAGGCAACCGCTGCCATGGCATGCGCAACAGCAACTGTGACCGCAACCGCGACGGCGGCGGCAACGTGATCGCAATCTCCATAGCAAAGGCGCGCACCACCGCCGGAGCACTGCGGTTTCAAGCATGGGACAGCGGCGGTCCGCCGCGCGCCCTGTCCTGATCGATCAGGAGCGGCTAGAGCCCCGTATCGCGGCCCATCAAGGCGCTGAAAAGGCGGTGCTCACATTCGGGATCGCTGCACTTTTCGCAGTTCCATGCCCGCAGGCGGGCGCTGCGCTCGGTCTGTTCGTCATTTTTCGAGTCAAAATGGCCTCCGGCGCTTGATATATAAGCACTTATAGCTATATTTTTAATAGCATTGAGGGCGTTGGCAGTGCGTTGGTCACCTTGCCCGTAGACCACGCGATAACCCACGCCGGCAGCTGAGAGTGCTGCGCGCAGGTGGGCATCGGCAGCTTCCTGCGCGGGTCGGTCACCGGCAGCGCAGGGCAGATCCAGCCCCATCAGCAGCGCAGTGGTGGTGTCGTGCCGCACCGCTGCCGCTACTTCGGGATCGTCCAAACCCTCGCTGTGGAAAATGCGCACCTCTGCTGCCGCAAACCGGGCCGCCAATGCGGTGTGCAGCAGCTGTGCGCCGGTGCCGGGTGCTCCAAGCAGAACAATGGTGGGCTGATGCGGCACGGGTGGATTCAACAGAAGAACAGGGTGGGCGACCGCAGCTGCAGAGGGCGCCAGCGCTGGCTGCCGGTCAATGGATATCGGGGCTGATCACGACCCGGATCACGCAGGCGCAATCTGCAAGTTACCAGGGCGGGGCGGGGCGCTGGTGCTGGATTGAGCAGCACTCCACCGGTTTCTCAGCGCGGAGTGAACTGCACGTACACCTCGTTGGGCTTGACCATGCCCAACTCGCTGCGCGCCTTTTCTTCCACCATGTTGAGCCCTTCCTTGAGGTCGTGCACCTCGGACGAAAGCCGCTCGTTAGCCTGCCGGGCTTGGTCGTTGGCGGCTTTTTGCACGTCAATCTGCCGCTGCATCTCGTTGACGCGCGGCACGCTGCCGCGCCCCAGCCACAGCTGGGCATGCAGCGCTGCCAGCAAGGCCAGCAGGATGACGGGCACGATGCGGGAGACCATGGCGGCGGTTCAGCCTTGGGCGCGATGCTGCGCCGCTGTGCTAGCGGCTGCACCCGTCCAGCGTGCCTGTGTTGTGCTGGGCGCGCTCCAGGCCAGCGCACCCGTGGAACCGGCTTGGCCGGGCCACTGGGTGCGTCCCCCACCCACACGAAAGGAGTTGCAAACCGCAGCTCCGAGCCTGCTTGCGCAGGCTGGGACGGTCACGGAGGGCTGCCGACTTTGGCGGCAGCGCCGAGACGCGAAGCGGCTCAGGGGGAGCTTCATTTCAGGTTGTAGAACGCGGCTCGGCCTGGGTAGTGCGCGATTTCACCCAGGTCTTCCTCGATGCGCAGCAGCTGGTTGTACTTGGCCATGCGGTCCGAGCGCGACAGCGAGCCGGTCTTGATCTGGCCGGCGTTGGTGCCCACAGCGATGTCGGCAATCGTGCTGTCTTCGGTCTCGCCCGAGCGGTGCGAGATCACGGCGGTGTAGCCGGCACGCTTGGCCATCTCGATGGCGGCGAACGTTTCGGTCAGCGTGCCGATCTGGTTGATCTTGATCAGGATCGAGTTGGCGATGCCCTTGTCGATGCCTTCCTTCAAGATCTTGGTGTTGGTCACGAACAGGTCGTCGCCCACCAGCTGTACCTTGTCGCCCAGGCGCTCGGTCAGGTGCTTCCAGCCGTCCCAGTCGCCTTCGTGCATGCCGTCTTCGATGCTGATGATCGGGTACTTGTCGACCCAGGCCGCCAGCATGTCGGTCCATTGCTGGGCAGTCAGCTTGAGGCCGCCTTCGCCTTCCAGCACATAGTGGCCGTCCTTGTAGAACTCGCTCGCCGCGCAATCGAGGCCCAGGGCGATCTGCTCGCCGGCCGTGTAGCCCGCGGTTTCGATGGCTTGCAGGATGAGGCGGATGGCCGCTTCGTGGTTCTCGACGCTGGGGGCAAAGCCGCCTTCGTCGCCCACTGCCGTGCTGATGCCATTGTCATGCAGGATCTTCTTCAGCGCGTGGAACACTTCGGCGCCCCAGCGCACGGCTTCGCGGAAGGTGGGAGCGCCCACGGGGATGATCATGAACTCCTGCAGGTCCAGGCTGTTGTTGGCGTGCGCGCCGCCGTTGATCACGTTCATCATCGGCACGGGCAATTGCACGCTGCCCATGCCGCCCAGGTAGCGGTACAGCGGCAGGCCGGATTCCTCGGCCGCGGCACGGGCCACGGCCATGGAGACCGCCAACATCGCGTTGGCGCCCAGGCGGCTCTTGTTCTCGGTGCCGTCCAGGTCGATCAGGGTCTTGTCCAGGAAGGCCTGCTCGGAGGCATCGAGGCCCAGCACGGCTTCGGAGATTTCGGTGTTGATGTGCTCCACCGCCTTGAGCACGCCCTTGCCCAGGTAGCGGCTCTTGTCGCCGTCGCGCATTTCAATGGCTTCGCGGCTGCCGGTGGACGCGCCCGACGGCACGGCGGCGCGGCCCATCACGCCCGATTCCAGCAGCACGTCGCATTCGACGGTGGGGTTGCCGCGGCTGTCCAGAATTTCGCGGCCTACGATGTCAACGATTGCGCTCATTTTTTTCCTTTGGGATAGATAAGGGTCAGACCGGGGCGTCCACGCCTTCGACCAGCACCATATTGAAAAACTCGGTGGCGCCTTCGCGCTTGGCGCGCGCGACCCGGTACAACTCGGCATCGTAGAAAGCCTTGGCATTCTCGAAACTGGGGAAGCGGAGCATGGCCACCCGCGCGGGCGTCCAGTTGCCTTCCAGGGTCTCGAACTTTCCACCGCGAACCAGGTACTCGCCGCCATGGGCTTTCACCGCAGCGGGGGCGGCAGCCATGTACTGCTTGTACTGTTCGGGGTCGGTCACTTTCATGTCTACGATGATGTAGGCAACGGCCATTTTGTCGTCCTGTCAGTTGAAGTTGTTTTCGAGGAATCCGCTTTTTTTGGTGATGTCGTCGAGCGCCACCAGCGTCTCCAGCAGCGCCTTCATGTGCTTGAGCGGCACGGCGTTCGGACCGTCGGACCAGGCTTCGGCGGGCTTGGGATGGGTCTCCATGAACAGCCCCGCCACGCCCGCGGCCACACCGGCCCGGGCCAGCACCGGCACCATGTCGCGGGCACCGCCGCTGACTGCGCCGAGGCCGCCGGGCTTCTGCACGGAGTGGGTCACGTCAAACACCACGGGCGCGCCGGACTTGCGCATCTCGGCCAGGCTGGTCATGTCGGCGACGAGGTTGTTGTAGCCAAAGCTCGCGCCGCGCTCGCAAGCGAGGAAACGGTCTTCCGACAGGCCAACTTCCAGCGCGGCAGCACGGGCTTTGTCGATGACGTTCTTCATGTCCCAGGGCGCCAGGAACTGGCCCTTCTTGATGTTCACCGGCTTGCCGGACTGCGCCACGGCGCGAATGAAATCCGTCTGGCGGCACAAAAAGGCCGGTGTTTGCAGCACATCGACCACGCTGGCCACTTCGGCCACCTGCTCCGTGTCATGCACGTCGGTGAGGATGGGCAACTGCAACTGGCGGCGCACTTCGTCCAGGATTTTGAGGCCCGCATCCAGCCCCACGCCGCGCTGGCTGCTGCCGGACGAGCGGTTGGCTTTGTCGAACGAGCCCTTGTAGATCAGCGGAATTCCCAAGGCGGTACAGGCTTCCTTGAGCTGGCCTGCGACGTCGAGTGACATCTGCAGGCCTTCAATGGAGCAGGTGCCCGCGATCAGGAAGAAGCGCTGGTCAAGGCCGACGTTGAATCCGCACAGCTGCATGATTGGCTCCCCTCAGACTTTCGCTTGCTTTTTGTGCTCCACGGCCGCCTTGATGAAGGCGTTGAACAGCGGGTGGCCGTTCCAGGGAGTCGACTTGAACTCGGGGTGAAACTGCACGCCGATGAACCAGGGGTGCACGTTCTGCGGCAGCTCCACGATTTCGGTGAGCTGTTCGCGCTGGGTCAGCGCCGAGATCACGAGGCCGGCGCTGCGCAGCTGGTCCAGGTAATTCACGTTGGCTTCGTAGCGGTGGCGGTGGCGCTCGGTCACTACGTCGCCGTAGATGCTGTGCGCTAACGTTTGGGCCGATACGTCGGAGCTTTGCGCCCCCAGGCGCATGGTGCCGCCCAGGTCGGAGTTTTCGTTGCGGGTCTTGATCGTGCCGTCGGCGTCCTTCCACTCGGTGATCAGCGCGATCACGGGGTGGGGCGTGGTGGCATCGAACTCGGTGCTGTTGGCATTGGCCAGGCCCGCCACATGGCGTGCGTATTCAATGGTGGCGACCTGCATGCCCAGGCAGATGCCCAGGTACGGCACCTTGTGCTCGCGGGCAAATTGCGCGGTGGCGATCTTGCCTTCCACACCGCGCGCACCGAAGCCGCCCGGCACGAGGATGGCGTCGTATTTGGCGAGTTTGGCGGCGGCGTCAGCACTCTCGATGGTCTCGGAGTCGACGTGGTCGATCTTCACGCGCACATGGTTGCGCATGCCGGCGTGGCGCAGGGCTTCGTTGACGGACTTGTAGCTGTCCGACAGGTCCACATACTTGCCCACCATCGCGATGGTGACTTCGCCTTGCGGATGCTCGGTTTCGTGCACCAGGTCGTCCCAGCGCTTGAGGCTGGTGGGTGGCGTGTTCAGGCGCAGCTTGTCGCAGATCAGGCCATCCAGGCCCTGTTCATGCAGCATGCGGGGCACCTTGTAGATGGTGTCCACATCCCACATGCTGATCACGCCCCATTCGGGCACGTTGGTGAACAGCGAGATCTTGGCGCGCTCCTCTTCGGGAATGCGGCGGTCGGCACGGCACAGCAGGGCGTCTGCCTGGATACCGATCTCGCGCAGCTTCTGCACGGTGTGCTGGGTGGGCTTGGTCTTGAGCTCGCCGGCCGCGGCAATCCACGGCAGATAAGTCAGGTGCACAAAGGCCGCATTGTTGGGGCCCATGCGCAGGCTCATCTGGCGCACGGCTTCCAGGAACGGCAGCGATTCGATGTCGCCCACCGTGCCCCCGATTTCGACAATGGCCACATCCACGGCATCGGGCGTGCCGATGCCGGCACCGCGCTTGATGAATTCCTGGATTTCGTTGGTGACGTGGGGGATGACCTGCACAGTCTTGCCCAGATAGTCGCCGCGACGCTCCTTCTCCAGCACGGACTGATAAATCTTGCCCGTGGTGAAGTTGTTGGTCTTTTTCATGCGCGTTTCAATGAAACGCTCATAGTGGCCCAGGTCGAGGTCGGTTTCTGCACCGTCGTCGGTCACGAAAACCTCGCCGTGCTGGAACGGCGACATGGTGCCCGGATCTACGTTGATGTAGGGGTCAAGCTTGATGAGAGTGACTTTGAGTCCCCGCGATTCGAGGATCGCGGCAAGGGAGGCTGAGGCGATTCCCTTGCCCAGGGAAGACACCACACCGCCGGTGACGAAGACAAATTTGGTCATGTCGCTTTATGGTGGTGGGAAATCGGGATTATAGATGGGCACCTGCGGGCGTCCTGGCTGGCTTAGAGCCTGTTGACGATCTCCCAGGGGTCGCGCAGCGGTCTTTGCGGGATGGGGTGCAAGGCGCGGTGCGCAGCCAATAGCCCGGCTATTGGCAAACGCCGCAACGCCGCAGACCGCCCGCAAAGACCGCTGCCCGAAGGGTTGGAGCGAAATCGGGCCAATGAACTTGAGTGTTTGGCGCCCCGGCTGCTTGCATGGGCATGGGCCCATGCGGCGCACCCGAGGCATCCACGTCCATCACGATGGCGCTCCAACGCGATCCCCTGGGAGATCGTCCACAGGCTCTTAGCACCGTCTGCTAAATTCGCCCCATGAATGAGCTCGCTGGCAAACACATTGTTCTGGGTCTGAGTGGCGGCGTGGCTTGCTACAAGTCGGCCGATCTGTGCCGCCAGCTGATCAAAGCCGGCGCCACTGTGCAGGTGGTGATGACGCAGGCGGCCGAGCAGTTCATCACGCCGGTGACCATGCAGGCGCTGTCCGGCCGCACGGTGTATGGCTCGCAGTGGGACGCGCGCGAGCCCAACAACATGCCGCACATCAACCTGAGCCGCGAGGCCGATGCGATCGTGATCGCGCCCTGCAGCGCCGACTTCATCGCACGCCTGGTGCAGGGCAGGGCCGATGAACTGCTGAGCCTTCTGTGCCTGGCACGGCCTATCGAGCGCGTGCCCTTGCTGCTAGCGCCCGCGATGAACCGTGAGATGTGGGCCCATCCCGCCACCCAGCGCAACCTGGCCCAGGTGGCGCAGGATGGCGCAGTGGTGCTGGGCGTGGGCAATGGCGACCAGGCCTGTGGCGAAACCGGTGACGGGCGCATGCTGGAGCCCGGCGAATTGCTGGAAGAAGTGATCGCGTTCTTTGCCCTCAAGGTGCTTGCAGGACACAAGGTGCTGGTCACCGCGGGGCCCACTTTTGAAGCCATTGACCCGGTACGGGGCATCACAAACCTCTCCAGCGGCAAGATGGGTTTTGCCATTGCGCGTGCCGCGCGCGAAGCGGGCGCCGACGTCACGCTGGTGGCCGGCCCCGTGCATCTCCCCACGCCACGCGGGGTGCGCCGCGTGGATGTGCAATCTGCACAAGAAATGCTGCTGGCGGTGGAGCAGCAAGCGCAGAGTGCTTCTGTTTTTATAGCAACTGCCGCGGTGGCCGACTGGCGGCCTGCGGCCCCCTCTGCCCAGAAGATCAAGAAGGATGGCTCGGGCCAGACGCCCACGCTGGGCTTTGTCGAGAACCCCGACATCCTCGCCCGCGTGGCCCAGTCGCCGCGGGCCACAGGCGGAAGCTTGTACTGCGTCGGATTTGCCGCCGAGAGCCACGACCTGCTGGCCCACGCCACGGCCAAACGGGCACGCAAAGGTGTCCCGCTGCTGGTAGGAAACATTGGCCCGGCGACCTTCGGGCAGGATGACAATGCCTTGTTGCTGGTCGACGCCAACGGACACCGCGAGTTGCCCCGCGCATCCAAGCGCGTGCTGGCGCAGCAGCTTGTTGAAGACATTGCGGCACGGTTGCCGCCAACCCGTCACTGATGTCGTCTGAAGGGGCTGTATGCAAACCGGTGCCACCAAACCCGAATGGGACACGCCACCTGACGGCGACTTTGCGACCTATGTGGAGCAGTTGACCGCTTCCGGCGCGGCCAGGGCTGCAACGGCTGCAGCGTCGTCTGGCATGCCGGCGCGCAAACCGTCTCCCTCAGCAGGGTCGCGTGCGCCGGGGCAGACGATGCCTCCAGATCTGGCGCAAGCCATCGTGCCGCTGCTGGGCATGCTGCGCGTCGCTCGAATGGTGCTTTTGCTGTTCACCGTTCTGCATGGCATCGCCTTGTTCATCTTCAGCCAGGGCTCGTTGCCCGGGCTGCTGGTCATGGCTGCAATCTGGTGGGGGTTGGGCTGGTTGATCCAGTCAGCGCCCAAAATTGTGGCGTCCGGAAACACCGCGGCGGGCTTTGACACCGACGCATTGCAAGAGCGGCTGCGGCAAGTGGCCCAGCAGCGCAACAAGACAGGAAAGAAGAAATCGCAGTGAAGATTGACGTCAAGATTCTCGACCCGCGCATGGCGGACCAGCTACCCACCTATGCCACACCCGGCAGCGCGGGCCTTGACCTTCGGGCCTGCCTGGATGCGCCGCTGACCCTGCAGCCCAACGCCTGGCAGTTGGTCCCCACGGGCATCTCGGTGTACATCAAGGACCCCGGCTACGCTGCCTTGATCCTTCCGCGGTCTGGCCTGGGGCACAAGCATGGCATCGTGCTGGGCAATCTTGTGGGGCTTATCGACAGCGACTACCAGGGTCAACTCATGGTGAGCGCCTGGAACCGCAGCAGCACCGCTTTCACGCTCGAGCCTATGGAGCGCCTGGCCCAGTTGGTGATCGTGCCGGTGGTGCAGGCGCAGTTCAATGTGGTGACGGAGTTCGCCGCCACCGAGCGCGGCGAGGGCGGCTACGGTTCCACCGGCAAAGCCTGACGCAGGTGGCAGGCCGTTCGCAAGCCCACTTGTAAGACGGCGCTTACTTTTCAAGGAGTTTGTTACCCACGTGGCTGCACTCCAAGTGTCTACGCGCCAGACCCCTGGCGCGTTGTTCCAATCAAGGCATGTGTTCCAAAGGCCGATTCCGTGTGCCTGGCACGAGCTCACTTTTTAGGAGATGAATATGCTGCGATTTACCCGCCCCTTCGCGATCACTGGTGCTGTGGTCCTGGCCGCCTCGCTGGCAGCTTGCGGTCACAACGGTGCGGCACCTGCGCCGCAGTACTCTGGCGGCTATTCCGGCGGGTACCAGACGGCCCCGGCTTATCCGAACAATCCATCGGGCACCGAATTCGGCCGTGTCTCGAACATCGAAGTGCTGCAGGGCCGTTCGCAAGGCCAGACCTCGGGCGCTGGTGCCGTTATCGGCGCCGTGGTGGGTGGTGTGTTGGGCAACCAGATCGGCAAGGGATCCGGCCGTGCCGCGGCAACCGGTGTCGGTATCGTAGGCGGGGCCGTTGCAGGCAATGCCATCGAAGGCCGCAACAACAGCCAGGAAGTGCAGGGCTATCGCCTGTCGGTCCAGCTGGATCAAGGCGGGTACCGCGTCTATGACGTGAGCACGCCAGGCGATTTGCGCATCGGCGACCGCGTGCGCCTCTATAACGGCCAGATCTCCCGCGTTTAAACCAAAAAACGTCGTCTTTGCTCGGGGCGCTTGAAGTTCAAGCGCCCCGAGCTCGTTTTGGGGGTCAATGCAGCAGCGAGCTGCCCGGTGCCTGGGGCTGCACGCGAAAGAAACCGGTGCCCGCGCTGCCGCGGCCAATCTCTTCTTCAGTAGCGTCCCGCACGGCTTCTACAGTGAGCTGCAGCCGCAGCGCAATGCCGGCCAGAGGGTGGTTGCCGTCCAGCACCACGTGTTCCGGATAAATCTCGGCCACGGTGTAGAGCACGGTGCGCGGTGCGTCAGGATTGCACCCTGCGGGCAGGGCAGCGCCGTCAAACGTCATGCCTTCTTCAATCTCTCCGGGGAAGAGTGAGCGCGGCTCCAGAAAAAGAAGCTGGTCGTCAAAGTCGCCAAAGGCGTCTTCAGGTTCCAGGTGCAATTGCAGGGTGGCGCCAGGCCCATAGCCCTGCAGAGCCTCTTCGATGCGGGGGAGAAGGTCGTCGCCGCCCACCAAAAACTCCACCGGTTCGTCCAGAACGTCCAGTTCCTCGCCCAGGGTGTCTTTCAGTGTCCAGGTCAGAGCGACCACACATTGTTGGGTAATTTCCATAGGAGAATTGTCGCAGTTTGACCAAAGGCCCCGCACGTTGGGTCGTCTCCCCATGGATATCCAGCAACCTCTCTCCCTGCTCGGCGGTCTCACCCCCGCGCAATTCATGCGCCGCCACTGGCAGAAAAAGCCGCTGCTGGTGCGCCAAGCTATTCCCCAGTTTCAGCCGCCCGTGTTGCGGTCCGATCTTTTTGCGTTGGCTGCGGAGGAGGGCGTCGAGTCACGCCTCGTGCAGCTCGTCAAAGGCGCTTGGAAGCTGCGCCACGGGCCCTTCAGCCGCAGGGCTTTGCCCGCGCTCCAGCAGCCGGGCTG
This sequence comes from Acidovorax sp., assembly GCA_004210805.1. Lineage (GTDB taxonomy): Bacteria > Pseudomonadota > Gammaproteobacteria > Burkholderiales > Burkholderiaceae_C > Acidovorax. Next base: position 22,277 of record SDXZ01000042.1, read on the forward strand.
GACCCTGTTGGTGCAAGGCGTCGACCTGCACAACGATGCTGTGCATGCGCTGATGCAGCAGTTCCGTTTTGTGCCCGAAGCGCGGCTAGACGATCTCATGATCAGCTATGCATCGGACGGCGGGGGGGTCGGCCCGCACTTTGACAGCTACGACGTGTTCTTGCTGCAGGCCCACGGCAAGCGGCGCTGGCGCATCGGACGCCAGAAAGACCTGACGCTGCGCGAAGGCATCCCCCTCAAGGTGCTTGACCAGTTTGAGCCCGAGGAGGAGTTTGTGCTGGAACCCGGGGACATGCTGTACCTGCCTCCCCGCTATGCCCACGACGGCATCGCCGAAGGCGAGTGCATGACCTATTCGATTGGGTTCCGGGCCCCCGCGCGGGCCGAGCTCGCGCAGGAACTCTTGGCGCGGCTGGCCGAGGATGCGGGCGATGCCGAGGGCAGCCCCTTGCTGTACCGAGATGCCGGGCAGGAGGCCGTCGCGCAGCCGGCTGCCATTCCGGCCGGCCTGCACGATTTCGCCCGCGAGGCGCTGTCCCGCGCCCTTGCCGAGCCGCTGGTACTGGAGCGTGCGCTTGGCGAGTACCTGACCGAGCCCAAGGCCAGTGTGTGGTTTGAGCCGGGTGACGCGCGCGTGATGCTGGAAGGTGTGCGCCTGGACCGCAAGAGCCGCATGATGTACGACGTCCACCACGTGTTCATCAACGGCGAAAGCTACCGCGCCGCGGGCCGGGACGCCACGCTGATGCGCCGCCTGGCCGATCAGCGCCAGCTCACTGCACGGGAGCTGGCGCGGGCTAGCGACGATGCGCTGGAACTGCTCTCGTCGTGGTGCGATGCCGGATGGGCGCATACCTGGGCCGAGCAGATCGGCTGAAATCTTTGGGAGAACTGCCATGACCGATTCGCCGTCCACACCTTCTTCCACGTTGCCGCCCAGCCTGCCTTCAGGCCGCTTCAGCAGCCGTGAAGACTTTCTGCAGATGGTGCGGGACGCTTTTGCCACCGCGGTGAGGGACGGTTGGCAAGAAATTGTCATCAGCGATGCCAACTTCCATGATTGGCCGCTGGGTGAGCGTGCAGTGACGGACGCGCTGCAGGAATGGGCCCACGGCAGCCGCCGGTTCACCATGCTGGCGGGCAGCTACGACGACGTGATCCGCCGCCATGCCCGGTTTGTGCGCTGGCGTGGCACCTGGGACCACATCATCACCTGTCGGCGCAGTCCTTCCGCCGACCCTCTCGACATTCCAAGCGTGTTGTGGTCTCCCCAATGGGTTATGCACCGGCTGGACCCTGAGCGCTGCGTAGGGGTTTCAGGCCACGAGCCCGAGCGGCGCGTGCTGCTCCGCGAGACGCTCAACGAATGGATGCGCAGCAAGAGCTCGCCGGGTTTTCCGGCCTCAACCCTCGGTTTGTGACAGCCCCACGCGGATTGCTGGATGTCAATCGCCTGTAAAGCTTTCGTCAGTGTTAGTCAGTATTGACTAAATACCAATATAATCGGCGGCTGCGCCAAAAAGGTGCAAGCCAAGTGCGTTGTGCCAACGCGTACCGGGGCTTTCAAGAGCCGGGCGCCGTGGCTTTTCAAGATATGTTTGTCCAACTAGGAAAATCCAAATGAAGAACTCCCTCGTTCTGGCCGCCCTGATCGCTGCTGCAGCCCTCGCCGCTTGCGGCAAGAAGGAAGAGCCCGCTCCAGCACCAGCACCTGCTCCCGTGGAAGCTCCAGCGCCCGCAGCACCAGCACCAGCTCCTGTTGCTTCCGACGCCGCTCCTGCCGCTTCCGACGCCGCAGCACCTGCTGCTGACGCCGCCAAGGCCGCTGCTGACGCTGCCGCATCGGCCGCCACCGGCGCTTCCGCAGCCAAGTAATTTGCTGCAGGCCTGGCGGGTCGCAAGACCCACCATTGCCGCAAAGCCCCGCACCGCAAGGTCGGGGCTTTTTCTTTTTCCGGGCCCCGGGCGGGTTGTTGGCAGAGGCCGCTGCTGACTTTGAAGAACTGGGGGCCGAGCGACCGGGCGCGCGTGGTGTCGGCTACGCTGGAGCGCAAGCAACCTCCAGCCAGGCGGTGCCGGTAACCGGGCTTGCCACTGTGATCGCTTCTACCGGCCAGCCGAGGGCAGGCGCAAGGGCTTCTTGTGCGATGGACGGTGCGTTGTTCTTGGGGCTCAGGTGAGCGGCAACCACGGTATGGAGCCCGGGGTGCCGCACGGCGCGCAGGATGTCTGCCGTGGCGAGATTGGCCAGATGGCCATAAGGGCCGCCCACCCGGCGCTTCAAGAACAGCGGGTAGCGGGACGCCTCCAGCAACGCGGGGTCGTGGTTGGCTTCGATCATCAGCGCATGGCAACCCGCCAACTGCTGGAGCACGTGTTCGCTCGCGTGGCCCAGGTCGGTCAGGACACCCAGGTGGGTGGCGCCATCGGAGCAGCGCAGCTGCAGCGGCTCCCGGGCATCGTGTGGCACCGTGAAGGGCCGGGCTTCGAACTCACCCAGATCAATCGGCGCCATGTCGTGCGCAATGCGCAGCCTGTCGCCAAAGTCCGGCTGGCCCAGCGCGGCGTGGGTGCCCTGGCTCATCCACACAGGGATGCCATAGCGCAGGGCCACGGCCTGTGCGCAGCCGATGTGGTCGGAGTGTTCGTGGGTGATGAAGACGGCGTCCAGGTCTTCGATCTGCAATTGCGCCTGCGCGAGGCGGCCCTGCAATTGCCGAATGCCAAAGCCGCAGTCGATCAGCAGCCGCCGCACTTGCGTGCCACTGCTGCCTTCAACCACGGTGGCATTGCCGGTGCTGCCACTCCCCAAATTCTTGAAACGCAGCATGGGGGGTCGAGTCGTCGCGCGGGGGTGGTGTGTCATGCCCGGGCGCCCTGAAGAGAGCGAG
>SDXZ01000043.1 GCA_004210805.1 Acidovorax sp.
CGACCACGAATACGACAACGAACCAGAACGCGAGAGCACCCCATGACCCAGACACAGACCCAGACGGTGCGAGAGCTGCAGGTATCGCCTGTGGCCGACTCCGTCGACCTGCCTCTCGATGGGCCATTCTTGCCCGCGCCTCTGGCCCGTTTTGCCGCCGGTGTGCTGCAGCGCCTGCTGCCCTGGGCGGTGCCCGTGGGCCTCATCGTGCTGTGGCAGATCGCGTCGTCGCAAGGGTGGCTGTCCACCCGCGTGTTGCCCGCGCCACTCGAAGTGATCAAGGCCGCGTGGACGCTGGCCGCATCCGGCGAACTCTGGACCCACGTCAAGGTGAGCGCCGGCCGCGCGCTCGCAGGCCTGGCGATTGGCGGCGGCCTGGGCCTGCTGCTGGGCTTGCTCACGGGCTCGGTCAAGCTGTTCGAGACGCTGCTCGACTCCACTATCCAGATGGTGCGCAACATCCCGGCGCTGGCGCTGATCCCGCTCGTGATCCTTTGGTTTGGCATTGATGAGACCGCCAAGCTGTTCCTGATTGCCGTGTCGGTGTTCTTCCCGATCTACCTCAACACCTTTCACGGCATCCGCAACGTGGACCCTGGGTTGATCGAGATGGGGCGCACCTACGGCCTGGGCCGCTGGCAGCTGTACAAGCAGATCATCCTGCCTGGCGCGCTCTCCAGCATTCTGGTGGGCCTGCGCTTCTCGCTGGGCCTGATGTGGGTGATCCTGATCGTCGCCGAGACCATCTCTGCGCAGGCAGGCATCGGCTACCTCACGATGAATGCACGGGAGTTCTTGCAGACCGACATCGTGCTCGTGGGCATCCTGCTGTACGCACTGCTGGGCAAGCTGGCTGACCTCTTCGCCAAGGGCCTGGAGCGCTACTGGCTGCGCTGGCATCCTGGTTATCAGGCATGACCATCCCCCTGAGCTGCGACCGCTCGGTGCAGCCGCGAGACGCGGCAGCCCTTCGGACTGTCCAAACCTGCGCAGGCAGGCTTGGAGCCACAGTCCTCAGCCCCTTCTCGCTACGCGCTTCGCAATTCGGGAAGGGGGACGACGCAATCGCAGCGGGGCGGCCCTTGCATTGGCCGCGTCCTCAGCGGAGGTCGTATGCCGATCACTCACATTTTTATAGCTACTAGCGCTTGATGGACAAGCGCAGGAGGCCATTTTGACCACTAATTCATCTCCGCAACCCCAAGGCGTGCGCCTGGAAGCCCGCGGCGTCGATAAACGCTACGGCGCGCGCGACGTGCTCAAGAAGACCGAGCTTGTCATCGAGCCCGGCCAGTTCGTCGCCATCGTGGGCCGCAGCGGCTGCGGCAAAAGCACGCTGCTGCGCCTGGTGGCGGGGCTCGAATCCGTCTCGGGCGGCACGATCCGCATCGATGGCAAGGACATTGCCGGCCTGAGCGAAGACACCCGCATCATGTTTCAGGATTCGCGCCTCTTGCCCTGGAAGCGCGTGGCCGACAACGTGGCCCTGGGCCTGCCGCCCGCGCGGCGCGGTGCTGCGGCCGACGTGCTGGCCCGCGTCGGCCTGGGGGACCGGTTGACAGAGTGGCCCGCACGCCTGTCTGGCGGCCAGCGCCAACGCGTGGCCCTGGCGCGCGCGCTGGTGCACAACCCGCGCCTCTTGCTGCTGGACGAGCCACTGGGCGCGCTGGATGCCCTGACCCGCATCGAGATGCACCGCCTCATCGAAGGCCTGTGGCGCAGCAGCGGCTTCACCGCGCTGCTGGTCACGCACGATGTGCAAGAGGCCGTGGCCCTGGCCGACCGCGTGATCCTGATCGAGGACGGCCAGATCGCGCTGGACCAGCGCATCGACCTGCCACGCCCGCGGTCGCACGGCGACGCGGCGTTTGCCGCCATCGAAAAACGCATCCTCGACCGCGTGCTGCAACGGCCGGATGGAGAGCCCGCGCACGAGGCGCCATGGCCCGGAGTGCCCGCGCACGGATTGCGCTGGGCGGTGTGATGTGTCGCGACACCACAAACAACCACGACCGTTCGGGCTGAGCTTGTCGAAGCCGGGGCGCTTTCCGTGCGAGCCCTTTGAGCCATCGACGTCGGCTTAGTTTTTTACTCACCTCATTTTTCAACGGACCATTCAAGGAGAACCCCATGTCCATTCAAGCCATCAACGTACGTAACCAGTTCAAGGGCAAAGTGCGCGAGATCATTCGCGGCGACGTCGTCTCCGAAGTCGATGTCGAAACGCCCTGGGGCGTCGTCACCTCGGTTATTACCACCCGCTCGGTGGACGACCTGGGGCTGGTCGTCGGCTCCGACGTGGTCGCGCTGGTCAAGTCCACGGAGGTATCGATTGCCAAGCTGTGACGCGGCCACCGCACAGAAAATTTGAATCAAACTGGGCTCCAGCGCTTGGCGGGTAAGCGCTGGTAGCTATAAAAACGGGAGTTTGTGTTGAGAGGGGGTTGCAGTTTTTGAGCGCGATACATTTACGTCCCGCGCACAAGCCAAAATTCTCTCGCCCCCACATGACGTATGCCAACAAAACTGACGCAGGTGATTTTGATACCTGGCTTCAAAGCATTCTTGCCTCATTCAAGACAGGGGCGGGAATGGATGTTCCTTGCGGCGAGTGCCGCGGCTGTTGCAGTGCCGGACGATTTGTCCATCTGCTCCCCTCTGACCAACCCGCTCACTCAGCGATCCCAAAGCAGTTTTTGATCCCTGCCCCGGGGATGGCCCCAGGCCATGCGGTCATGGGCTATCTTGATTCGGGAACTTGCCCCATGCTGAAGTCGGGAAACTGCTCGGTGTATTCAAGCCGCCCGTCCACCTGCCGCACGTTTGACTGCCGTGTCCTGGCGGCCACCGGCCTCTCGATGAACGGTAAATGGAATGAACGTATCAACGACAAGGTTCAAACCTGGCAGTTCACTTTCTCGTCAGCAGAAGCTCTGCAGCGCCACAAGGCCTTGAGAGACGCTGCAGCATTTATTGAGAAACATGCAGGGGCTTTTCCAGGCGGCCGAGCGCCTACTGACCCGACATCCATTGCGGTGCTTGCCATCAAAGTCCATTCTGTGTTTCTCTCCAAAAGCGGCGACCCCAACCCAGCCAATATCGCAAAGGCAATCGTGGCTGAGAGCCGCCGCTTTGAAAGCGCGGACAGTTGATGGCTCGATCTGGGGTTAGTAATCATCGAGCCAAATAGGCCCCCAGCGCTTGATATATGTGCGCTACCAGCTATCAAAAAATGAGCAATCTGCCCCCGCTATCTGGCAAGAACCCTGGGGCCATTGAGCCCAGAACAGCCCACGCGGCCTACACTCAGGCCCATGACGACGCTCCTTCTTTGCACTATTGCCGCCTTGGCCGCGCTGCTCCACGCAGCGGCTGTCGCGCGAGCGGTGGCAAAGAAAAATGCGCGCCGTCAGCTGACGCCAGCACATTCCTAAGCCCGGCGGCACCCTCTCTCCCCATCCTCTTTCAGCGCAACCATCCACCGCCGGGCACCAGCCTCGCGCGGTAGCGGCCGTCCTGTTTTCACGGGGCGACAGCCGCATTGATGGAGTGCTTTTATGCATGAAGCTGTCGTTGTCGTTCATGGCGAGCGCACGCTCACCGAACTTGATTTTTCCCGTCTCACCAGGCTTGCGGGCCAGCGGCAGCCGCCCGTCCTTGCGGACCTGCTTGCGAACGCCGAGGTGACCAGCTCCCGCGCCGTGCGGTCTGACGTGGTCACGATGTACTCCCGCGTGGAACTGGTGGACGTGCACACCCACCGGCGCCAGGTGCTCACCATTTGTTATCCACAGGATGCGGAGCCGGCAGCGGGCTTCATCTCGGTGCTGTCGCCGGTGGGCATCAGCTTGCTGGGCCTGAAGGTGGGGGATGTCGCGAAGTGGCACACGCCGCATGGCGAAGAGTGTGCGGCAGTCGTCGAGGGCATTCAGTTCCAGCCCGAGGCTACGGGCGACTACCTCACGTAGTTTTTTGCCGTAAGTCTGCGGCCCGCCACGGGCTGCGCCCATCCGCACCGTCACCTGTTTGGCGCCATCTCGATTTGGCGCTGCTGCACAGGTGCGCGCTGTTCAAAACAGAAGGAAGTTGAATCATGACCCCTCGCTCCATCCTCGCCGTCACCGATTTCTCTGTGCAAGGGAGCCACGCCATCGCGCGGGCAGCGCTGCTGTGCGCTGAACACCGTGCCACGTTGACACTCGTCTACCTGGCGCACCAGGCTGGGCTGCCTCCACCAGACGCAGCGGTTCGGCTGTCGCACCATGCGCTGCAAGTGAGGCAGCGGCACAACATCGAGGTCAGCGCGGACACGCGCATGGACTTCACCGCAGTCGATGTCGCCCGCAAGGCGGCAGATGCTGACCTGGTGGTGTGGGGCACGGCACCGGTGCGTAGGCTGCGCGCCTGGTTCGGCGCCCATCCGGCCATCAAGATGCTGCGCGCAGGCCAGCGCCCCGTGATCGTCGTGTGCAATCCCGCAGACCAGCCTTACCAAAGTTTGATGGTGGCGGTGGATTTCTCGCAGGCATCACATCCTGTGGTGGAGCTAGGCTTGGCTTTGCATTCCTCTGCGCGGGTCGCGTTGTTTCACGCCATCAGCACGGCCAACGAGGGCAAGCTGCGGTATGCCGAAGTGTCCGAACGCGCCATCCAGACCTACCGCGAGCAGTGCCGGCGCCACGCGCAAGACAGGATGGTCACGCTCACCGATTCGTACGACGCACGGCGCAACCGGCTCTCATCTTCGTTGGGGCGGGGCGATCCTGCGCGGCAGGTGCTGGTAGCGCAGCAGAACGCGGCAGCGGACCTGATCGTGGTGGGCAAGCACCCGGCTTCCGCGTTCTCAGACCTGATGTTCGAGAGCGTTGCCCAGCGCATCCTGCGCGAAGCACGCACGGACGTGCTGGTGGTGCCGCACGGATTTCAACCCGCGTCCCGTGGCGCTGCCGTAGGGCGGCTTGCAACCGATCTGCCAGTGCGCCGCGTGAAGGCTGGCGCGCCCCGCACGCCGAGCCATCCCAACCCCGCCGCGCTAAGGGAACCGCTGCACTTGTTCCATATTCCATGACCGGCGCTTGGGTCCACACGCGCCAGTTGGCAGGGCGGCAAAAGGGCTGTTGGTTGGGGGGCTTTGGGGCTGCCGCTACTGTTAAGCAGCCCCCAGCCTCAACGCCGGCGCGGGCCTGCGAACATCACCACCGCCGTGGCCAACCCCATGGCCGGGCAGCGTAAACACCGCGACCGCGTTCACCAGATCCTGCGCCTGCGTGCGCATGTTGCTGGCAGCCGCAGCCATCTCTTCCACCAGCGCCGCGTTTTGCTGGGTGGCCTGGTCGATCTGGCTCACCGCTTCGCCAATCTGGGTGACACCGGTGCTTTGTTCGCCGCTGGCTGCTGTGATCTCGCCCACGATGCCCGTGACGCTGCGGATGGCATTGACCACCTCGGTCATGGTGGCGCCAGCTTTGTCCACCTGGGCGGTGCCCCGCGCCACACGCTCCACGCTGGTGGAGATCAACAATTTGATTTCCTTGGCCGCGTCGGCCGATCGGCCAGCCAGGTTGCGCACCTCGCTGGCCACCACGGCAAAGCCCCGGCCTTGCTCGCCCGCGCGGGCGGCTTCCACCGCTGCGTTCAACGCCAGGATGTTCGTCTGGAAGGCAATGCCGTCGATCACACCAATGATGTCGGCGATTTTTTGAGAGCTTTCGTTGATGCCCTTCATGGTCTCCACCACCTCAGCCACCATGGCACCGCCTTCGGCCGCCACCGTGCTGGCATTCAGGGCCAGCCGGTTGGCCTGAACAGCGTGGTCTGCGTTTTGCCGCACGGTGCTGCTCAGTTGTTCGGTAGAGGCGGCGGTTTGCTGCAGCGCACTGGCCTGGTGTTCGGTGCGGCTGCTCAGGTCCTGGTTGCCCTGGGCGATCTCGGTGCTGGCGTTGGCCACGCTGTCCGAAGTCTGGCGCACGCTGGCCACCACGGTCGACAAGCTGGCCTGCATGGCCGCCAGCGCCTGCATCACCGCCGCCACCTCGTCTTTGCCCCGGGTGTCGATGGGCTGGCTCATGTCGCCGTGGGCGACTGCATCTGCCACCTGGCCGGCCCGCTGCAGCGGCCGGGTGATGCCGCGCACCAGGGCCAGGCCAAAGAGGGCTGCGAACAGCACGCCCACCGTGATGGAGCCGATGACGATGGAGCGGATGGTGTCAAACCGCTGCACTGCGTCGTTGTATTCGCCCTGTGCTTCCTTTTGCGTCAAGGCCAGCAGCGCGCCCATGTCGTGACCGATGGGGTCGTACAGGTCGTCGAATTTGCGCACCACCAGTACCCGCGCCGTGGCCACATCTGCATCCTTCAGCGCGGCCAGCGCAGGGCCAAGGCCTTCCTTCATGATCTTCTGGCGCTGCTCGCCAATGGCCGTGATGTGCCGCTCGGGGCTCATGGCGGTGGCCAGCAGAGCCTCCCAGGCTTTTTCGCTCTTGCCAAGGTTGGCTTCGGCCTCTTCAATGGCCTTGGCCACCTTCTCTGGCGCCGGCGACAGCAGCGCGTTGGAGACCAGTTGCCGGTTGCGAGTGGTGAGGTAGCGAAAGTCAGCCACAGCCCGCTGGGCCTGCATGCGGTTTTGGTACATCGCCTCCATGGACGCGTTGGACCTGGCAATGCCCACCAGGCCGATGGCCCCTACGACCACGAGCAGTGCGGAGAGCACGCCCACCAGCAGCAGCAATCGCGTGGATATTTTGAAATTCCTCATGCACCCAACCCTCTTGTCGTTTGTGTATCTGAATGTTCAGAATACCGCGCGGGGGGTATCGAATCTGGCCGAAACGGGGGTCAAACCGGAGTGATTCAGGGTAAATCGGGGTACGTTTTTTGGACGTGTGCGATTGCCATTTCGGCATCCCTGCACCTGTGGCCGGACCATCGACGGCGGCCTGAGAAGTGCGCTTGGAGCGGCTGGGTGACCACGGCAGTGGCACTGCCCCCAGCTACGCTGAAGCTTCGCACCCCCCAAAAAAAGCCCGCGCGGGGCGGGCTTTGAAGGGGACATAGGTTCAGAACCGCGTCGTCAAGCCGCCTTGGCCAGCTGCGTCGCGTACCGGCTGGCGGGGCGCGCCAAACCCAGGTTCTCGCGCAGCGTAGTGCCCTCATAGGCGGTGCGGAACAACCCGCGCCGCTGCAGCTCCGGCACCACCAGCTCCACAAACTCGTTGAGCGACTGGGGCAGCACGGGAGGCATCACGTTGAAACCGTCGGCTGCGCCGTTTTCAAACCATTCCTGCATGCGATCGGCAATGGTTTCGGGCGTGCCGACCACCACCCAGTGCCCGCGCGCGCCGGCCAGGTATTCGTACAGCTGGCGCACAGTGAGCTTGTCGCGGCGGGCCAACTGCAGCACCACATGGGCGCGGCTGTTGATGCCCTTGGGCGGCTCGGGGATGTACGGGGGCGGCGCGTCCAGGTCCCACTTCGACAGGTCGTCGCCGGGCCAGAACGGCGCCAGGGTGGCCAAACCCACGCTGGGGTGGATCAGCGCTTGCAGCTCGGCCCACTTGGCCTGTGCTTCTTCCTCGGTGCGCCCGATCACGGGGGAGATGCCGGGCAGCACCAGCAGTTCTTCAGGCTGGCGGCCAAACTTGGCCATGCGGCCCTTCACATCACTGTAGAAGGCCTGGGCTTCGGCCAGGCTGGTCCAGGCGGTGAAGATGGCTTCGGCCGTGGCGGCGGCCAGTTCCTTGCCGTCTTCGGACGAGCCTGCCTGCACGATCACGGGGTGGCCCTGGGCCGAGCGCTCGATGTTCAGCGGCCCCTGCACCTTGAGGTGCTTGCCCACATGGTTGAGCGCGTGCAGCTTGTCGGGGTCGAAGTAGACGCCCGACGCCTGGTCGCGCACCAGGGCGTCGTCGTCGAAGCTGTCCCACAGGCCTTTGACGACATCCACGAACTCGTGGGCGCGCTCATAGCGCACGGCGGGGTCGGGGTGGGTGTCGAGGCCAAAGTTGCCGTGCACGTTTTCAGCGCTGGTGGTCACCACGTTCCACGCCGCGCGGCCCTTGCTGATGTGGTCGAGCGACGCAAACTTGCGCGCCAGCAGGTACGGGTCTTCGTAGGTGGTGGACGCCGTCGCGACAAAGCCGATGTGCTTGGTCACGGCCGACAGTGCGGCCCACAGCGTGACGGGCTCGAAGTGCGAGATGCGGCCCTGGCGGCTGAAGGATTCGCGGTCGCCCTTGTGCCACACGCCCGGGCTGTCGGCCACGAACACCTGGTCGAACAGGCCGCGCTCCGCGGTTTGCGCGACCTCGATGTAATGGTCAATGTTGACCCCCGAATCGACCTGCGAGCCGGGGTGGCGCCATGCGGCCACGTGGTGGCCCGTGGCCATGATGAACGCGCCCAGGCGCAGTTTGCGTGGAGTGTCGGGTTGGGTCATAGGTGTTCCGAAAAATATGTTTGATGGGTTTGCAGCCTGCGAAACCGACACGGCCAGGGCGAGGGCACCCATGGAACCGGCTTCGCCGGGCCATCGGGTGCGGCCCCCTCCGGGGGAAGGCGCCGCGGGCGACTCAGGGGGCTATCTCTTGGGGTTAGCCGGTGATAGTGATGCGGTGCAGCTTGCGGTGCTGCGGAAAGAAATCGCCCACTGCGTAGTGCTGTGTGGACCGGTTGTCCCACACCGCCAGCGTGCCCTCTTGCCAGCGCAGGCGTGCTTGGAACTCGGGGACCTGGGGCAGGGCGTACAGCTGGGTCAGCAGGGTGTCGCTTTCCACGCGCGACAGCCCCTGGATGTGGCTCGTGAAGGTCGAATTGACGTACAGAACCTTCTTGCCCGTGACCGGGTGCACGCGCACCACTGGGTGCTCCACTGGCGGGTATTTGGCGCGCGCCTCACGAAGCTGCTCGCCGCTCGCGTCCTTGTTGAGCAGGTACTCGGTCCAGCCGCTGATCTCCCAGGTGTGCACCGCCGTCAATGTTTCCAGATACGCCTGGAAGGCCGGCGGCAGGCTGGCGTAGGCAGCGGTCAGGCTGGCCCACAGCGTGTCGCCTCCACTTGCCGGGATCACCTGCGCGTACAGGCTCGTGCCCAGCGGAGGTTCCTCGCGCCAGGTGATGTCGGCATGCCAGCTGCTCGATGCCTTGGGGCGTTCTGCAGTGCTCTCCACGATCTCGACCTCGGGGTGGTCCTGCAGGCGCGGGAAGAACGCCTTCACCTCGGCCACGTTGCCAAAGGTGCGCGTAAAGGCGACATGCTGCGCTGGCGTGAGCTGCTGGTTGCGAAAGAACAGTACCTCGTGCGCAGCCAGGGCCTGCCGCAGCTCGGCCTGCGTGGCTTCGTCCAGCGGCTGGCGCAGGTCCAGGTCGTGGATCACGGCGCCGATGGTGGGCGTGAAGGGCTCTGCGGCAAAGCGCGTATAGGACGGGGGCAGATCGTGGAGCTTGGACATGGCGGGCTTTCTGAAACGGTGGGGCGATAAAGAAGCTCAAAAAAATCGAACTCCGTGCCATTGGGGCACCGCGCACCGGCCGCGGCAACGAAGCTGTTTGCATATGCATAGTCGGAAATGGCTCGGGCACGGACGTCGCCCTGGGTCTGTCCGTGCAGGGGCTGCAGATGCTTATGACCGAGTCATCGGAGGAGTTGGATATCTGTTTTTGATCGTTCGCGAAAGGGCATGCACTGCCTACAGTGGCCGCCAACCAAAGCATCAAAGGGCGGGAACAACATGACACTGCACACCATTCGAAAAACCCCCTGGGCTGCCGTGCTCTGGGCCACAGCCGCCGCGTGGGCCCTGGCCGGCGGTGGCGTGGCCGCTGCGCAGGCGCAAGAGCCGCTCAAGGTCATCCGCATCGGCATTGCCACGGGCGGCGTGGGCAGCGACCCGATCCGCCACGGTGGCACCTCGGCCGCGCTCACCTACACCGATGGCGCGCTCGAAGAAGAATTCAAGAAAGACGGCGTGAAGGTGCAGTGGACCTTCTTCAAGGGTGCCGGCCCTGCGGTGAACGAAGCACTCGTCAACAAGCAGCTCGACTTTGCCTGGCAGGGCGACCTGCCTTCCATCGTGCACCGCGCGGGCGATGTGAAGACCAAGATCATCCTGGGCAGCGGCGTGCGCGGCGGGTTGTACCTGGCCGTGCCGCCTGACTCCGGCATCAAGCGGCTCGAAGACCTCAAGGGCCGCAAGGTGGCGATCTTCAAGGGCACCAACCTGCACCTGGCCGCCGTGCGCGCGCTGGCGGACAAGGGCCTGAACGAGCGCGACGTGAAGCTCATCAACCTGGACTTCCCCAGTGCCGATGCCGCATTGATCAACAAGGACATTGACGCGGCGTTTGGCTACGTGGGCTTGTTCAGGTTGCGCGACCAGGGCCTGGCCAAGGTGGTCTGGTCGGCCTCTGCAGACTCTTACAAATACACGCGCCAGACGGCGCTGATGGTTGCCGACGACTTTGCCGCACGCAACCCCCAGGTGGTGGAACGGGTGGTCAAGACCGTGGTGCGCTACGCCCACAAGTATTCGCAAGAAGACCGCCGCGCTGAGCTGTTTGCGCTGTGGGGCAAGGCCGAGTACCCCGAGAAGGTCTGGCGCGAGGACTTTATCGGCCAGCCGCTGCGCGTGCGCCTGTCGCCGCTGCTCGATCCGTTTTTGGTGGCGCGCTACAAGGACGCCGCGGACGAGGCCTACAAGCTCAAGCTCATCCGCAAGAAGCCCGAGATCGACAGCTGGTTTGACCGCCGCTACCTGGACGCTGCCCTCAAGGATCTCAAGCTGGAAGGGTACTGGCCGGTCTATGGCGCCAATGGCGAGTTGGCCGGACTCTAGCTTCTTGCGCTTCGGCGGATGGCCGGGCATCCAACCGGTGCCGGCCACCGTTTCCTTCAAACCGCTTGCACGTTGTGCCAGGCGGTTTTTTTTTGCCTGATCTCCGGGCGTTCCGGGCTGTGGATGGCCTGTTGGTTGCACCTGTGAAGGCTGGCGTTTAAAGTGGTTCGACTGCAGGCTCAGGGGCTGGTCGCACACTGTGTGCAACAGGCTGGCCTGGCCCTCGGCGTTTGCCGCAGTGCCCTTGCCAATCTGACCACAGAGCAGGTGGGGCACTCGACGCCGGGGGCCGCACTGCATCGAACGCAAGGCTTAGGATGAATACTGCTTCCGTGAGTTTGAGAGGCAAATGCGCTTGTGGCCGCGCCGAGTATGTTGTGCACGCTGTGGAGCTTGACGCCGCCGTGTGCTACTGCGAAACCTGCCGCCGGTCGTCGGGTGGCGCAGACATGGCCTGGGTGACGGGAAGCCGTGCCACGCTAAGAACCTATGGGCCGCTGCAGACCTGGCGGGCTCCTGACCGCGCGGTGCGCCAGTTCTGTCCGCAGTGTGGCAGCCAGCTGTTTTGTCTGGACGACGACCAGCCCGACACCATCAAGGTGGCGGTCGGAACCCTGGACGACCAAAGCCTGGTGCACTCCACCCAGGCCCTGCATTTAAAGCACCGCCCGCGTTGGGACGCGCAAAAACCACTGGGCGCCGATTGGGATTCCAGCCCCGCCTCGGGCCCAGGCTCTTCGGCGGGGCCACAGGTGCCGAGCCCAGGCATCGGGCCGTTCGAGAGCATGCTGATCAGTGCGCAGGACGCGTTTTTGAGCATCGACGCCCACGGGCTCATCACCGAATGGAATCACCAGGCCGAAGTGACCCTGGGGTGGACCTATGCAGAGGCGGTCGGTCGACCGATGCACGAGCTCATCATCCCCCTTGAAATGCGCAGCGCGCACCTGTACGGCATGGCCCGCTTGCAGCGCACCGGCGACGGCCCCGTGCTCCGCCGGCGTTTTGAGGTGGAAGCCTTGCACAAGAACGGCCACGCTTTTCCCATCGAGCTTTCGATTGCGCCGTTGAAGATGCCGGACGGCATTGGTGCGACCGCATTCATTCGCGACATTTCCGCGCGCCAGGCTGTAGAGCGCGAACTGCGCTCCCACCAAGACCTGCTGCAGCGCACGGGCGAACTGGCCCTGGTGGGGGCGTGGACTGTGGACTTGCTCACGGACGTTGTTCACTGGACACCCATGGTCCGGCGCATCCACGGCGTGGGGGACAACTTTGAGCCCACGTTGCCTTCGGTGATCGAGTTCTATGAAGATGGCGCGCAGGAACGGTTGATCGCTGCCTTTGAGCGCGGCATCCAGACCGGCGAGACGTGGGAAATTGAAGCCCCGCTTCGCACGCCCGGTGGCGAGAGGGTGTGGGTGCGGGCCATCGGCGAAACCGAGTTCAATGCCGCCGGCGCGCCGGTCCGGGTCGTCGGTGCGCTGCAGGACATCAGCGCCCGCAAGCTGGCGGACGAGTCATTGCGCGTGTTGACGCAGATCGTGGAAGTGACGCCCGACCTCGTCGTGCAGGCCGGCAGCGACGGGCGTGTGACCTACATGAACCCGGCTGCGCGCCGGGCCTTGGGGTATGACCCGTCGTACGACGTGACGCAACACCACTTCACCGATTTCAACACCCCGGAGACAACCCAGCGGTACGCGTCGGAGGTCATGCCCGCCGTGCACCAGACGGGCGTATGGATGGGCGAGAGCGCGGTGGTGGTTCAAGCCGGTGTGATTGCCGTCAACCACACCGTTCTGGCCCACCGGGATGCCAACGGAAAGCCGATCCGCTACACCGCCATGATGCGGGACATCACCGCCCAGACGCGGGCCCGTGCGGACCTCTTTCGCCAGCAGCGCACGCTGAGCTCGATTGCCGAGGCCATCCCGGACATCATCGCCGTCGTCGACCGGGAGGGGCGCTACGAGTTCGTGAACTCCGCGTTCGAACGCCTCATGGGCCTGTCCCGGGTCGACATCGCCGGGCAGAAAATCGAAGACCTTATGCGAGCCAAGGGGCAGGCCGCCAGCATGGATTTTGTGCGGAAGGCACTTGCCGGCGAACCCACTTCTTTTGAACTGGACCTTCCGATCGGCGGCCGCCAGCGCAACATGATGATCACGCTGATCCCCAGAAAGTCGGAACGAGGGGACCCCGACGGGTTTGTCGCGGTGCTCGATGACGTGACCGTGCACAAGCAAAGGGAGTTGCGCCTCATCGGCTTGAGTGAACGCGATCCCCTCACCGACCTTTTGAATCGCCACGGCCTGGAAAGCCGCCTGCAGCGCATTGCCCGATCGCCAACGGCGGGCGTGGCGGTGTTGTTCGTGGACCTGGACCGATTCAAGCCGGTGAACGACACCTATGGGCACCCCGTCGGGGACATGCTGCTCAAGGCGGTGGCCGCGCGTTTTGGCCGGCTGGTGCGTCCCGATGACCTTGTCGCTCGGGTGGGAGGCGACGAGTTTGTGATCGTGCTGCTCAATATGCCGGGGCAGGAAGCCGCCAACCTGGTCGCCGACAAGGTCGTGGCAGCGGCTGCGGAACCCTTCGATATTGGTGGCCGAAAAGTGCAGATCGGCGCCAGTGTGGGGGTGTCTTACGCGACGGACGAACCGTGGAACAACCTCATCGAGCGCGCCGATGTCTTGCTTTACCAGGCGAAAGCGCGCGGGCGGGGACAGCGCGTTTAGAGCAGCTAACAAAACTCCTCTGGCGTCGTTGCTGCGCCCTGGTTGTACTACCCGTACTGCCTGCGACGCA
This sequence comes from Acidovorax sp., assembly GCA_004210805.1. Lineage (GTDB taxonomy): Bacteria > Pseudomonadota > Gammaproteobacteria > Burkholderiales > Burkholderiaceae_C > Acidovorax. The sequence continues at coordinate 13,641 of SDXZ01000043.1, forward strand.
GCCCCTAGCCACAACCGCTCGCTGAGTTTTGTGATTCGCTCTTAGGGATCCCCAGCGCAAATCCTGCCCACGACAGCACCGGTGGGCTGAATTCCACTTTCGAGGATCAGGGCGTTGGGTCGTCCACTTCCCGAGCCGCTATCCATGCCCGCACAAGGTTGTGCTTTTTTGGGCCCGTGCACGGGTATGAGCGCATTGGCGCACCGCGCAATCTCCCTGACAATTTGCGCGAAGCTTGAGCCAAAAATAACGATGACTTCCGACTCCCTCGATTCGTTTCTCTCCAGTTCATCCTGGACCTCCAGCCTGACCGCCGAGGAGTCTGCGCGCGTGCGCAAGGCGATTGCAGTGCGCAGCTACGCTGCCGGCAGCGCGGTGTTTGCGCGCGGCACGCCCACGGCGCACTGGGCCGGCGTGATGGAGGGCATGCTCAAGCTGGACAACATCACGGCCGAAGGCCGCACCAGCACGTTTGCGGGTGTCCCATCGGGTGCATGGTTCGGCGAGGGATCGGTGCTCAAGGACGAGCCCCGGCCTTACGCCGTGACAGCGCTGACCGACAGCGTGGTGGCCCTGCTGCCGCGCAGCGAGTTCTTGCGGCTGCTGCACGAGAGCCACCCGTTTGCGCTGTGGCTGATCGGGCAGCTCAATGCGCGCCTGGCCCATTACGTGGCGCTGGTGCAGACCGACCGGCTCGGCGACACCACGGCGCAGGTGGCGCACAGCCTGTCTGGGCTGTTCAACGATGCGCTGTTTCCCAACACCGCGCGGCGCATCACGCTGTCGCAGGAGGAGCTGGGGCGCCTGTCGGGCGTGTCGCGCCAGGTGGCCAACCGGGCGCTGCAGGAGCTGCAGGACCGGGGCGCCATCCGCCTGGGCTACGGTTCCATCGAGGTGATCGACCTGCAGGTGCTGCAGGCCATCGCACGAGAAGGATGAACGCTCAGCCTGCGGGCTCTGCCTGAACCTGCGCCAGCCTGGTGATTGCCTCGCGGCTGCCCGCGATCTCGCGCAGGCGGAACTTCTGGATCTTGCCCGTGGCCGTGCGGGGCAGTGCGTCAAAGATGATCTGGCGCGGGCATTTGAAGCGGGCCAGGCGGCTGCGGCAAAAATCGATCAGCTCCTCGGCGGTCACGCTGCCCACCGCATCGGGCTTGAGCTCCACGAAGGCGCAAGGCACCTCGCCCCACCGCTCGTCGGGCTGCGCCACCACCGCGGCCAGCAGCACGGCGGGGTGGCGGTGCAGCACGTCTTCCACCTCCACCGACGAGATGTTTTCGCCGCCCGAGATGATCACGTCCTTGGATCGGTCGGTGATCTGCACATACCCATCGGGGTGCAACACCGCGATGTCGCCGGTGTGAAACCAGCCCCCCTCGAAGGCCTTGGCCGTGGCGGTTGGGTTCTTGAGGTAGCCCTTCATCACCGTGTTGCCCCGGATCATGATTTCGCCAGCGGTCACGCCGTCGGCTGGCACGGGTTGCAGCGTCTCCGGGTGCAGCACGCGCAGGTGCTCCAGCGCAGCGGCGCGCACGCCCTGGCGGGCCTGCAGCTGGGCGCGCCCGGCCTCGGGCAGGGCGGCCCAGCCCGGCTGGCGCACGCAGCTCACGGGTGTGCCCGAGACCTCGGTGATGCCGTACACATGGTCCACGTCAAAGCCCATCGCCGCAATCGCCTGCAGGATGGCAGCGGGCGGCGGCGAGCCCGCCGTGAGCACACGCACCTTGCGCGGCAGCACGATGCGCTCGAGCGCCGGCGCATTCGCCAGCATGGCCAGCACCGTGGGCGCGGCACAGAAATGGTCCACACCGTGCTCGGTAATAGCCTCGAAGATCGCCTTGGCCGTGACCTTGCGCAGGCACACGTGTGTGCCCGCGGCCGCCGTGACGGCCCAGGTGAAGCACCAGCCGTTGGCATGGAACATCGGCAGCGTCCACAGGTAGACGGGATTGCGCGGCATCGCCCAATCCGTCATCTGCAGCAGGCTCATGAGGTAGGCCCCGCGGTGGCTGGGCACCACGCCCTTGGGGTCTCCGGTCGTGCCCGAGGTGTAGTTCAGCGCAATCGGGTCCCATTCGTCCTCGGGCCACAGGCCTTCGAAGGCGGGGTCGCCTTCGGCCAGCAGGGTCTCGTAGTCGATCGCGCCAAAGGCCGGCTGCACAGGCATGCCCGCATCGTGGATGGCGACCACCAACGGTGGCTCGGCGCAGCCTGCGGCCGCCTGCGCTGCTAGTGCTGCGAACTCGCTGTCCACCAGCAGCACGCGCGCCTCGCCGTGGCGCAGGATGAAGGCAATGCCCTCTGCATCGAGCCGGCAGTTGATGGCGTTGATCACCGCGCCGCACAACGGGATGCCCAGGTGCGCCTCCAGCATGGCGGGCGTGTTGGGCGCGAGGATGGCGACGGTGTCGCCGCGCCGCACGCCGCGCCGAACCAAGGCGCTGGCCAATCGGTAGGCACGCTCGCGCGTCTGCGCCCAGGTCTGCGTGCTGCCGGCATGCACCACGGCGATGCCTTCAGGGTGCACCTGCGCACTGCGGTCCAAAAAACCCAGCGGCGTGAGCGGCAGGTGGTTGGCAGGTGTGCGCGCGAGGCCCTGCTCGTAGGGGTTGTGGTGGAGGTTGTGGTCCATCGGGGGTCTCCGTCGCGGCGCGGTCAGGGGTGGAAAGTGGTGAAAGACTCGACGCTCTCGCGCTCCGTCACCAGCGTGTTCTCGATGCAGGCGGGGTCGGCATGTCCCAGGCTCATGCCGCAGACCACCATCTCGGTCTCGGCAATGCCCAGCTCGGCATGGATGACCTCGTGGAATTTCGTGAACGCTACCTGGGGGCAGGTGTCGAGCCCGCGCGCGCGGGCGGCCACCATCACGCTTTGCAAAAACATGCCGTAGTCCATCAGGCTGCCAGCCTGCATGATCCGGCTCACCGTAAAGATCAACCCTACTGGTGCCTCAAAGAAGTGGTAGTTGCGGCCGTGCTGTGCATGCATGCGCGACTTGTCGCCCTTGCCGATCCCGAGCAGTCCATACAGGTCCCAGCCCACCTTGCGGCGCCGGTCCACATACGGTGGCACCCAGTCTGTGGGGTAGTAGTGGTAGGGCTCTGACAGCCCCGCCGATGCTTCCGGGTCGTTGTCGACGGCGGCGATGGCATCGCTGAGCCGCTGCTTGGCCGCGTTGCGGAGCACATGCACGCGCCAGGGCTGGGTGTTCATGCCGGATGCTGCGTGGCGGGCCACGTCCAGGATGGCGTGCACTTCTTCCAGGGCCACGGGTGTGGGCAGAAACGCGCGGATGCTGCGCCTGGAGACGATGGCCCAATCCACCGCCTGCTGCAGCGCCTCGGCGGGAAGGTTGACGGTGCCGTCACGCCGAAAAGGATGCGCGTGTGGCGATGCATGAGTGGGCGAGTTGGTCATGGACCCATGCTATGCACCGGCGCAGGAAATGACTGTCGATGCAAAGACATTTGGGCATGGCGGAAGGCATCCTCACAGCCCCCCTTTCTCACCGCCTCATAACGTCCAGGCCCGTGCTCATGCCGCAAACATCTGTGTCATTGCATATGATTATTAACCATTTATATTTATAAGAAACTTCTTCTACATTCCTTTTCGTTGTTAGCGATGGCTGCGTCCACCCGATGCCCGCTGGCCAGAAAGGAATAGAAGATGTCCGTCCCCGCGTTGAATCCCGCTACCGCAGCCCCGGCGGACGTGCGCCATGGCGCCAGCACCCACGCTGATCTGCCAGCAGCCCGCAGCCGGACCACGGCGCCCACCCGCAGCGCGCATTGGAGCTGGCGTTGGTTGTGGGCCTGGCCTTTTCCACTCGCGGTCCTGGCGCTGTGGCAGTTGTCTGCCACCCTGGGCTGGGTGCCCGAGCAGGTGCTGCCGCCGCCCGGTGCGGTGTTCAAGGTGTTCTCCGAAATGCTGGTCAGCGGTGAGCTGTGGGACAACGTGCGCATCAGCATGGTCCGCGTCTTCGCGGGCTTTGGCATCGGGCTGGCGCTGGGCCTGCTGCTGGGTGGCGCCATGGGCCTGTTCCCCACCTTTCGCGACTACGTGTTCCCTTTGTTCAAGGCCTTCAGCCAGGTGCCGGTGATTGGCTGGCTGCCGCTGCTCATCCTGCTGGTGGGCATCGACGAAGGCCTCAAGTTCTTGCTGATTGCCAAGGCGGCGCTGGTGCCCGTGGTCATCAATACCTGCCAGGGCATCCAAAGCGTGCCCAACCGCTATGTCGAAGTGGCGCGCGTGTACGGCTTTACCCGCTGGCAAATGCTGCGCAAGGTGGTGTTCCCTGCCGCCACCGCGCCCATCTGGAACGGCGTGCGCTACGGCCTCACGCACGCCTGGCTGGCGCTGGTGGTGGTCGAGCTGCTGGCGTCCTCTGAAGGCATCGGTTTTCTGATCGTGTACGGGCGCCAGCTGTTTCAGCTCGATGTGGTGCTGGCCGCCGTGCTGGCCGTGGGCATTGTGGGTTTTGTGCTCGACAAGCTGCTTGCTTCTACCGAGGCATGGCTGCTGCGCTGGCGCAAGCCGGGCCTGTAAACACGAGAGGGTCGCACTCATGTCTTCTTCGTCGTCATCGTCATCGTCATTCATCAACGTTTTTCAACGCGTGCCCCAGCGCCTGCGCGGCTGGGTGCTGCCCGCAGCCATCGTGGCCGTGTGGTGGTGGGCCGTGCAGTCGGGCTGGTCCACCTCGCCGCTGCTGGTGTCCCCGCTGGCGGTGTGGCAGCGCGGCGTGGCGCAAGTGGCCAGTGGGGATCTGTGGGTGGCGCTGTCGGCCAGCCTGTGGCGCATGGCCTGGGGGTTTGTGATCGGCTCCAGCATCGGGCTGGTGGTGGGCGCGCTGCTGGGCTGGTCGCGTTGGGCAGAGCGGCTGGTGGGGCCCACGTTTCACACGCTCAAGCAGATTTCGCTGTTTGCGTGGATCCCGATGCTGTCGATGTGGTTCGGCCTCGGCGACGCCGCCAAGATCGCCTTTGTTGCGATGGCTGCGTTCTTCCCGGTGGTGCTCAACACCTTTGAGGGCCTGCGCAGCGTGCCGCGCGAATACCTGGAGGTTGCCAGGGTGTACGAGTTCAGCGTGGGCCAGACCCTGGCCCGCGTGATTGCGCCGGCCGCAGCGCCCTCGCTGTTCACGGGCATCCAGCTGTCGCTCATCTACACCTGGCTGGCTACGCTGGGGGCCGAATATTTGCTGGCCTCGGGCAAGGGCATTGGCAACACGCTCATCGACGGGCGCGAGCACTTCTGGATGGACCTTGTGCTGTTTGGCGTGGTGGTCATCGGGCTGGTGGGCTTTGCGCTGAACTGGCTGCTGGCCGCGCTCGAGAAGCGCCTGCTGTCGTGGCGCGACCGCACTGTCGCCCAGTATTGAACCCCTGATTGAAAGAGACTCACCATGGCACACGCCGGAACCCTGGCCATTCGCGGCCTGAACAAGCAGTACGAGGTCAAGGGCGAGCCCTTGCCCGTGCTGCAGAACATCGACCTGACCATCGAGCCCGGCGAGTTCGTGAGCATTGTGGGATCGAGCGGCTGCGGCAAGTCCACCCTGCTGCGCCTGGTGATTGGCCTGGAGGCCGACTACCGGGGCGAGATTCTGCTGGGCGGCCAGCGCATCGTGGGCACCAGCCTGAGCCGCGGCATCGTGTTTCAAGAGCACCGCCTGTTCCCCTGGCTCACGGTCGAGAAGAACGTGGCGCTGGGCCTGCTCAATTCGGACCTGACCGAAGGCCAGCAGCGCGCCACGGTGCGCGAACACATCGAGCTGGTGGGTCTGCAGGGGTTTGAAAAGGCCTACCCGCACCAGCTCTCGGGTGGCATGTCGCAGCGCGTGGCAATTGCGCGTGCGCTGGTCAACCGGCCCGACATCCTGCTGCTGGACGAACCCTTTGGTGCGCTCGATGCGATGACCCGCGCCCACCTGCAGCAGGAGCTGCACCGCATCTGGCAGCAAGAGGGCATCACCATGATTTTGGTCACGCACGACGTGGAAGAGGCCGTGTACCTGGGCGACCGCGTGGTGGTGATGGAGCCGCGCCCGGGGCGCATCCGCCGCATCGTGCCGGTGGAGGTGCCACACCCGCGCGAGCGCACGGCGTATGCGTTCACGGCGGTCAAAGACAGCGTGTTGCGCGAGTTTGCGGGCCACGCCGCGGCCGACCTGGCAGAGCCCCCACTCAAGCGCGGCGAGCAGCTGGCACCGGCGGCGCAGTGGCAGTTTGCGATCTGACGTTTCCCCGATTTCTCCATTCGATTTTTTGACGAGCTTTTCCTCATGACTTCCGCACCGACCTCCCATCCTGCGCTCCAACTCTCACGCCGCGCCGTGCTCGCCACCGGCGCCGCCACGCTGGCCGCCCCCATGCTGCTGCGCGCACAAAGCCCTGCAAAGGTCATCCGCATCGGCTCGCCCGACCTGGGCACCGCGGGCAAGCCGTCACCCGGTGGCAGCGTGTTTGCCATCGTGCAGGCCAACAAGTGGCTGGAGGAAGAGTTCGCCAAGGACGGCATCAAGGTCGAGTGGAACTTCTTTCGCGGCGCGGGCCCGGCGGTGCACGAGGCACTGTCGGCCAAGCAGCTCGACATCGTTTCGCTGGGCGACCTGGCCGCGATCATCGGCCGCGCACGCGGCTTGCCCACGCGTTTTGTCGCCGCCACGGGCCGGGGCAGCAACAGCTACCTGGCCACCGCGCCGGGTGCCAGCATCAAGACCGTGGCCGACCTCAAGGGCAAGAAGGTCACCGTGCTCAAGGGCACGGCCTACCAGCGCACGTTTGACAACCTGTTGGCCAGCGCGGGCCTGACCGAAAAGGACGTGAAGCTCATCAACATGGACTGGCCTACATCCAAGTCGGCCGTGGTGTCGGGGCAGATCGATGCCACGTTTGGGGGCTCGGATCTGTTCTTGCTCAAGGAGCAGGGCGTCAGCATTGCGCTCAGCACCAAGGGCCGGGGCCCGGCCTACACCATCAACTCGGGCATCCTGGCCACCGAGGAGTTCACCACCCAGCAGACGCAGCTCGTGCAGCGCTTTGTGCGCCAGGTGGTGCGCGCCGCGCACTGGGCTTCGCAAGAGACGCACCGAGAGGCCATCGTCAAGCTGTATGCCGAAAACAGCGGCAACCCCGAGCTGTCGTTCCGCGAAGAGCTGGCGGGCGATGTGCTGGGCACCCGCTACTCGCCGCTAATCGACGACGGTTTTGTGGCCGGCTACGAAGGCGTGCTGAGCGACGGCCTCAAGCTCGGCCTGCTGCGCCAGGGTTTTGATGTGAAGGCCTGGTTCGAGCCCGGCTTTGTGCAGCAGGCGGTCAAGGACCTGAAGCTGGAAAAGCAGTGGCGCGAGACCGATGCCGCCGGCAAAGCCAAGGCTGCAGCATGAGCACGACCGCGACCACCACGGCGGGCGCCAGCAACCCTGGCGCCGCCGCCGCACCGCCCAACATCGTCTTCATCCTGGCCGACGACCTGGGCTGGGCCGACCTGGGCGTGTACGGCCAGACCGACTTTGCAACACCGCACCTCGATGCGCTGGCGGGCGAGGGCGTGCGCTTCACGCAGGCCTATGCCAATTCGGCGGTGTGCTCCGCCACGCGTTTTGCGCTCATCACCGGGCGCTACCAGTACCGCCTGCGCGGCGGGCTCGAGGAGCCCCTGGTGCGCAAGGCCCATGTGTACGGCCTGCCGCCCGAGCACCCCACGCTGCCGTCGCTGCTGCGCGATGCGGGCTATGACACGGCCCTTATCGGCAAGTGGCACCTGGGCAGCCTGCCCACGTTCGGCCCGCTCAAGAGCGGCTACGACCGCTTCTTTGGCAATTACGGCGGCGCCATCGACTACTTCACGCACAAGCCCGGCGTGGGCGAAGCCGTGCCGCGCGATCTGTACGAAGGCGAGGTGCCGGTGGAGCGTGTGGGCTACTACACGCAACTGCTGGCCGACGAGGCATCGGGCTGGCTGCGCGAGCGCAGCGCCGGCAGCAAGCCATTCTTTTTGTCGCTGCATTTCACCGCGCCACACTGGCCCTGGGTGGGGCCCGAGGACGAAGAGGTCTCGCTGGGCCTCAAGGACCTCTTTCATTACGACGGCGGCAACCTGCACACCTACGGCAAGATGGTCCGGTCGCTCGATGGCGCCGTGGGCCAGGTGCTGCACGCGCTCAAGGAGCAGGGCCTGGCGGACAACACCATCGTGGTGTTCACCAGCGACAACGGCGGCGAGCGTTTTTCCAAGACCTGGCCGTTCACCGGCCAGAAGACCGAGCTGCTCGAAGGCGGCATCCGCGTGCC
>SDXZ01000044.1 GCA_004210805.1 Acidovorax sp.
CACCGCGCCTTGCATCCCCTCCCGGCAAGGCAGTTGCGCGACCCCGAAAAGACTTTGAACAGGTTCTTAGGGGCAGGTCAACGGGCGGGTGGCGGGCCGAGGCCGCTGAACTCCGGTGGCTCGGGTGGTGCGCTGCCTTCTGTGCGCGGGCGGGTGCCGGTGGTGGCGCGTCCGCTGCTCCACGCAGGGTGGCTGAGCCGGCTCCACAGCATGGGCTGGCTGCGCAAGCTCTCCCACCCGCCGGTCTCGGTGTAGTGCGCCTGCAGGCGCTCGGCCAGCCAGCCCATGCGCGTGACTTCGATCTCGGCCACATAGGGCCCCAGGCCCCGTTGCAAGCCCAGCCGCGAAAAGCCCGCAAAGATCAGCAGCAAGGCCAGCAGCAGGGCGGCCAGGGTGATGAAGGCTTTGCGGTGAAGGGTCAGGGCGGGCATTTAAGAACCTGTTCAAAGTCTTTTCGGGGATCGCGTTGGAGCGCAATCGGGAGGAGTGGATGCTTCGGATGCGCCGCATGGGCTCATGCCAATGCAAGCAGCCGGGGCGTCCAATCGCCCGATTTCGCCCCAACCCTTCGGGCAAGTGCCTTGCCGGGCGGTCTGCAGCGTTGCGGCGATTGCCAATAGCCTAGCTATTGGCTGCGCACCGCGCCTTGCATCCCCTCCCGGCAAGGCAGTTGCGCGACCCCGAAAAGACTTTGAACAGGTTCTTAGGGGCAGGTCAACGGGCGGGTGGCGGGCCGCCCGCGCCACCGGGGCCGCCGGCGGGCATGGCCACCAGGGTGCCGCCCATTGTGCGGCATGTGCCGGTGAGCGATTTGCCGTCCGGCATGGTCAGCGTGACGCTGGCGCCTTCGGTCTTGCCCTTGCAGGCGGCATAGGCCTCGGGTGGAGGAGCGGGTGGGGCCTGGCGGCCCTGGGATTGCGCGAGCACGGGGGCGGCGGATGCTGCAGTGAGCACGGTCGCAAGGGCCACGCGGGCCAGCAAGTGGTGACGAATAGGTTGGAAAGGCATGGTTTTTTCTAGGGTTGGTGGAGAAAGGGCGTCCAGCAAGTCGGATCCGCCGCTTGAAGCCGGCGCGGCCTCGTGCCAGGGCCCCCGTGCAAGGGCCGCCCTGCCGCACTGGGGGCGCCCCTCCTTGGGGGAAGGCGCCGAAGCGACTCAGGGTGACAGATCAAACTGCAATAGAAATCGTGATGCTGGCCGAATATCCGCCGCCGCTGTTGGCCTGCATGGTGGTCATCTCCAGGTCGGTGCCGTCGCTGAAGATGCCGTCGGTGGCAAAGGACAGGGAAGCCAGGTTGCGCACACTGGAGCTGTAGCCCGAGTTGGCGCTGTAGATGGTGCTGAGCAGCGCTGTGGGGAAGGCCAGCTGCGTGGTCTTGATCTTGTTGCTGGCGTTGTTGGCCGATGCCAGCGTGGGGTAGACCTCCAGGTGCATGTGTGGCATGCGGCCTGAATAGCAGCCCGGCACGATGGTGGTGAAGGTGACAGTGCCGCTGGCATCAGTGGCCTGCACGCCGCGCAGGTAGTTGTCGGCAATGTTGCTGGTGGTGTAGACGGAGTAGTTGCCGTCCTGCGTGCAGTGCCACAGGTAAATGGCGTAGCCGGAAAGCGCCGCGCAGCTGGCCTTGGTGTTGGTCAGCGTGATCGTGATGGTGAGCGGCACGCCGCTGACCTGGGTGGACGACCCGATCGAGCTGCGGATGTCCGAGCGCACGATGCCGCTGAGTGCGAGCACGTTGTAGGTGTTGTTGCTGGCGTTGGAACCATCGGCCGGGTAGGGGCCGGCGGTTTCTTCCGGAACGACCGAGCAGGTTGTGGTGGTGGTGCCGGTCCCTGTACCTGTGCCCGTTCCGGTTCCAGTGCCCGTGCCCGTGCCCGTGCCCGTGCCGGTCCCAGTGCCGGTACCCGTGGTGTCGGTGGTGGTCTCGGTGTCGCTGCCGCCGCCGCAGCCGAACAGGGTCGCCACGCCCAGCGAGCCCAGGGCATTCAGCGCAAAGCGGCGGTTGGCAGGCGCCTGCACGGCGGCGGCGGTGAGGGCGGTGGAGGTCTGCGAAAGGGTGCTGCGGTCCATGGATTTCTCCTGCAAGTGGGTATGGCCTGCACTTTGCCGCCCGATTGAGGAGAAATTGAGGAGTGGGGGACCGCGTGCCTCAGCTCCCTAGCCTGGCGCGCTACATCGCGTTGCTGGCGTTCACGAGGTCGTTGTAGGCCTTGATCAGTTTTTCGCTGCTGCCTTCTACCATCCAGCCGCTTCCGGGCTTGAGCATCATCCGCTCGCCATCGCTGTAGGGCACCTTGTCGCGAACCCGCCGAAAGCGCTCTTTGGAGGCCTTGCGAAATTCTTCGGCCGTGCGCTCAAAGCTCGACCAGCCGTACGGTACCCCGTCCTTGATCGGCTTGACAAAAGCCATGGCTTCATCGGCCATGGCCTCATAGGCCTGCAGACGCGGCGTGGCGACAGCGGCGTCGAAGGTCTCATCGCCCAGCACTTCGGACAGGCTCTTGGCCTTGGCCATCAGCGCCATCTGGTAGTAGGGCAGCTTGCGGCCCTGGGTTTTTTCGATCTGCGCCAGTTGGGCGGCGAGCAGGTTGTCGTTCTCTACATCCAGAGCCTTCGAGAACGCCGTGCTGGCCTGTGAAAAGCTCTCAAAGCTGGATGCCAGCGGGCCGTGGATGGCCTTGCCCTTGGCAAACTTGTCGTCTTTGTAGTTGTCGCGGTCGTAGTAGGTATAGGCGTCGGCCACCAGCTTGTCCATGGCCGTGAGCGCAACCATGTAAGCCTTCCCGGCGGAGTCGAGCTCAGGCAGTGCTGGCCGCAGGGCGGCCGCTTGCGCGAACTCCGCCACGCAGGCTGTCACGTCTTCGCTAGAGATCGAATAGAGGCCGTAGACCACTTTCTCAGTCCCTGTGGGCCCTGCCTTCATGTCTTTGACCCAGCTGGAATAGCGGGTGATGGTGCGGTGCGCGCGCTCGTCCAGCTTGTTGTAGCAGTTGATGTAGGTCTGCAGCTTGGCGTTGAGATGGTCTGCTGCGGGGGCCGGCGTGGGCTCGGCAGTTTTTTCTGGTGCGGCGGGTGCGGCGGCCCCGGCGACAGCAGTGGCTGCGGGGGTTTCTGCCGTGGTCGAGTCAGACTTGGGACTGCATCCGAGCAAGGCGAGCAACAAAAGCGGAGCCAGGCCCAGAAAGCGTGGGGCAAGAAATTTGGTGTGCATGGAATGAAGGGAGAGGCGCAGAACGAGGGCGGATACCCGATGGCCCACAGGCATCAGACAGCCGTGGGGCGCCTTGGATTTTCGTTGGGGCTGGGGGAAAAGTTCCTGGCGCCCGCAGCGAAAGCGTAATGAGATGTACAGTGCAGTGCGATGAAGCGCGTGACCAGTTCGCGCCGCGCAAATCCTTACGAGGTCGTGACACTCCCGCACCTGCTGGTCGCTGAGGCTTGCCCAGCTCGTGGGAACATCTTCAATGCCCTAAAGCATCAATCTTCGGGTGGAAGGTTCTGTTGCATTGAAGGCGGTGCGGGACGACGGACGCAGCAGTCAGAGTCGTGCATTGCGCGCTGCTTCATCGTGACGTAAGCCGCCGGGGCTGCAATCGCCAGTCCCGGCTTGGGCGGCCACCTCTGCGCTGTCAGTGCCAGGCACGTCCTTCGCAGCATGCCCGATCGGATTCAGTGCTTGTCCGGGCTGTGTGCCATCAGACGGTCTGTCATCGCAATGGCCAGCGCGCTGAGCAGGAACACCACATGAATGATGGTCTGCCACATCAGCACCTTGGTGTCGTAATTGGCGGCGTTGATAAAGGTCTTGAGCAAGTGGATCGAGCTGATGCCGATGATGGCGGTGGCCAGCTTGACCTTGAGCACGGAGGCGTTCACGTGGCTCAGCCATTCGGGCTGGTCGGGGTGGTCTTCAAGGTGCAGGCGCGAGACGAAGGTTTCGTAACCGCCCACGATCACCATGATCAGCAGGTTGGAGATCATCACCACATCGATCAGCGCCAGTACCACCAGCATGATGATGGTCTCATTGAGGGCGGTGACCTCGAAGTCGCTCTTGTAGCCGATGCTGGACACCAGTTGCTTGAGCGCCGCCGTGTTGCCAAACGCCGCCTCGATCAGGTGCACCAGCTCCACCCAGAAGTGGAAGACGTACACCGCCTGGGCAAGGATCAGGCCCAGGTACAGCGGCAGTTGCAGCCACCGGCTGGCGAAGATCAGCGAGGGCAGGGGCCGCATGGGGGACGGGGTACCAGGAATTTTTTTGGGGTTGGACATGGAGTGGAGGGTGGGTTTTGGGTCGCGCGATTTTAGGGGTGTGGCGTGACAGCCCCTTTCGCGCTGTGCCTTTCGCCCAGTCGGGGAGGCGACCGGTTTCTGTAAGCTTCGTGCCAGTCAGTGGCTTGTAAGTGCTGCGGTCGACAGTACCGCCCAATTCGAATAAGACGCTCTGGCAGGCATGGGGTGCTCCTTCACGGCCACCGGACGCAGTCAGACACCTTCATCAAAACCAGGAGACAAACCATGAGTGCGCCCACATCCGCGATCGAGTCCGTATTGGTCGAGAACCGCGTGTTCCCACCCGCAGACGCCATCGTCAAGGCCGCCCGCGTATCGGGCATGGCAGGTTATGACGCGCTGTGCGCCGAGGCCGACAACGACTTCGAAGGCTTCTGGGCACGCCTGGCACGCGAGAACGTGCAGTGGACCAAGCCGTTTACCCGCACCCTGGACGAGTCCAACGCTCCTTTCTTCAAATGGTTTGATGACGGCGAGCTCAACGCCTCGGCCAACTGCCTGGACCGCCACATCGGCACGCCCGTCGAAAACAAGACCGCCATCGTTTTTGAGGCTGACGATGGCACCGTCACCCGGATCACCTACAAGGAGCTGCTGGCCCGCGTAAGCCAGTTTGCCAACGCGCTCAAGGCCCACGGCGTAAGCAAGGGCGACCGCGTGCTGGTTTACATGCCCATGACCATCGAGGGTGTGATTGCCATGCAGGCCTGCGCGCGCATCGGCGCCACACACAGCGTGGTATTCGGCGGCTTCAGTGCCAAAGCCGTGCAAGAACGCATCATCGACGCGGGCGCCGTGGCCGTCATCACTGCCAACTACCAGATGCGTGGCGGCAAGGAGCTGCCGCTCAAGGCCATCATCGACGAGGCCCTGGCCGCAGGCGGCTGCGACACCGTCCGCAACGTCTTCGTCTACCAGCGTACGGCCACGGCTTGCAACATGGTGGCTGGGCGCGACAAGACCTTTGACGAAGCGCTGGCTGGGCAAAGCACCGAATGCGCTCCTGTGGCCGTGGGCGCCGAGCATCCGCTGTTCATCCTGTACACCAGCGGCTCCACCGGCAAGCCCAAGGGCGTGCAGCACGCCACCGGTGGCTACCTGCTGTGGGCCAAGCTCACCATGGACTGGACCTTTGACCTGCGCCCCGACGACGTGTTCTGGTGTACGGCCGACATTGGCTGGATCACCGGCCACACGTACGTGGCCTACGGCCCGCTGGCCGCAGGCGCCACGCAGATCATCTTTGAAGGCATCCCTACCTTCCCCAACGCCGGCCGCTTCTGGCAGATGATCGAAAAGCACAAGTGCACGATCTTCTACACCGCGCCCACGGCGATCCGCTCGTTGATCAAGGCCGCCGAGGGCGATGCGGCCGTGCATCCCGCGCGCTCGGATCTGTCGAGCCTGCGCATCCTGGGCAGTGTGGGCGAGCCCATCAACCCCGAAGCCTGGATGTGGTACCACAAGAACGTGGGCGGCGAGCGCTGCCCCATTGTTGATACCTTCTGGCAAACGGAGACCGGCGGCCACGTCATCACGCCGCTGCCAGGCGCCACGCCGCTGGTGCCCGGCAGCTGCACGCTGCCCCTGCCCGGCATCACCGCCGCCATCGTGGATGAAACTGGAAATGACGTGGCCAATGGGGCCGGTGGCATTCTGGTGATCAAAAGGCCCTGGCCCAGCATGATTCGCACGATCTGGAACGACCCCGAGCGCTTCAAGAAGGCCTACTTCCCCGAAGAGCTCAAGGGCTACTACCTGGCTGGCGACGGTGCGGTGCGCAGCGTGGATCGCGGCTACTTCCGCATCACCGGCCGCATCGACGATGTGCTCAACGTCTCGGGCCACCGCATGGGGACGATGGAGATCGAATCGGCCCTGGTCTCCAAGACCGACCTGGTAGCAGAAGCCGCGGTGGTGGGCCGCCCAGACGACGTGACCGGCGAAGCCATCTGCGCCTTCGTCGTGCTCAAGCGCTCGCGCCCCACAGGCGAAGAGGCCAAGCAGATCGCCAACGAACTGCGCGCATGGGTCGCGAAAGAAATCGGCCCGATTGCCAAGCCCAAGGACATCCGCTTCGGCGACAACCTGCCCAAGACCCGCAGCGGCAAGATCATGCGCCGGCTGCTGCGCAGCATCGCGAAGGGCGAGGCCATCACGCAAGACACGAGCACGTTGGAAAACCCCGCAATTCTGGATCAGTTGGCCCAGACCAACTGATCCAGAAGGCGCCGTGCAAACGGCGCCAGCGCGCAGCGCTTGCGGGGTTTGTGGCCACTCATATCGTGCAGCGATGTGATGTGGTCGCAAAATTCGGCGGTGCTCCACTCCGCATGATTGAGTTAATTCAACTGATCCAGAAGGCGCCGTGCAAACGGCGCCAGCGCGCAGCGCTTGCGGGGTTTGTGGCCACTCATATCGCGCAGCGATGTGATGTGGCCACAAAATCCGACCACAGCTCCACCGTGCGGATGAAAGTCCCGGCCAGCTCATCAATATCGGTTGCCGGCATGGCTTGTCCGCAACGCTGGGCTGGCCTCTGCAGGCCCAAATTCATTCCGGTGTGCCGCGCCCTGTAGGACGCCACCTGAAATCGCCCGCACCACGGCATCAACCCCACTTGCATGCGTTACAACGGCGGCATCGCGTGAACGGCCTGCCCATCCTGGCAATGGCCGGCACCGCTGTCACCGGAGTTTTCACCATGAACTTTCGTTCTGTCGTCTTGTTTCTGACCGTTCTGGCCATTGCCGCACTGGCCGCGCTCAACTGGCCTGCACTGGCCACTCCCACTGCGATTTCCCTTGGGGTGATCACGTTCGAGGGCCCGCTGGGTTTGCTCATGCTAGGCCTGACAACCCTGCTGGCCATCTTCTTTGTAGCGTATGTCCTGTCGCTGCAAGGCTCAGTGCTTATGGAGACCCGCCGCCACACCAAGGAGCTTCACGCCCAGCGCGAGCTCGCTGACAAGGCCGAGGCATCGCGTTTTACCGAGCTGCGTCATTTTCTGGAGATTCAGCAAGGCCAATCCCACACCGCCGTGCTGGCGCGCCTGGATACTCTGGAGCAACGTTTGGCCGCCCGCGTGGAAGAGTCAGACAATGCCACTGCCGCGTATGTTGGTCAGCTGGAACATCAGCTGCGCACCCGCAACCAAGCTCAACAGGTGGTCACGCCGCTGGTGTGATTGAGCAGGGAGAGCTAAACCCCCTGACTCATAGAACGTTGTGCCACATTAGCGACTTTTCCATCTTCGATAGGTCAAAAAAAAAGAACAGCCGCATCACAAAGTAATGCGGCTGTTTTTTTGAGTGATTCCGAACGATCGACCTGCGTTCGCGTTCGCCGGCCGATCCGGCAAAAATCATTTTTGCGTCAAAACCCAGGCGGCCAACTTCTTCGCGTCGGCGTCATTAACCTGCGCGTTGGCCGGCATGGGCACGGGGCCCCAAACGCCAGCACCGCCCTTGATGATCTTGGCCGCAAGCTTGTCCACCGCGTCTTTCTGCCCAGCGTATTTGGCCGCCACGTCCTTGTAAGACGGGCCCACCAGCTTCTTGTCCACCGCATGGCAGGCCATGCAGTTCTTGGCCGTGGCGAGTGCCTGGTCCGCCAGTGCGGGCGCGGCAATCGACAGTGTCATAGCCAGAGTGATCAGGGTACGCTTCATGGTGGGTTTTCCTGTGGTTGAGTTACAGTTCTTTTAATGAGATTGTAGTGACTGGGGTTGACACGCATTTGTCCTCAGTCATCCAAGGGTTGGACGCTATTTTTTGGAGATTGCGATGTACCTGCTGGGCCTTTCCCTCGTGCTGCTGGCGCTGAAGTATTTCGAGATCGGACCCGTCGCCACTTGGTCCTGGTGGTGGGTGATGGCGCCCTTCGGCGCTACCGTCTTATGGTGGGCCTGGGCTGATTCCACCGGGTATACCAAGCGTAAAGCTATGGAAAAGATGGACAAGCGCAAACAGGACCGCATCGACAAGAACAAAGAAGCGCTGGGCATGCGGCCACGCAAGCCGCGTTAATTTTTAGGACGGCATCAGGGCCCTGCATCCCCAAGCCTGACTGACGGCAACAAAAAACGCCCGTAGCGGTCTGCTACGGGCGTTTTGTTTTGGTCTGCCTCATTGAGCCGGCCGTGGGCCGGCTCTTCAGGCATCAATACGCGTCCAGCACGGCCCCCTTGCTCGCACTCGATGCGTTGAACGCAAACTTGGCCTGCACGCCACGTGTGTACCTTGGGGCGGGCGCGGTCCAGCCTTCGCGGCGTTTGGCGATTTCGGCTTCGGACACATTGAGTTCCAGTTTGAGTTGCAGGGCGTCGATGGTGATGCTGTCCCCTTCGTTCACAAACGCGATCGTGCCGCCGGCCGCAGCTTCAGGCGCCACGTGGCCGACCACCATGCCCCAGGTGCCGCCGGAGAAGCGGCCGTCGGTGATCAGGCCCACGCTTTCGCCCAGGCCCGCGCCGATCAGGGCACCGGTGGGGGCCAACATTTCAGGCATGCCGGGGCCGCCCTTGGGGCCCAGGTAGCGCAGCACCATCACGTCACCGGCGACGATCTTGCCGGCCAGGATGGCTTCCAGGGCGGATTGTTCGTCGTCGAACACGCGTGCCGGGCCGGTGATGACGGGGTTCTTGAGGCCCGTGATCTTCGCCACGGCGCCTTCGGGGCTCAGGTTGCCCTTCAGGATGGCCAGGTGGCCCTGGGCGTACATGGGCTTGTCGATGCCGCGGATCACGTCCTGGTCCGCACGGGGTTGGTCAGGCACGTCCTTGAGCACTTCGGCAATCGTCTTGCCGCTGATGGTGACGCAGTCGCCGTGCAGCAGGCCGGCGTTCAGCAGTACCTTCATCACTTGTGGGATGCCCCCTGCGCGGTGCAAATCGACAGCCAAGTACTTGCCGCTGGGTTTGAGGTCGCACAGCACCGGGGTCTTTTGGCGCACGCGCTCGAAGTCGTCGATGGTCCACTCCACGCCCGCCGCGTGCGCAATCGCCAGGAAGTGCAGCACCGCGTTGGTGGAGCCGCCGGTGGCCATGATCACGGCCACAGCGTTCTCGATGGACTTCTTGGTCACGATGTCCCGCGGCTTCAAGTCCATCTTGATGGCCTCGATCAGCACCTTGGCCGATTCCTTGGCCGAGTTCATCTTCTCGTCGTGCGGGTTGGCCATGGTGGACGAATACGGCAGGCTGATGCCCAGAGCTTCGAACGCGCTCGACATGGTGTTGGCGGTGTACATGCCGCCGCACGAGCCGGTGCCGGGGATGGCACGCTTTTCGATCTCTTTCAGGTCGAAATCGCTCAGCTTGCCGGCGGCATTCTCGCCCACGGCCTCGAACACGCTCACGATGTTCAGGTCCTGGCCCTTGTAGTGGCCGGGCAGGATGGTGCCGCCGTACACATAGATGGCGGGCACGTTGGCGCGCAGCATGCCCATCAGACCGCCGGGCATGTTCTTGTCGCAGCCGCCGACCACCACCACGCCGTCCATCCATTGACCGCCCACGCAGGTCTCGATGCAGTCGCTGATGACCTCGCGGCTGACCAGGCTGTACTTCATGCCTTCGGTGCCCATGGCCATGCCGTCGGAGATGGTGGGCGTGCCGAACACCTGGGCGTTGCCGCCGGCTTCCTCAATGCCGGCGATGGCCGCGTCGGCCAGCTTCTGCAGGCCGCTGTTGCACGGGGTGATAGTGCTGTGGCCGTTGGCCACGCCGACCATGGGCTTGACGAAGTCGCCTTCCTCGTAGCCCATGGCGTAGTACATGGAGCGGTTGGGTGCGCGCGATTTGCCCTGCGTGATGTTGGCGCTGCGGCGGTTGATCGGCTGGATCGGGATCGTCTTGCTGTCTGCCATGGCGGTTTTCCTGGTGGGGGAGTCGTTGTGGGGAGAGAGGGCACCGGTGTTGTGCCGGTGCCTCGGCTGTCGGGTTGCAAGTATGCGAGGTTTGCGTCCGCGTTTCCAATCCCTTTCGCCTGCTCCATTAATATGCAAAACATATCAATGAAGCACCCACACCATGAAGGAAGCAATCATCGACGTTCGCGCCTGGCGCCAGTTTGTGGCCGTGGCCGAAGATCTGCACTTTGGCCGGGCTGCGCTGCGCCTGCACATGACGCAGCCACCGCTTACCCAGGCGATTGCGCAGATGGAGCGGTCACTGGGCGTGATGCTGTTTGACCGCACGCGCCGGCGCGTGGCGCTGACGCCGGCGGGCGAGGCGTTGTTGCCCGATGTGCGTGACTTTCTGGAGCGGGCACTGGCTTTGCCCGCGCGGGCGCGTGCGGCCGCAGCAGGTGAGGTGGGGCGCATGCGACTCGGCTTTGTCTCGACCATTGGCTTCGAGCGCTTGCCACAGTGGGTGCGCGACTTTCGCCTGCTGTGCCCGCAGGTGGCGCTGGAGCTTGTAGAAGCCACGGGCGATGTGCAGCGTGAACTCTTCTCGCGCGGTGAGCTGGATGCCGGCCTGATGCTGCATTCGCCCGGGTTCGCCCCCCCTGAGCTGGCGCGCCTGGCCGTGGCCCAGGAGCCGCTGGTGCTGGCGCTGCCAGCGCATCATCCCTTGGCCTTGGCGCCACGCGTGGGTTTCGCCGACGTGCTGGCGGAGCCCCTGGTGATCTTTCCGCGCCGCATCGTTCCGTCGTTGCACGACGCGGTCTTTGCGCTGTACCACGCCGCGGGCCGCGTGCCCGTGGTCGCGCAAGAGGCCATCCAGATGCAGACCATCGTCAACCTGGTGTGGGGCGGCCTGGGCGTGGCCTGGGTGCCCGAGAGCGTGACCCAGTTCCGCCGTGAGGGCGTGGTCTACCGCGCGGCAGATGCCTTCGGACCTGCGCCTGCTGCGGGGGGCAAGACGCGGAGCAAGGCTGCTGCGAAATCGCCCGCCACGCCACCGCTGCCGCTGCCGCTGTGCGAGACCAGCCTGGTCTGGCCCGCTGCGCTCAACAACCCGGCGCTGGAGCGTTTTATAGCCTTCGTGCAGGAGCGCTCGGCGGTGGCCTGACTCAGCCCGGTGCGGCCGCCGCCCCGCGCCCGCGCACAAAAAGCAGGGCGGCCGCAACCGCCAGCAGCGGCAGGGCCACCGCATTGATGGCGGTCCATCCCACGCCGGTCAGCAGCGCCCCGGAGGCAAAGGACATCAACGCTGCCACCACACCGTTGGCCAGCTGCATCAGCGCCTGGGCCTGGCCGCGCTCTTCGGGCGCGTGGGATTCGGCCAGCAGCGTCGTGCCCGAAATCACCATCAGATTCCAGCCCGTGCCCAGCAGGAAGGAACTTGCCAGGAATTCGGCGAACGAAATGCCCGACAACGCCACCACCGCGCTGGCCGCCAGGCATGCCGCGCCGACAGCGGCCACGGGGCGGCTACCAAACCGATCCACCAGCGTGCCCGAAAACAGCGCCGGCAAAAACATGCCGATCACATGCCACTGGATCACCTGCGCCGCCGACGCCGCCGAGAAGCCGCAGACTTCCATCGCCAGCGGCGTGGCGTTCATCACCAGGATCATCAGCCCGTGGCCAATGGCCGTCATCACCACCGCAGCGCGCAGCCCGGGGCGGGCGAGCAGGGCGCGCGTGACCGCGATGCCACCGGCTGCAGGGCGCGGCGCCACGCCTTCGCGCAGCCGTGCCATCACCAGCCAGCCCAGCGCTGCCAACGCGGCGATGGCCAGATAGGCACCCGCCAAGGGCGTACCCATCGCGTTGCGCGACCACAGCGCCAAGGGCGGCGCGAACACTGCAGCGCACAAGCCGCCGGCCACTACGCAGGCGGCCGCCCGGCCTTTCTGCACGGAGTCCACCGCCTCCAGGGCCGCATAGGTGTAGTAGCCCGACGAGGCCTGGTATACGCCGATGGCCAGCGTGCCCGCGCAGAAGACGGCAAAGCTGCCCGACTGCACGCCGACCATGCTGACCAGCCCGCCCACCACGCCAAACAGCGCCCCGGCTTGCAGTCCGGCGCGCCGGCCTCGGCGCTGCATGAACAAGGACAGTGGCTGCACCGACAGCAGGTTGCCCAGTACCAGCAGCGCCAGTGGCAGCGTGGCCAATGCCGGCCAGGGCGCCAGCCGGGCACCCACGATGGAAGTGAGCGTGATGCCGATGATGGAGCAGCCCCAGTACAGGGCTTGGCCGGCAAAAAGCAGGCGAACGGAAGCATTGCGCAGGAGCAGCATGGGGACTTTCGGTGGTGCGCCGGGCGGGCGCGCAAGGGGATAGGAGAAGGCGTTGGAGCGGCTGACAACACTCAGCGAAGCGGTTCTGGCTAGGCGCTGCGTCGCACGCAGTACGAGGAGTACGACCAGGGCGCAGCAACGACGCCAGAAGAGTTTTGTTCGCCGCTCCTAGTCCAGCAGTGCACCGGCGCCAAAGCGCTGCGCATAGGCCTGCGGACTTACCGCGCGGTGTTTTTGGAAGCTGCGGCGCAGGTTTTCGGGGTGCTCAAAACCGCACAGCCGCGCTACGGTGGAGACCGATGCCTGCGCCTGCGCCAGCAGGGTTGAGGCAGCCTCCACGCGCACCCGCTCCACATAACGCCCAGGCGTGGTGCCCAGCTCGCGCTGGAACACGCGGGTGAGGGTGCGCGGGGGTATGCAGGCACGATCGGCCAGAGCGTCCAGCGACAGGTCGCCGCCGATCTGCGACGGAATCCATTCGAGCAGCGCCGCCAGCCGCGGCGCATGCCGGGTTTCGGGCGCCAGCAGTGCGCTGAACTGGGCCTGCCCGCCGGGCCGGCGCATGAACATCACCAGCCGCCGCGCCACGGCCAGCGCCATGGGCCGGCCCAGGTCCGCCTCCACCAGCGCCAGAGCCAAATCGATGCCGGCCGTGACGCCCGCCGAAGTGAACAGGTGGCCGTACATCGCGCTCGCCGCGTCGTAGGTGTGCAAGCAGTCCTCGTCCACTTGCACGGCCGGGTGGTCCTGGCGCATGCGGTCCATGCGGCACCAATGCGTGGTGGCGCGCAGGCCGTCGAGCAGTCCGGCCTGGGCCAGCAGCAGGGCGCCCGAACAGACCGAACCCAGGCGGCGCACCTGCGGCTCTGCACAGCGCAGCCAAGCCAGCAGGCCAGCGTTGTCGAGTTGCCCGAGGACGCCGTCGCCCCCCGCCACCAACACCGTGTCGATGCGGGCCGGGTCCAGCGTGTCCCAGCTGCTATCGGCCACCAGCGCAAAACCTGCGGAGGTGGTGACGGGCCCTGCGGCCTCGGCGATCAGATGCAGCGCATAGGCCGGGGGCAGGCCGTGCCCCGTGCGCTCGGCATTGGCCGAACCGAAAACCTGCATCGGGCCGACCGCGTCCAGGCTCATGAAATCCGGGTAGATCAGGCAGGCAACGGTGCGTGGGGGGTGGTCCATGCCGCCAGTGTCGGTGCTTGCCACGTTGGCGGCAATGACAACCAGCCCACAGATCTGGCCACTGGCTGCTGGCAAGTCCTCCAGAATCTGTGCAGGTGCGTCGGGCGAGATGCCTTCCCTGCTGCGGTTGACAGACCGATCAACTCAGGTGCGGTCGCATTCATCACAAGGCAGGCCGACGTCAGGCAGCAATCCGCACCCAGCTACCGGATTGGACGGACATTTGCATCACGGCCTGCGCAGCAGCTGCCCCCACACCCCGCGGGGCTGCAGCGCACGAAGTGCCATGCAGCGCGGGCACAATACCGCCCAAATGCTGACCTACCCCCACATCGACCCCGTCGCCCTGCAGATCGGGCCCCTTGCCATCCACTGGTATGGGCTGACCTACCTTGCGGCCTTTGGCCTGTTCATGCTGCTGGGCCTGCAGCGCCTCAAGCACCAGCCCTTTGCGTCCATCACCGGCCCTGGCGCATGGTCGCGCAAAGACGTCGAGGACATTCTTTTCCTCGGCGTTGCGGGCGTGGTGGTGGGCGGCCGGCTGGGGTATTGCCTGTTTTACAAGCCGGCCTACTACCTCAGCCATCCGCTGGAGATATTCGCGGTGTGGCAAGGCGGCATGGCTTTCCATGGCGGGCTCCTCGGTGTCATCGTAGCGATGATCTGGTTTGCGCATTCGCGCAAGCGGCCGTGGCTGCAGGTGGCCGACTTTGTGGCGCCCTGTGTCCCCACGGGCCTGGCGGCCGGTCGGGTGGGCAACTTCATCAACGGCGAACTCTGGGGCCGTTTTGCCAGCCCCGATCTGCCGTGGGGCATGGTGTTTGCGCACAGCGGCTCGATGCAGCCGCGCCATCCGTCGCAGGTCTACCAGTTCCTGCTCGAAGGCCTGCTGCTGTTTGTGCTGCTGTGGCTGTATGCCCGCAAGGAGCGCCGCCAGGGCCAGGTGGCCGCCGCCTTCTTGGTCGGCTACGGCAGCTTCCGTTTCATTGCCGAGTACTTCCGCGAGCCCGACGCGCACCTGGGCTTGCTTTCGCTGGGCATGAGCATGGGCCAATGGCTCTGCGTGCCCATGGTGGCCGCGGGTGTTGCGATGTGGGTGTGGGCACAACGGCGGCCGGTGGGGGCACTGAATTTGAAGTAAAAATGGCCTCTAGCGCCTGATGGATAAGAGCTGATAGCTATCAAAATGATAGTTTTGCGCGCGGTGTAGCGTGCGAGGCTGAGAGCGCTCGCCAAGTTGCTGGCGCCATCTGCCGGATTGCTCGGCCTGAGAGGTGGCGTGCGGTGCGCCCCGGCGGTGGCCCCACTGGCCGGCGGTGCCGGCCGAAGGGTTAGACCGTCGGCATGAACCGCCGCGCCGCCAACCAGTGCGCCAACGCAGACTACGCCAACGATTTCTTCATCTGCGCCAGATAGAAGCCCGGCACATAGTCCTCAATGCGGGCGTATTCCGCATAGCCCTGCTTCACGTAGAACTCCCGCGCCTGCCACTCGAAGGTCTCGAGCTTGGCATGGCGCGCACCCAGCGCCCTGCCTTGCGCTTCGGCCCAGCACAGCAGATGGCGCCCCAGCCTTGCCCGCGGCGGTCATCGGCCACCCACAGCAGATCGGTGTGCATCCACGACAACATCACGAAGGCGCGGATTCCGCCCACCAAACGCCCTTGAGCATCCCGTGCGTCAAGGCGCACCGGCTCCGCCTGTGGGTACTCGCCCACGAAGCGGTAGTTGTGTTCCCGCAGCGCGCGGCCCAGCGTGCCGGCCTGCAGGTCTTCCGGGGAGGGCGGCGCGAAGGTCAGGTCGGGGGGCATGCCGGAAAGTATGCTGTTGATGGCGGGCGGACAAATGGCCTTGCGGTGTGCGAGCTTGGCCGTCATGCCGTCATGCCGTCATGCCGCCACGCCAGCACGCCAGAACGCCAAAACGTGCACGTCCGGCGGTGCGCCGCTATGGGGTGGTGCAAGCGGCATGCGATCTGCGCGTGGGTGCCGGCGGGGACGCCCAGGCCCCTGCTGCACCGCTGAATTCACCAGGAGGCCCAGATTCACTGTGGCACCGCCGCCTCATTTCGAACGACTTGTCGCCGTCCATCCGGATTTGGGGTTTTCACGCTTGTAGTTTTCCATAATTATGCGAAATTACGCCCCAGACGGAGGATGCGGTCGGTTTGCGAACCGTTTGCGCTTGATGGCAGCAAGAACGCGTTCGTGAATGTAGCCGATGCCTCTGAAACCCTGGAAAAGCCCCTGCACCATGCGCCCGGTTCCCAACTCACTGCACGACGAAGCTGCCTCGCGGCTGCGGGAGCAGATTTTTGCCGGGGCCCTCGCACCCGGCAGCTTCCTCGACGAAGCCGCGCTGTGCGAGCGCCTGGAGATCTCGCGCACTCCGCTGCGCGAGGCGCTCAAGGTGCTGGTGGCAGAAGGACTCTTGCGCCACGAGCCACGCCGCGGCTGTTTTGTGGCCGAAATCACCGAGCGCGATCTGGACGACCTCTTCCCCGTGATCGCGCTGCTGGAAGGCCGGGCCGCGCACGAAGCCACCCGCCGGGCGGGCAGCGCCGACGTGGCGGCGCTGGAAGTGCTGCATGAGCGCCTGCAGCTGTGCGCTGCCGAAGGCCGCATCACCGACTACTACGAGGCTAACTACGCCATCCACGAGGCCTTCATCACGCTCGCCGACAACCGCTGGCTGGCCCAGGTGATTGGCGATCTGCGCAAGATCCTGCGGCTGGCGCGGCTGCAGACCCTGCACGCACCAGGGCGGATGCAGCAGAGCCTGGCGGAACACCTCGCAGTGTTTGCCGCGCTGAAAGCGCACGACTGCGACGCCGCGGAAGAAGCCATGCGCAACCATCTTTTGCGCCAGCGCGATGCGCTGCGCGACGTAGCCCGCAACCAGCAATCGAGGCTGACACCATGATGAACACCACCCCCGAATGGATTGCGCGCAGCGTCTCGCGCCTGCGCACTGCCGCCCCGGCGGCAGACAAGGCCACCGACAAGGCCGTCGACAAGCCCGCCAAGGCTGCGGGCCTCGACAAGACCGTGACCGACGTCGTCGCCAAGGCCGTGCCGCCGCGCTCCACCAACGAGCGGCTGCAGGCCACGCTGCGGCGCGGGCAAGAGACGCTGTCGCCCCGCGCGCTGCGCCGCTTGCTGGCCGATTTGCAGGAAGTGGTGGCCCCGCAGGTGAGCGAGATCGAAGGCGGGCGCCGCGCGCAGGCCGTGGCCGAGTGGTACGCCAAGGCCGAGCCCGAAGAGCGCCGCGACATGTGGCTGCTGATGTGCGAGCAGTTCGCGCCCGACGCGACGCGCTTCAAGTCGGCCCGCCAGCGCTACGAGGCTGCCGCTGGCACGGCCGAGGAAGGCCAGGCCGAGATCAGCCTGCGCCGCGCCATGGTCACGCCCCGCACCCGGCTGCTGCAGCGCTTTGCGGTGTTCCCCGAAGGCATGCGATTTTTGGTGGACATGCGGGCCGAGCTGCTGCCGCTGCTCAAGGCCGACAAGCGCCTGCTGGCGCTCGACGCAGAGCTTGAGCACCTGTTCTCCACCTGGTTCGATGTGGCCTTCTTGCAGCTGCGCCGCCTGTCGTGGGACTCGCCCGCCTCGCTGCTCGAAAAGCTCATCAAGTACGAGGCGGTGCACGACATCCGCAGCTGGGCGGACCTCAAGAACCGGCTGGACAGCGACCGCCGCTGCTATGGGTTCTTTCACCCGCGCCTGCCCGATGAGCCGCTGATTTTTGTGGAGGTGGCGCTGCTCGACAAGATATCGTCCAGCATCACGCCGCTGCTCGATGAAGCCGCCGCACCGGCCGATATCTCGCGCGCCACCACGGCCATTTTTTATTCCATCAGCAACACCCAGACCGGTCTGCGCGGCGTGAGCTTTGGCGACTCGCTCATCAAACACGTGGTGGAGACGCTCAACGCCGAGTTTCCGCGCCTGCGCACCTTTGCCACGCTGTCGCCCATCCCGGGGTTTCGCAGCTGGCTGGGCAAACACGCGGCCGCCATGCTGGAGCGCCTGGACGACAAGCGCCGCAGTGAGCTGGGCCGTGCGGTGGGGTTTGAGCCGCCACAGCCCACACATCTGCTGGCCGCCATCGACAAGGCACTGGAGCTCGATGCCAAGTCGCCCGTGCGCCAGATGCTGCTGGAGTGCGCCGCGTATTACCTGGCCCGCGAGATGCAGGAAGGCAAGCCCGTAGACCCGGTCGCGCGTTTCCACCTGGGCAACGGCGCGCGCGTGGAGCGCCTGAACTGGGCGGGTGATCCGTCGAGCAAGGGCGTCAAGCAATCGTATGGGTTGATGGTCAATTACCTCTACGACCTCAAGCGCATCGACAAGCACCGCAGCCTGCTGGCGCAGGGCAAGGTGCCGGTGTCGGGTGAGGTGGAGGGGCTAATTTCCTGACCTACACCCGTGGGAGAAGGCAGTGACAGCAACGCAGTGACAGCGCAGCAGTGCTCCACAGAGAGCACGCCGAAAGGGCCGCCCGCCAGGGGCAGCCGGTTCATTACAACAGGAGACAACACATGCGGCAGACTTTGCACAGGCGCGCGCTGCGCGGCTGGACCCTCGGGGTGTTGGGCGTTTCATTGGTGCTCGCGGCAAGCAGCGCCCACGCCCGCGTCACGCGGATCGTGGTGGACGAGCGGCTGCCCCTGCCCGCAGCGCACTCGGGCGGCGTGGCGTTTGAGCAGATTGCCGGGCGCGCTTTTGGCGAGCTCGACCCGCAAACCCCGGCCAACGCGATCATCCAGGACATCGGCCTGGCCAAGGACGCCGACGGCAAGGTGCGCTATGTCGCGACGTTTGTGCTCACCAAGCCGGTCGACATGGGCCAGGCCAGCGGCCTTCTGTGGCACGAGGTGCCCAATCGCGGCAATGCGCGCCCCAACGTGGTGGCCGAGCGCGCAGCGGGCGACGTGGACCTGACCAGCGCATGGCAGGGCGACAACGCGGGCGCCACCGCCGTGCGCGAGACTGCGGCGATCAGCCAGCCGCACTGGCTCAAGCTGCCTGTGGCCCGCAATGCCGATGGCTCGCAGATCACGGGCGATGTGTTCGGCCGCATCGTCAACCGCAGCGGGCCGGGCTCGCAGCCCTTGATCGTGCAAACCAATCCTGTCCCCTACAAACCGCGGAGCTTGGTTACCTCAGAGGCGCGCCTGGTGATGCGCACGGCCGAGTCGACCCGGGGCGAGGTGGTGGGCGAGTCCGTGATCGCCTCGGCCGACTGGGCATGGGCGCGCTGCGATGCGGCGAAGCCATTTCCGGGCACGCCGGACCCGACGCAGATCTGCCTGAAAAACGGGTTTGACGCGTCCAAGCTCTATCAGGTGGTGTTCAAAGCCGCCGACCCCTATGTGCTGGGCATTGGCTTTGCGGCCTGGCGCGATGTAGGGCAGTTCTTCAAGTCCGCCGTGGCCGATGATGCTGGCACGCCCAATCCACTCGCGGGCCGGATCACGCACACCATTGGCCGGGGCGTGTCGCAATCCGGTAATTTTCTGCGGGGCTGGCTGCACCTGGGCTTCAACCGGGATGAGGCCGGCAAGCAGGTGCACGACGGGCTCTGGCCCATCATTGCGGGCCGGCGCATTGCACTGAACTTCCGCTGGGCCCAGCCCGACGGCGTGCTGGAGCTCTACCAAGCCGGCAGCGAGGGCCCGCAGTGGTGGCTGCCCCATGCCGACCCGGTGCGCGACGGGGCCAATGCCAAGGCCCTGGGCATCCTGGACCGCTGCACCGCCACCAGCACCTGCCCCAAGATCATCGAGCACTTCGGCTCGGCCGAGGTGTGGGCGCTCAAGCTGACGCCCGAGTGGATCGGCACCGACGCCAAGGCCGACCTGCCCCTGCCACCCCACGTGCGCCGCTACTACATCGCCAGCTCCCACCACGGGGGCGGGGCAGGGGGTTTTGACACCAGCCTTGCCGGCGTGGGCTTGCCCACGGTGGGCGCCACGTGCCCGGGCAACAACTACGGCACGGGCGTGCTGCCCGCCAACCCGGTGCCCCACACCGAAACCCTCAACGCCTTGCGCGAGCATTTCCGCCAGTGGGTGATGCGGGGCACGGCGCCGCCACCGAGCCGCTGGCCCACGCTGGCGCCGCAGCCCGGGCAGGCGCGTGGCACGCTGGTGCCGGCGCACAAAGAGGCCCTGGGTTTCCCCACCTTGCCGCAGCTTCGGCCCACGGTGCCCGAGCCCGACTTCATCATGCCGGTGATCGACTACGACTGGGGCCCTGCGTTCAAGGCCGCCGACGGCGCGGGTGTGGCGTCCAACGCGCCGCCGCCCATCCGCCAGGTGCTGCCCATGTACGCGCCGCGCGTCGATGCCGACGGCAATGAACTCGGCGGGGTGCCCGTGGTGCTGCTCGAGGCCCCGCTGGGCACGTACCTGGGCTGGAACATCACCGCCGGGGGCGCGCGGCCTTTTCACCAAGGGCAGATCTGCAACTATGTGGGTGGCATGATTCCATTCGCCCGCACCGCGCAGGAGCGGCAGGCCCTGGGTGACCCGCGCCTGTCCCTGGAGGAGCGCTACGGCAACCACGCGGGCTACGTGGCCGCCGTGCGCAAGGCGGTGGCCAAGGCCGCGTCCGAGGGCTTTCTGCTGCCGGCGGACGGCGCCCGGCTGATCCAGGCCGCCGAGGCCAGCAAGGTGTTGCGCTGAGCCTCAGCGCTGCGCCATGCCTGGGCTGTCATTTGCATCTGACAACATTGAACATTTACACCAACGGAGACAAAAAACCATGAAATCTGCGACCCGACGAGACGTGCTGCGTGCTGCTGTGGCCGGCGCCACTGTGTATTCCACCGCTGGCTATGCCCAGTCGTCCTGGCCCGCCAAGCCGGTCAACCTGGTGGTGCCCTTCCCCGCTGGCGGCGGCACCGATGCGTTTGCGCGGCCTCTGGCAGCGCAGTTTGCCAAGGCCACCGGCAAGACGCTGGTGATCGACAACCGCGGCGGCGCGGGCGGCACCGTGGGGGCGAGCTTTGCGGCCAAGGGCGCACCCGACGGCTACACCCTGTTCATGGGCGCCGTGCACCACGCGATTGCGCCGTCGATGTACCCCAAGCTCGACTACGACATCGAGAAAGACTTTGTCCCGCTGTTCCTGCTGGCCAACGTGCCCCAGGTGGTGGTGGTCAACCCCAAGAACGTGCCGGTGAACAACTTCCAGCAGTTCATGGACTACGTCAAGCGCAACCCCGCCAAGCTCAACTACGGATCTGCCGGCGCGGGCACCTCGCACCACCTGGCGGGCGAGCTGTTCAAGCAGCAGACCAACACCTTCATCACCCACATCCCCTACCGCGGCGCGGGCCCTGCGCTGCAGGACCTGATCGGCGGGCAGGTGGACATGATGTTCGACGGCCTGGGCTCATCCGCAGCCCACATCAAGGGCGGCCGCGTCAAGGCGCTGATGGTCTCGGGCACCAAGCGCAACGCGGCCTTCCCGGATGTGCCTTGCGCTGCCGAAGTGGGCCTGCCCGACTACACCGTGACCACCTGGTACGGCCTGTGGGCCCCCAAGGGCACGCCGGCCGATCTGCAGGCGCGCATCGTCGAAGAGGTTCGCAAGCTGGGCACGGCCGACGAGCTCAAGACCATCTGGGCCAACAACGGTGCCGAGTACGGTGGCTTGTCGCAGCAGCAGTTTGCGGCCATGGTGAGCAGCGAGGTCAAGCGCTGGTCGGCGGTGGTGAAAGCTTCTGGCGCCAAGCTAGATTGACCCCCTGTGGCGCTGCGCGCCTTCCCCCTGAAGGGGGACGCCACCCGTGGCCCGGCAAAGCCGGTTCCACGGTGGCACGCGCGATGGCGCTGCGCCAGTTTTCCAAGCCAAGGGGCTTGTCCAACGTGACGGATTTGCACTATGTCGGGTGAGGTGGTTTTCGCGAATGCGGGTGAGCGCGGCGTGGTGCAGGTCACCCTGCGGCATGCCGGGCGCTTGAATGCGATGTCGCGTGCGATGTGGCGGCAGTTGCGGGAGGTGTTTGAGGGCATCCAGCAGCAAGCCGAGCGCGGCGATGACAGCGTGCGCTGCGTGCTCATTGCGGGGGAGGGCGGGGCGTTCTGCGC
>SDXZ01000045.1 GCA_004210805.1 Acidovorax sp.
GGTGTGGGGGTGGGCATGGTGGTCAAAAAAGGCGCAGCGGCCAGGAGCGGGAAGACCGCGATTATCCTTGGCGCCTTCACGCCGCTCTTTGGGCGGCCCGTGCCGACACCGGTCTGCTGCACGCCAAGCCCGCCCACCCGCAGCCAAACACGGCCACCCGGCAATCCGGCAGCGCCGAACCGACAACCCGACAGACACACAGAAAGAATCCCCGCATGGCCATCCAGTGGTTCCCCGGTCACATGCACCTGACCAAGAAAGCCATCACCGAACGCATCAAGGACATTGACGTGGTGATCGAGGTGCTGGACGCGCGCCTGCCGGGCTCCAGCAGCAACCCGCTGCTGGCCGAGCTCACCGGCCACAAGCCGACGGTGAAGATCCTGAACAAGCAGGACGTGGCCGACCCCGCGCGCACCCCGCTGTGGGTGGACTGGTACAACGCTCAGAGCGAAACCCGCGCCGTGCCGCTGGATGCATCCGACGCGGCACCCGCGCGCAAGCTGATCGATGCCTGCCATGCCCTGTCGCCCAACCGCGGCGGCATGGCCAAGCCGATGCGGGTGCTGATCTGCGGCGTGCCCAACGTGGGCAAGTCCACGCTGATCAATACGCTGTCGAACAAGCGCCAGGCCAAGACGGGCGACGAGGCCGGCATCACCAAGATCGAGCAGCGCATCACCCTGGCGGACGACTTCTACCTGTGGGACACCCCCGGCATGCTGTGGCCGCGCATCATCGTGCCCGAGAGCGGCTACAACCTGGCCGCCAGCGGCGCGGTGGGCCGCAACGCCTACGACGAAGAACTGGTGGCGCTGGAGCTGCTGCGCCGCCTGCAGGCGGACTACGCGCCGCTGCTGGAGGCACGCTACAAGCTGGGCCTGCCGGCCGGCGCCATGGCCACGATGCAGGACGACGAGCTGCTCAATGCCATCGGCAGAAAGCGCGGCGCCATGCTGGGTGGCGGCCGCGTCAACCTGCAAAAGACGGCCGAAATCCTGATGACCGACTTTCGCACCGCCATCCTTGGGCGCATCACCCTGGAGACGCCTGCCGAGTTCGAGGCTTGGCGCGCCGCCGGCCTGGCCGAAGATGCCAAGCGCCAGGCCAAGAAGGACGCGCGGACCAAGTCCAAGGCCAAGGGCTCGGGCGTGCGCGAGCCCTCGTCGGGCGACGCACCGTAACGGAGAGACCGGGGAGGACGGTCCCGTAACCAAAAGTTCGATAGCTGCGGTATATCGGGGTACCATGCCCCAACATGGCTCTCATGGCCGCCAACACATGACCGCATGACCGCAGCAGCAGTTCCGCCCGGGCCTTTCGATCGAAACGATGCCACCACTGCACTGCTGGTGCGCACGGGCTCGTGGACGGCCATGGTCACGGGCACGCTCATCTCGGCGCTGCTGCTGCTCGACCAGCCCATCAGCTGGCCCCAGGTGCTGCTCAATTTCGCCGCTGGCGCCATGGGCGCAGTCGCCCTGCTGCTGGGCCGCGCGGGCCGCTGGCACCAGGCGGCGCTGGTGCTCATCTGGGGCGTGTGGGTGGTTGTGTCGATGGTGGCGGCGTTCAACGGCGGCCTGCGCGGCCCGAGCCTGCTCAACTTTCCGGTTCTCATCGTGTTCTCGGGCTGGATTCTCGGCACCCGACCCACACTGGCGCTGACCGGGGCCACGGGCGCGCTGTTCCTGTTTTTTGTCTGGAGCGACCTCAACAACTGGCTGCCCCCGGCGCGCTATGGCAACCGGGCGGCGTATGTCACGTACCTGAGCGGCATCCTGGCCGTGACGGCTGCGGCCACGCTGCTGTCGCGGCGCAGCTACGTACGGCGCACGCGCGAGGCGGTGCACACGGCGTCCAGCCTGGCCGCCCGCGATGCCGAGTTGCGCAAGCTGCTGCGCGCGGTGGAGCAAAGCCCCGAGAGCATCGCCATCACCGACCTCGAAGGGCGCATCGAATACGTCAACGCCGCCTTTCTGGCGCGCACGGGCTACGCGCTCGACGAGGTGATCGGCCAGCCATCGTCCACGGTGTCGAGCAACGGCATGGCGCTGGTGCAGTGGATGAGCTTGCGCGATACGCTCTCGCGCGGCGAGAACTGGGCGGGCGAGCAGGTCAACCGGCGCAAGGACGGCGGCACGATCACAGAGACCGTGGTGGTGGCCCCCATCCGCCAGCCCGACGGCCACATCACCCACTACGTCGAGATCAAGCAGGACATCACCGAGCGCCGGCGGGCCGCGGCCGAGATCCATCGCCTTGCGCATTTCGATGCGCTCACCAGCCTGCCCAACCGGGTGATGCTGATGGAGCGCCTGGGCGCCTTGCGCTGGCGCGGCGCGGCCGGTGCGCAGCCGCTGCATGCCCTGCTGCTGCTTGACCTGGACCGGTTCACCATCTTCAACGACGCCCGCGGCAGCGAAATGGGCGACCGCCTGCTGCGCGCCGTGGCGCTGCGGCTGTCGCAAACGCTGCCTGCGCAGGGCCTGCTGGTGCGGGTGGCGGGCGATGAATTCGCCATCGTGCTGCACGACCTGGGCGCGCTCCCGCCCCAGGCCAGCCGCCGCGCGCTTACGTTTGCCGAGCAGGTGCAGTCGTTGCTGCTGCAACCCATGCGCCTGGAGGGCTATGTGGGCGAGGCGCAACTGGGTGCCAGCGTCGGCATCACCCTGTACCCGCAGAGCGCAGAAGACACGCCCCACGAGGCCCTGCGCCGCGCCGGCACCGCGCTGCACCGCGCCAAGCAGGCCGGCGGCGGGCGGGCAGCTTTCTTTGAGCAGGGGATGGGCGAGGCGGCGGAGCAGCGGTTTGTGGTGGAACGCTCGCTGCGCCAGGCAATTGCGGCCGATGAGCTGCGGCTCTTTTTGCAATCGCAGGTCGATGTGCAGGGCCGGCTGACCGGCGCCGAAGTGCTGGTGCGCTGGCAGCATCCGCGCGACGGGCTGCTGACGCCCGGCGCCTTCATTTCCATCGCCGAGGAGTCCGACCTCATCGTCAGCCTGGGCACCTGGGTGCTGGCCCGTTCGTGCAAGCTGCTGGCGCTGCCGGTGATGCGCGAGCGCCGCCTGCGCCTGTCGGTCAACCTCAGCGCGCGGCAGTTCCGCCAGACCGGCTTCATCGCGCAGCTGCGCTCGCTGCTGCAGTCGTCGGGGGCCGACCCCACGCTGCTCACGCTGGAAGTGACGGAAGGCCTGGTGATCGACGACTTCGACGAGGCCGTCGCCAAGATCCGCGAGCTGGCCGCGCTGGGGGTGGAGTTTTCGCTGGACGACTTCGGCACGGGCTATTCCTCGCTGGCCTACCTCAAGCGCCTGCCGATCCAGGAACTCAAGATCGACCGCTCGTTCGTCCACGACGCGCCCACCAACGCCGACGATGGCGTGCTGGTGGAGGGCATCCTGTCGGTGGCCCGCCACTTCGGCCTGCGCGTGGTGGCCGAGGGCGTCGAAACGCGCGAGCAAGCGGACTTTTTGTGCCAGCGGGAGCCGGGCATCGTGTACCAGGGCTACCTCTTCGGGCGGCCCGAACCCGACGTGGACTGGCTGGCCCGCCTGGCCGAGCCGGCTGACCCGGCCGAGCCGACGCGGGCGTGAGCCAAAATTTCAGAATCTACAAGCAAAAATAGCTGCTAGCGCTTGTCTATCAAGCGTTAGCAGCTATTTTTTTAATAGCAATCGCCGGGTGTGGGCGGAGTCTGTGATCACGCCCGTTCCGCGTTGCTACATGGTCACTTGTTCTTCTCTTTGCCGCGTGGGATCACGGACGTGACGGGGGGCATCGGGCGGTCGGAGCTGCCGCTGCCTTCCTTGGGCAGCGAAGTGTCCTTCTTGGGTTTCTTCGCCATCTTGTTGCTGCGTTGTTCGCCTTTGGCCATGGAGCCTCCTGTAAGGGTTAGGGATGGGACGGTGCAGGATGGTACGTCACAAACCACCCGCTCCGGGCGCTCAGGGGCCTTCGGGCGCTCCGCGCGCGGCCATGCGATGTTCCGGAGCAATGCTGCGGGCTGGCCCACCGCAGCGCGGTGGCTCAGGCCGCCACTACCGCGGTGGCCTCGACCTCCACCAGCATGCCGTCGAGCGCGAGCCGCGGCACAGGGATCAGCGTGCACGCCGGTGCCGCACCGTCGGGCCAGAGGCTGCGCACCGTCTGGCTCAGCAGCGCGAGCCGCTGCTCGGTGTGGTTGACGACCAGCACCGTGAGCTTGGCCACATCGTGCAGACCGGCATCTGCCGCAGCGAGGGCTGTGCGCAGGTTGGTGAAGGCCTGGCGCAGCTGCTCGCCAAAGTCGGGCGACAGCTCGCCTGCCGCGGTCTCGCCGCCCTGGCCCGCCACAAACACGGCGCGCGCCTGTGCGGGTGCGGTCGCCACGTGGGAGTAGCCATTCGGGCGCGGGTCGTACAGGCCAGGCGGATTGATAAAGCCGAGCGCAGCGGCTGCGGGCGCAGGGCGGGGGATGGGGGCGGTGTCAGGGCGCATGGTGCACAAGTCCATCAGTAAAAGGCAAGAAGAAAAGGGTGGGGTGCCTGCATTGCCCGAGCGAGGCTGCGGCAGTGGGCAATGACGGCGGCCGCAGTATCAAACCTCAAGTTATATTGAGGTCAATACCCGGTGAGAAAACCCCCTGCAGGAATTGCCATGAAACCCCACAAGCCCGCCGTATCTGTCCTCCCCTTCAGCTCAATCACCCGCGGGCCCGCCAGCGAGGCACCTGACCTGTCAGTCGGCGAGGTCGCCAGCCGCAGCGGCCTCGCCGTCTCGGCGCTGCACTTCTATGAATCGCGCGGGCTCATTGCCAGCGTGCGCAGTGCCGGCAACCAGCGCCGCTATCCGCGCTCGGTGCTGCGGCGCGTGGCGGTGGTCAAGGTGGCCCAGCGCATGGGCGTGCCACTGGCGGAAATCGCCCAGGCGCTGCAGGCCCTGCCCGAGGGCCGCACGCCCACCGTCTCCGACTGGCGGCGGCTGTCGGCGCGCTGGCATGCCGATCTGGACGAGCGCATCCGCACGCTGACCGCGCTGCGCGACCAGCTCGACGGCTGCATCGGCTGCGGCTGCCTGTCGCTCAAGGTCTGCCCGCTGCGCAACGCGCAGGATGCGCTGGCCCAGCAAGGGCCGGGGCCGCATTTCGGGGCAGCAGATTCGTGATTTTTTGCGCTCGGGTCGCGCCGCTGTGCACCCCACGGCCTGCGTGCACTAGTGGGCCAAAGGGTGCTCGCCTATGATCCCATCGCCGCGCAAGCCCGGGTGCAGCGCCACCGCTGACAGGGCGCCAAAATTGGTTTTCAACCGGAGATGCTCATGACCATGAAGCTGTTTCGTCAATGGGGTGCGTCGTTGTGCCTTGCGTTCCTGGCCTTGGCCAGCCACACGTCGGCCAGCGCGCAGGACCTGGCTGGCGCCATGGACCACCCCGCCGTCAAGCGTTTTGGGGGCAGCTCCATCGTGGGTTATGAGGTGCGCAACTTTGACGGGGTGGAGTTCCAGACCTCCACCTTCAAAGAGTTCGATCTGCAGACCTACAAGCGGCGCTATGCGCAGCCGCCGCTGGCGCTCGAAGGCAAGCTCACCCGCCTGTGGTACGAGGCGCCAGGCCCCACCCGGTCGCTGGAGCTGTTTCGCAACTACGCCAACGACCTGACGGCGAACGGCTTCACCGCGCTGTACGACTCCACCCGCGACAGCGCGGCCGGCAGCTACAACAACTTTCTAGCCAACTTCAGCAGCGGCCAGCGCGACCTCATCAAGAACAATCGCAGCGAGTACGTGATGTACGCGGCCGACTCCAGCACGGTGCGCACCGGCACCTTCCAAAAGGGCAACACCACCGTGCGCGTGATCACCATCGACTGGCCCAAGGAAGACGCCACCTACAAATCCAGGCAGGGCGCCTATGCGGCCGTGGACATCCTGGAGACCAAGGCCATGGAGCAGAACATGGTGGTGGTCAGCGCGTCGGACATCAGCAAGTCCATCACCGCCAACGGCAAGGTCGCCATCTACGGCATCCTGTTTGACACCGGCAAGGCGGATGTGAAGCCCGAATCCAAACCATCGCTCGAGCAGATCGCGGCGTTCCTGAAGGCCGAGCCGGCCGTCAAGCTGCACGTGGTGGGCCATACCGACAGCGTAGGCGGGTTCGACAGCAACCTGGCATTGTCCAAGCGCCGTGCGGAGGCCGTGGCGGCGGCACTGGCCAAAGACTATGGCATTGCTGCCAATCGCATGGTGGGGAACGGCGTGGCGTCGTTGGCGCCTGTGGCCAGCAACAGCAGTGATGACGGGAGGGCGAAGAATCGGCGGGTGGAGTTGGTGCTGCAGTAGCTGTTGCCTGAAGAGCGGCTGCGCTTCAATGCATGGTTAGTGGCTAGGGGAGTGTTGGCGAATGGGAGCTTTGGGCCCTGAACCGACGATGGACACCCCCTTCCAAAAGCGGTCATTGTTTCAAAATGGATTGGTATCTCGCAGCCTCCAGTTCATGTCACAGGATTAAGTGAAGCATCATCACCATGCCAAGTACTCTGCGTTTGTGGTTCGAGTCTGACTCCGATGGAACGGGTGAGCTGTTCGCCGAGGTCGCATCAGGGAAATTCTCAGGCATTGGCTCTGCATGGTTCGATACTCAAAGACTCTTTGAATTTGCGGAGACTCTTGCCTCTGCGTATCCCTTGCCGTCTGACGTGCCACTTTCGCTGGAGGGAGGCTACTGGGCGAAGTCAGGGTCAGTCATCGAGCAGCTTCATCTCGGCCTCAGGTTTTATCCCATCGGATCGATAGGGAAGATTGGCTGCCGAGTCACCCTGGCGACCCCAGTCCACGAGGGTCAAGATCGGCCCGAAGCACAGTCTATGGTCGCAGTAGAGCTCAATACCAACTACGAGCAGCTACGTACCTTTGCCCACTCAGTTGAGGCACTTGCGAAGGGAAAGATTGTTGAGTCTGTTCTACAGACTGAGGGCTAGCCCCTCCGCCTAGGGCGGCCTACCTGCGGCAGGCACCTGACATCGCGCGCTGAGCGTCCGCTTCCATACGTACCAACGGCTGCTTCTGGCCGCTTCCAGACCAATCCAAGCCCATGGCTCGCTCGCTAGTTTGGCCTCGGATTCCCGCGTTCATTGAACTTACCGGCCGGCAAACGATTCGCCGGACTGCCTACCACCGCAGCGGCGCCGCTTCGCCACTCCAAAAGATCCATCGGCCCACCTCCACATACGGCGAAGTGCCGATGGAATACGGGTCCATGCCCGTTTCTGCCTGCTGCAGCAGCACCAGGTAGCCGCCGTAGCTGCCCACCAGCAGCTGGCTTCCGTCGGGCGAGACCTCCACGGCGCTGATGGTGCTGCCGATGTGGTGGCGCCACAGGGCGTTGCCGCTGTCGTCGCGGGCGTGCAGGTAGCCGTTGGCATCGCCCAGGATGACCATGCCGGGAAGCGTGGTCGAGGCGTAGACGCGCCATTCGGTGTTGATCGGCGTGCCCTCGGTGTCCTGTGCATCGCCTACACGCGTGGCCACGGTGCAGCCGTTGTAGAAGTGGCAGGAGTTGGCCCACAGCTGCGCGCCGTCGTGCGTAAAGCGCGAGTGGTGGGGGTAGGACGAGAGGGGCTCCAGCGTGCGCAGCAGCCGGCCGTGCGCATCGAGCAGGAGGTGCGCGCTGTCCTGGTCGCCGAGGGCGATGTACTTCTCGTCCGGCGATAGCGCCATGTGCAGCATGTCCAGCGCGAGTTGGCTGGGGGTGGTGTTTTGTGCCTCGGCGCTGCCATCGCCATGGCCCTCGCCGTCCAGGTCTTCGTCTTCTCCGTCCTCCTCGTCCTCCTCGTCCTCTCTGCGCTCCGAGCCCTCCTGCATCTGGTTCTTGGGCCAGCTGTAGGGGCCGTCCTCGTCAAACTCCTGCGGGTGAATGCGCTCAACGCCCTCGGGCGTGAGCAGGTACACGCCGGTGGGGTTGCGCAGCAGGGCGCGCTGGCCGTCGTTGAAGGGGATGACCTCGTCGCAGCGCTGGCCCAGCCTGCCGCCGGCCAGGCCCAGCGATGCAGGCAGCCCCTCGTTGCCCTGCGGCAGCGGCCACTGCGCGATCTGCGGGCCGCCCAAGCCCTGGTGCGTGGTGATGCGTGTGCCGTCGCTCAGCGCAAAACACCGCCCATCGTGCGAGCGGCCCATGCCCTTAAGTGCGGGCAGCGGCGTGAGCACGGGGCCCTGCAGCCGCACCCAGTGCGCGTCGTCGCTGTACTCGGCGCCGATGTGCGCCACCACGCCGTCGCCGTCGGGCAGCCAGAACACCGGGCCGATGAACAGCCCTTGGTCGCTCGCCAAGTGCACATAGGCATCGGGCGCAAACGCAAAGCGCTGGCGAAACCGCTTCGACAGGTCTTCGTCCGCATGGCGGTTGACCACCCGAGCGAGTTGCAACACGGTGGCTGCACTGGCCTTGCGCGGGTCCTCGGGCAGGTTGTCGCTGTCCTCGCCGTCGTCGACAGTGCCATCCTCGTCGGCACCGTCGCCCGCCGCACTGGAGTCCCTGGTCTGCGCTTCGCTCGCGGCGGCCTCTATGGCGAACTGGTGGTTGCGGATGGCGGCGACATAGGCTTGCCCGTCGGCCTGCCACTGTGCGGACAGCAGCATCAGCTCGGCAGGGAACACGGCCGCGTCGGGCAGGTCGGGGGCTAGCGGGGGCGTGGTCAGAAGGTGGACAGCGGCCTCGATGCGCGCAGCCTCGGCTTGGTAGGCCAGCTTCTTGGTCTGTACGGCTTGCTCATCCTCATGGGCCTGCAGCAGTGCAGCTTCCACCCGGCCATACAGCCGCAGCAACCGCGCAATGTGGTCGGCGGCGCCGCGTGGCAGCGGCTGGCGGTGCTCGCTTTGCCGCTGCACATAGCTGAACTCCACCAGTGCCGGGCCTGCACGGGCTTCGTCGATCTCGATCTGGTAGCAGGCGTGGGCGTCGTCTTCGGGGTCGCCTGGCGCGTCCTCGCCGTTTTCGTAGCTGAGCTTGAGCGCACGGCCCCAGGGCTCGCCCTCGTGCATGCAGGGCTGGCGTGCACCCACCCAGACATCGTCGTACCAGGTGCCGTCCTTGTCGCTGTCCCACCAGTCGTTGTACACGTCGGTGAACACGGGCAGGCTGGTCAGGCGCTCGATGCGCTGCGCCGTGAGCTCGGCCTCCAGCCGCCGGTGCAGGGGATACCCCGCGCGCGACTGGCCCACCGCACGACGCGCGTAGTCGAGCACCCCGCGCCAGGCCTTCTCACAGGCCTCGCGGGCCTCCGCGTCGGCGTCTTCGTACAACGCCACCCATTCGCCCGGCACGCCCTCCTCATAGGGGCGGTACGCCAGCGACAACTGCGGGGTGGTCGGCACGGCGCGGCGCAGCACGCGCGCGGCCAGCCGTGGCAGTGCGCCCTGGACTGCGGGCTCCTGGGCCACGCCGATGTAGAAGTCCCAGGCCTTCCACACGGTGATGTAGATGTTGTCGTCGCGCTGGTCGCCTTCGCCGTCGATGTGGCGGCGGCACAGCGTGAAATCGGTCTGGCCGAACCAGCCATAAGCCACCTTTTCCTTGCGGCCCATCACGGGCGAATTCACAGCGGCCAGGATGTTGGCGACGCTGATGGCCTCGTCGGCGAACAGGTCGGAAGCCACGGGCAGGTCGGCTTTGATGTCGGCGCTGCTGCGCACCGGGCTTTCGCCAGCGCGCACGGCGGCCACTACTTGGTCACGGTCCAGCAGGCCGGCCACACCGGCCTCACCATCGTCGATGCCGCCAAAAAACTCCGGCGCAAACACCAGGCCGGCGGCCTCGGCAGAGAACTCCACCAGGTTGGGCACACCGCGCCCCTCGTCCAGCAAAAACTCCACCTGCTCGGGCCCGGTGATGTCCACGTGGTATTCATCCGTGAACAGCGCCACCCGGGCCATGAGCCCGCCGCGGACGGTGAGATCGCCATGGTTGTAGTCGCCCCACAGCAGGTCGGCCACCTGCAGCGCGCCCTGCACATACAGCAGCTGGCCGCCCACCACCGCGTTGCGCACACGGGCATCGCCCAGCACGATCAGGTGCGTAGCGCCATCGGTGTCGTCGCAGGTAAGCGCGCCGTCGATTTGTAGATGCCCTTCGATCAGGATCAGAAAGGGCGGGTCTGTGGCGGCGGGTTTGGTGCGCACGCCCTGCAGCAGCGACCGCAGCGGGCTGCCGCTGGCCAGGGGCGCATCCAAGTGCAGCTCGGGCACCTGCAGATCGCCTGTGATCCAGAGCACGACTTCCGTGGCCAGGGCGTCTGGCTCCTCTGCAAAACGTTGTGCGATCCAGCTGTCGGCGGGGAGCAAGGCAGCCACGTCGGCTAGCGGGCAAAGTCGGGTGGTGGACATGGTGCGTTGGAAATTAGTGGCGAGGCTGGGCAGCTGGCGGGCATCGTACACGGCGGTCTTCGGGGGTTATGCGTTTGCGCACACAATGATGTGCTTACTTATCAATAAGCCCATTTGATTCGCCCATGACGCAAAACCCACCCTTGTTTGAAGTGCTGCCCCGCGACCTGTCCGCCTACCGCCAGGGCAATGTGGGCATCGACTATGTGCACCGCTTCGAGTCAGGCCAGCCCGGGCCCCACGTGCTCATCAACGCCCTCACGCACGGCAACGAGATCTGCGGCATGGTCGCGGCCACGCACCTGCTGGACACGGGCGTGCGCCCGCGCATCGGCACGCTCACCGTCAGCTTTGCCAACGTGGCGGCCTACGAGTCGTTTGACCCGGCCCGCCCGTTTGAAAGCCGCCAGCTGGTGCACAACCTCAACCGCGTGTGGTCGGTGGCCGAGCTCGATGGCAGCGAGCGAAGCCCCGAGCTGCAGCGCGCCCGCGCCCTGCGCCCGGTGGTCGCTGCGGCCGACCACATCCTCGACATCCACTCGACCAGCCAGGACGTGGAGCCGTTCTGGGTGTACCCCGCCTACGCACGCAACGCGAGCGCGGCGCTGGCATTGGGCCGCCCACCGGTGCACCTGGTAATGCCCAACGGCCTGGGTTCCGGCACGCCGCTGATCCAGCACGGCCACCATGGCCAGGCAGACGGCGAGGGTGTGGCCCTGGTGGTGGAGTGTGGACAGCACTTCTTGCAATCGGCAGCCGACATCGCCACGGCCGTGGCGCTGGACTTCATCGCGCACTTTGGTTTGATCGATGCGCCAGCGCAGCGGCCAGCGCCCGGCCCGCAGCGCCGCTACGAGCTGATGGAGACCTGCATGGTGCGCACGCCCGAGTTCCGCTTTGTGCGGCCGGTGCAAGGCTTTGAGGTGTTTGCGAAAGGCGAGCTCATCGCCACCGACGGCCCGCACGAGATCCGCGCGCTGTGCGAGGACTGCACGGTGCTGATGCCCACGCGCGAGCCCATCGTGGGGCGCGAGGCGGTGTACCTCACCCGGCCGCTGTAAGGCAGCCACAGCGCCGGTTGAAGGACTTTTCGCAACGGGCTTAGCCTCTTCGCGGATGTGTCGTCGGCAAGCCCACCAGCGTGGTGGGCGAGGGGGTCAGAACGACGAACCGGGCTGCGCCAGAAACGCGATTTCCTGCGCGGTGGAGTCGCGCCCCAGCACCGCGTTGCGGTGCGGGTAGCGGCCAAAACGCGCAATGATGTCGCGGTGGCGCACCTCGAAGTCCAGAGCGTTCTCCAGCCCCGGTTGCTGGAACAGCGACATGGCCTGGGCGTGGATGGTGCTCGACTCGCTGTGCATGTAGGGCATGTAGGCAAACGCGCGCTGCGGCGGCGGCAGTGCCTGGTCGTGCTGGCCGGCCACCAGCTCTTGGGCCAGGGCGAGGGCCAGCGGGTCCTGCGCAAACGCCATCGGCGCGCCGCGGTGGATGTTGCGCGAGAACTGGTCGAGCACCAGGATCTCGGCCAGGCGCCCGCGCGCCGTGCTGCGCCAGGTCCACAGCTCGCACAGGCGGGCGGATTCCCAGGTGGCGCCAAAACGCTCGCGGATGGTGGCGTCGAGCGCATCCTCCTGGGCGAAGTGCTGGGCGGGCGTGAGTTCTTCGAACCAGAAACGGAGGACGTCGTCAGCTTGCATGGATGGAATTTCGAATGAAATTAGCCGCCAGCGCTTGATCCTATTGTGCTGACAGCTATAAAAAAAGTAGCGAGAGCGCCTTTTGCAACGCCGCGCGCTCCCTTGTCGTCTATCGCTCGTCAAGCCTGATTTTGCCGTCGCGCACGTATTGGTTGAACTGGTCCTTGGGGATGGCGGCGGAGCCTACGGCGTCGTTATCGGCGGTCCAGCTCAGCGTGGTGCTGTCCTTCGATGCGTCGAGTTCGACAGGGCCCTTGGGGATGGTCAGCGGTGCACCGTCGCCTGGGGTGTAGGTGACGTGGCCTGCAATGGTGGCGTGTTGGGACATGGGGATCGCTCCTTGGCGGCAAATGCCGCAGTACTGTGATCACCCGATTTCACCCTGGTCACCGCCGCAGCGGTGTAAGACCATGCCCTGCCTCGGCGCGGGCGCTGGGCAGGTCTGCGCTGGGCGCTGCAAGAGCCTGTTGGCGATCCCCTGCAAGATCGTCAACGGGCTCTCAGGGCGGCAGCACCGCCTGGGTGCGCTCTTGCCGCACCAGGTAGAGCCCGCTGCCGATGATGATCGCGCCGCCCAGCAGCGTGGAATAGCCCGGCACCGCCTGCCACAGCACCCAGTCAAGCCCCATGCCCCAGGCCAGGGCCGTGTATTCAAACGGTGCCACGACCGACGCCTGCCCGTGCCGGAACGCCTCGGTGATGGCCAGCTGCCCCAGGAACCCGGTCACCGCCAGGCCCGCCACCAGGGGCCAGTGCGCCTGTTGTACGCCCACCCACTGGGGCCAGGCCAGGGTGCCCGCGCCCAGCGCCAGGAATGCGGTGGTCCAGAACACCAGGCTGGCGCTGGAGTCCGTGCGGGTCAGCACGCGCCCGGTGATCGCCGACACGGCGTAGCAGCAGGCAGCGCCCAGCACCGCCAGTGCGCCCAGCGTGAAGAAGGCGTCCTGGCTGGGCCGCAGCGCCACCAGTACCCCGGCCATGCCCAGCGCAATCGCTATCCAGTGCGCGGGGCGTACCTTCTCGCGCAGCACCACGGTCGACAGCGCGGTGATGAGCAGCGGCGCGATGAAGAACAGCGTGTACGCCTCGGCCAGGCCCAGCTCCTTGAGGGCATAGGTGAACAGCCCGAGCATGGTCACGTTGAGCACGCCGCGCAGCAGGTGCAGCGGCCAGCGCACCCGCAGCAGCCCGGCGACATTGCCGCGCCACAGCACGTACAGCGTGACCAGCGGCAGCGCGCCCCAGCCGCGCAGCGCCGCCACCTGCATGGCCGGGTAGCTGGCCGACAAGGTCTTGAGCAGCGCATCCATCAACGAGAAGAAACCCACCGCCGCCACCATGGCGACGATGCCGCGCAGGTTGGCCGCGGCTGCGGTGTGCGCGGCCGTGTGGGCTGCGCTGTGTTCGGGCGTGGTGCCGGCCTGCGTCATGGGCGCGCTGCCTTGCGGCTGCTGCCAGCGCCAGTGGACGGCTTCATGAAGGAAGCGGAAAGTGTGCGCGCCGTGGGCGGGCGCAACGGGGAACACTGCGGTGGTGGGCTGTGCATGGGCGATGCCGGCGGCGGCAGTGTGCGCCGCGGGCCCTCGGGGGGATAAGGGCCAAAAAGTGTAGCGCACGCGCAGCGCTCCGGGCGGCGCAAAAAGCGCCTTCGCCCCCTCTCTATTCCGATTCGCGCTGCGGCTGCGTGCCCGGTCGCGCCACCTTGTCGTGCACCAGCGGCACGGCCCACAGCACTACCAGTGCAAGCAGTGTGCTCAGCACCGCCGTGGATTCACGCCCCAGGCCCGCTGCCACGCCGATGGCGGCCGTGAGCCAGATGCCGGCCGCCGTGGTCAATCCCTTGACCTGGCTTTCGGCATCGCCCTTGAGGATGGTGCCCGCGCCGAGAAAGCCCACGCCCGCGA
Source organism: Acidovorax sp. (assembly GCA_004210805.1). Lineage (GTDB taxonomy): Bacteria > Pseudomonadota > Gammaproteobacteria > Burkholderiales > Burkholderiaceae_C > Acidovorax. The sequence goes on from SDXZ01000045.1 coordinate 13,958, forward strand.
TGATCCCCTGCAGCACCCGGCTGTTGTCGGCCGGCTCGATGCCTGCCTGCTGCGCCACCAGCACGAACAGCGCGGAGCCCATGGCCACGAGCATGTGGGTGCGCACACCCGCTGCCTTGCCTGCGTGTTCGCGCTCCCATCCCAAAGCCCCGCCCAGCAGCCCCGCCATGGTCAGCCGCACGACGATGCGCGTGGCCTGCTCGGCGTCGGTGATGTCCGAGAACTCGGACGCGACGGTGCTGGTGATCTCGTGCCAGATGTCAGCCATGGTGGGTGTCCTTGTGGCTGGCGTTGCACAGGACGCACGGCGACGGGGTGGGATGCGATGACGGTGAAGGTGGCATGGTCTGTGGGGCGTTGGGGAGGGGTAGAGCAGGGTGCGGCAGCGAAGGCTGTGGTGGTGGACTGTGCCGCCCGCGCGGGGCAGCGTCTACCAGTGGCTGGCGGGCACTCGGGTAGGACGATGCCGACGCGCTCGGCCCATGGCCCTCATCGACAGGGATCAAAAAATATAGACAAAAAGTGCCTCTAGCGCTTATTCATAAAGCACTTGTAGCTATATAAATAGGAGCAAATGGGCGCATCTACATGCTGCGCTGCACACCAAGCTTTACATCCTTGGCCCCGCCAACCGCGTCCAGCGGCTTGCGTGCCAAGGTAGCGCGTGTCACGATTTGCCGGGGCTGGGGAGCCCCAGCACGAAACCCTCTCACCGTCAGCACCTCAGGCGGACCTGCGCCTGGCAAATGCGCTTTGGTGGCACTGGCCGCCGCTGCGCTTTGCAGCCATCCGGGGCCACTGGCCTGCTGACCACGCGACTCGTGCACAGGCCCCCTGGTGCGCCACCGTTGCCCAGGCCGCCGCCGCAGGGCCGGGGCAGCCCTGTGAGGAGTTCGCCATGACGCCGCAGCGCATTGTTCTGATCCAGGGCCACCCCGACGCCGGCGCGCCGCACCTGTGCCATGCCCTCGCAGAGGCCTATGCCAAGGGGGCCATCGAGGCCGGACATGAAGTACGGCAGATCGACGTGGCCACCATAGACTTCGCGCTCTTGCGCAGCCAGCACGAATGGGAGCTGGGCCTGCTGCCTGCACGCTTGCGGCCCGCGCAGGACGACATCAGCTGGGCGCGGCACATCGTGCTGTTTTTTCCGCTGTGGCTCGGCGACATGCCGGCCTTGCTCAAAGGTTTTCTGGAACAGGTGGCCCGGCCCGGGTTTGCGTTTACCACCGAGGGCAGCAACCCGTTTGGGCGCAAAGGCCTCACCGGCCGCAGCGCACGCGTGATCGTCACCATGGGCATGCCGGCCATCGTCTACCGCTGGTACTTTCGTGCGCACAGCGTGAAGTCGCTGGAGCGCAATATCCTGGGCTTTGTCGGCATTGCGCCGGTGCACGAAACCCTGGTGGGCAGCGTGGAACAACTGGGCGAGGAGGGCGTGGCGAAGTGGAAGGCGCGCATGCGTGCGCTGGGTGCCAAGGCGGGATAGTCCGCAGGGCCGGTCACTGCGCTGCAACGCCCCTCAACCAAACGACCGCGCTGCCGCCAAGGCGCCCATGCGCTGGCTGATCGCAAAGAACTCCTGCACCGTCTCTTCAATGATCTGCTGCGCCGTCTTGATGGAGTCAATGAGCCCCGCCGTCTGCCCCGCCAGCGCAGGCGCAGCCTCCATGTCGCCGTCAAAGTACACGCGCTGGATGCCTTCAAAGCTGTCGGCGGGCATCAGGCCCGCCTCATGGATGGCCTGGGTGCGCCGGGATTTGAGCGCGCGGATACACGGGCTGGCCTTGGTGTTGAGCATCCAGGTGCCGGTCACGCCCGCATCGACGATCGCGTTCTTGTAGTTGGCGTGCACCGGGCTTTCGGCGCAGCTGACAAAACGCGTGCCCATCTGCACCGCCTCGGCCCCCAGCGCAAAGGCCGCCGCCATGCCGCGCCCGTCGCAGATGCCGCCCGCGGCCACCAGCGGCACATCCACCCGCGCGCGAATGGCCTGCAGCAGCACCAGGGTGGAGACCTCTTCGGGGTTCTTGAAGCCGCCGCCTTCACCGCCCTCGACCACCAGGCCGTCGATGCCCGCGTCCACACACTTGAGCGCGGTATCCACCGTGGGCACCGCGTGGTACACGGTGATGCCCGCATCCTTGAGCGGCGCGATGAACTTGGCCGGGCTGCCCGCCGAGGTGGTCACAAACTTCACGCCCGATGCGCAGACAAAACGCAGCATGGCGTCGTCCTTCAAAAAGCGGATGGGCAGGTTCACGCCAAACGGCAGGCCGAGCGCGCTCATCTTCGTGATCTCGGCCTGGCAGTTGGCTGTCTCGCCGGAAGACGTCTCGATGATGCCCAGCCCGCCCGCGCGGGACACCGCCGAGGCCAGCTGCGTGCGCGCGATCCAGCCCATGGGCGCCTGGATGATGGGGTAGCGCGCGCCGGTGTGGGCAAGGACGCGGTTGGTGGCGGGTGGGGTCATGAACGGAGTCTCCTGATTTTTGGAGAGCCATTATTTCGATGGGCGTGCGGTCGCCCGTGTCGCCGGCGTTACGGTGCTTTGGGTGTGCCGGGTGTCTCGTCCCAAGGCAACCGCGCAAACAGGCTTTGCCAGTCGGCGCTGGGGCTGGCGTTGGCATCCTCATCAGCGGTTTGCCCGGTGCCCCAGCCAGCAGGCCCCGGCCATTGCAGCCCGCTATCAAACGCCATGGCAACGCCCGACACCGGGTGCGGCACCGTCAGCTGCCATGCATGCAGCCACAGCCTTTGCTGCCCCAGCCGGTCGGCCCACCAGCGGTTGAGGGGGCCTTTGCCGTGTGTCGCATCGCCCAGGATGGGATGCGCCAGGTGCTTGAGGTGGCGGCGGATCTGGTGGCGCCGCCCGGTGGTCGGAATGGCCTCGACCAGCGAGGCGCGGGTGGTGGCAAAACGCGCATCGCTGGGCTCGGGCAGCGTGAGCTGCGCCAGACGCCGAAAGCGTGTGTGGGCCTCCTGCACGGCCGCATCGGCCGGGGCATCGTCGGGCTTTAAGGCATGGTCCACCTCGATGGCCTCGGGCGCCCAGCCGCGCACCATGGCCAGGTAGCGCTTGTGCGTGGCGCCATGCTCAAAGGCCCGTGACAGCGCGCGCGCCGCGTCGCTGTGCAGCGCCATCACCAGCACGCCGCAGGTGCCCTTGTCGAGCCGGTGCACGGGGTACACATGCTGGCCCAGCTGGTCGCGCAGGGTCTGCATCACAAAGCGCGTTTCGCCCGCATCCAGCCCCGTGCGGTGCACCAGCCAGCCCGCGGGCTTGTAGACGGCCACCAGGTGCTCGTCGCGCCAGAGGATGTGCAGAGGGGGCATGGGAGAAGGGGGAGAGAAAGAAAAAGGAGCGGTGGCAGCGCAGACAGGGGTCCCGCTTGCGCGGTAGCCCGGCCGATGCGGGGCCGTTGCCGTTGCCGGTACGCGCGCAAAGGCTGGTCCAGCAGCATGGCTTTTTACTACACGCGGCGTGGATGGCGCCCGTGTGGCACTTGCCCTGCACACTGCGGACAGATTCTGGCAGCAGTGGCGGTAAGCTCCCCGTCCACCAGAGAGAGGGCTCCATGAACCATCGCTTTCAATGCCAGTGTGCCAAGGTCGGCGGCGAAGTGGCCGACACGCGCTCCGCCATTCACGCCATCTGTTATTGCCGGGACTGCCAGGCCTACGCCCACCACCTGGGGCAGTCAGATGCCGTGCTGGACGCCCTCGCCGGCACCGAGGTGGTGGGCACGCATGCGCGCAATGTGTCGTTCACCCGCGGCACCGACCAGCTGGCCTGCGTGTCGCTGTCTGAGGGGGGATTGCTGCGCTGGTACGCGCGCTGCTGCAACACCCCCTTGGCCAACACCGGGCGGGACTGGCGCATGCCCTACGTGGGGCTGGTTCACCTGTGCTTGCGTGGGGGAGACGCGCCGCTTGCGCCCGCGTTTGTGCCAGTGCAGATGCACCTGGAGACCGCCAGCGCCAAGGGCACACCGCCCCGCATGGGCTGGAGCAAGGTGCGGGCCCTGTTGGGCTTCATGCCGGGCATCGTGGCGTCGCGCTTCAGTGGCAGCTACCGCCGCACGCCGTTCTTTACCCCGACCGGTGCGCCGGTGGTGGCGGTGCGCGTGTTGTCTGCCGCCGAGCGTGCGCAGGCCATGGCGGCGTTGTAGCGGATTCCGCCCACGTGCCAGAATGCGCGCGATTTTCTGTGGGCCCCAGGGCACGCATGCGTCTCCAGGCCTGCATGCGCGCGTGTCCCTGGATCGACAGACAGCCCACGCTGAAAAGAAAGGACAAGCCATGTCGGCAGGAGATTGGAAAGACATGTATGCCGCCGCCGTGGCCGGCGACCTGGCGCTGGTGCGCCACCACATTGGCGCGGGCGTCAACCCCAACTACCAGCACCCCGAAATTTTGTGCACGCCGCTCGTGGCCAGCCTGATCCACGGCCACCACGAGATAGCGCACTACCTGCTGGCCCACGGCGCCGATCCACACCTCAAGTCCGACTTTGACGACATGACACCCCTGCAGGCCGCGCGCCGCTACCAGCGCAGCGAGTTCATTGCGCTGCTGCAGGCCCGGGGCGCCAAGGAAGAGCGCAAACCGTTCTGGTGGCGCTGGCTGCCGGTGTAGCGACCAAGCGCCTGCCCACAGACGGTAGAGCCCGCGCAGCCCAGGCCAGCGGCCGCCGTGCAAGGGCCGCCCCGCCGCACGGGCGGCGTCCTCCTAGGGGGAAGGAGCCAAAGGCGACTCAGGGGGGGCTTCCCGCTTTTGCCCGCATCTTGGCCGCGATGTATTCGCCGTGCGTCACGTGCAGCAGGCCCGCCACCTTGCTGATGGTGTGCATCTCGTTCTCGTCCAGGCGCGTGTCGGCGTATGCCACCTGCCACATCGCCTCCACCAGCTGCACCTTTTCTGGCTGCGTGAAATGGTCGTTCAGGCTGCCGGTGAAACGCTGGTAGTCGTAAGCGCTTTGGGAGGTATTCACGGCCAGCTCCAGCAGGCGATCCACTTCATCGTCTGCCAGCCCGAACTTGCCGCGCAGCGCCGTGACCATGGCGGTGCGCTCCGCCGGGTCCATGGCGGCATCAAACCGCACCACCTCCACGAGCAGCACCGCAGCGGCCAGCTGCACGGCATGGGCGCGCTGCTCGCTGGAGGGGGCGGCGGTGGGCTGCATCAGGCTGTCGAGCAGGTCTTTGAGTGTCTGGAACATGGTGGTGGCCTGGTGGCAAAAAGCGAGGTGATGGAGGGGTGGCGGCGAAGCGGGCGGGCTTGGTTCCCAGGCGGGCGGGCAAGGGCGGTGGTCATATAGCGCTCGCAGTGCGCCACCGCCCCGGCGACAATTGCAGGCCATGACGAAGAAAACCATCCTCCCCCTGCAACTGCTGGTTGCCCCCGACAAAAACGATCCCGCGCCGCTGATCCTGTACCACGGCCGCAACTGCCCCGATGGCTTTGGCGCCGCGCTGGCCGCCTGGCTCTACTACGGCGACAGCGCCGAATACGTGGGGCTGGACCACGGCGATATCAAGTCCGCCGACGACCTTCCGCCGCTGCAGGGCCGCGCGGTCTACATCCTCGACTTCTCGTTCGCCACCGAAATCATGACCGCCATCGACGAGCGCGCCGCCAAGCTCGTGATGCTGGACCACCACAAGAGCGCCGCTGAAAAACTCACCGGCTTTGCCTGCCGCTGCGGCGTGGTGCACTTTGACATGAGCAAGTCGGGCGCGCGCCTGGCGTGGGAGTTTTTCCACCCGCACGAGCCCATCCCTGCGCTCTTCAAGTACGTGGAAGACCGCGACATCTGGAAGTGGGAATTTGCCGAGAGCGCAGCATTCTTGTCAGCGCTTGACATGGAAGAGCAAGGTTTTGCGCGCTGGCAGGAGATTGCAGGCTTCTCGGAGGGCGAACTCACGCAATTCATGGCCCGCGGCGCTGCCATGGACGAGAAGTACCGCAAGCTCTGCGCCGACATTGCAGAAGGCGCGCAGCCCCTGGTGTTCAACGGCATCGCCGGGCTGATGGTGAACGCACCCGGCATGTTCCACAGCCTGGTGGGCGACATGCTCTCGGCCAAGACCGGCACCTTTGCGCTGATGTGGAGCGCGGGCGAAAAAGGCGTGAAGGCGGGGCTGCGGTCCCAGCGCAATTTCGACTGCATCGCGCTGGCGGAAAGCATGGGCGGCGGTGGCCACGCGCAGGCGTGTGGCTTCAAGATGAAGGTCGAGCGCTTGCCGGAACTGCTCACCGGCACCTTCAACGCCTGACGGGCCTGGCTTGCCTCGGGCCGCGCACTGGGCCGGCGCGCGGCGGAGGTTTCGTCAACGCGTTGTTGACGGCGGCGCCTTACTTGCCGCCGACCGGCACCGCGCCCGTGGCCTCGGCCGCCTCCTCAAAGCGGTCCACCGTGCGCAGCGTCTTGAACGCCAGCATCCAGCCGCCCACCACCCCCAGCGTGCACAGCCCGCCCACCACGGCAGCGGGCACCACGCCCAGCCAGGCGGCGCTGGTGCCGGCGCGGAACTCGCCCAATTCGTTGGACGAGCCGATGAACAGCATGTTGACTGCGTTCACCCGCCCGCGCATGGTGTCGGGCGTCGAGAACTGCACCAGTGCGCCGCGGATGTACACGCTCACCATGTCGGCCGCACCCGCTACCAGCAGCGCCGCAAACGACAGCCAAAACACCGTAGAGAGCGCAAACACCAGGTTGGCCGCGCCAAAGATCGCCACGGCAATGAACATGGTGCGGCCCACATGGCGGTTGAAGGGGCGCATGCTCAGGTACAGCCCCGCGCTCACTTCGCCCACGGCCATGGCGCTGCGCAGTGCGCCCAGGCCTGTGGGGCCCACGTGCAGCACCTCGTGTGCATAGATGGGCAGCAGCGCCACCACGCCGCCGAGCAGCACGGCAAACAGGTCGAGCGAGATCGTGCCCAGGATGATCGGCCGCGTGCGGATGAAGGTGATGCCTGCGCCAAAGCGCTCGACCATCGTGCCCTGCGTGGGCCCGGGCGCCGTGGCGTGCGCCACCACCACACGCAGCAGCAGCACCACACCGAGCGCAAAACACACGCAGCAGACGGCATAGGTCAGCTCGCCGCCGCCCATTGCGTACAGCACCCCGCCCAGCAGCGGCCCGCCAATGCTGGCCACGCGCATGAGCATGCTGTTGGCCGCCATGGCCTGCGCCAGCTGAGACCGTGGCACGATCTGCGGCAGCAGGCTCTGCATGGCAGGGCCCGAAAAAGCGCGCGAGCAGCCGTACAGCACCAGCACCGCATAGATGCCCGCCACGCCGCTGGCCCCGTGGCCCGCCAGCCACCACAGCAGCGCGCTGCACACCCCGCCCACACACCAGCTGATGGCCAGGATGCGCTTGCGTTCGAACCGGTCAATGAGGTCGCCCGCGGGCAGCAGCAGGCACAGCATGGGCAGGAACTGCGCCAGGCCCACATAGGCCAGCGCCAGCGGCTCGCGCGTCAGGTCATACACCTGCCAGGCCACGACCACGGCCTGCACCTGCGTGGCGACCACGGCCACCACGCGGGCGATCAGGAAGGAAATGAAACCGGAATGGCGGTAGACGCTGGCCGTCTCGGCATCGGTGGCCGCAAAGGGGGATGGGGGGGCTGTCATGAAAACGCGGCAGGTCGGCCACGGGCAGCGCAGGCTGCAGGGCCGGGTGGAAAAGACCCTGGATGCTAGCGGCTGCGCAGCCCGTTCGCCGCAGGCGGGGGTAAAGACCTGCTGACCTTGCCGTCCCGGTTGGCCACGCCGCTACCT
>SDXZ01000249.1 GCA_004210805.1 Acidovorax sp.
GTACCGCTTCAAGCCCAACAACCTGCAGGCGCTGGGCGCCCAGGCGATGAAGATGTCCTTCCAGTCGTCCTCGCGCAGCGCGGCGCCCAGCCCGGCGGCGGCGCCCAGCGCCTGCAGGTTGTTGGGCTTGAAGCGGTACTCGGCACCGACTGCGAGGTTCTTGCTCAGCAGGTAGGCGATGGAGAACTCGGGCTGCAGGCTGCGGCCGTTCTTGCCCGGTGCGGCCGAGCCAAAACCCAGCAGGCCGTTCTGGTTGGCATTGGTGTAGCGCAGCGTGCCGTTGACCAGCACGCTCTGCGCGAGCAGCAGCTTTGTGGCGCTCACGTACATGTCGGTGCCGCTGGTCTTGGTGCCCAAAAAGTCCAGCACCGAGCCGATGGAGCCCGGTTTTGTGCGCTTGTGCTCTAGCCCCACGGCGATCTGCGGCATCCACGAGTCTGCGTCGAGCACGGCGTCCCCCGCCACCTTCACCTTGATACCTATCACGTCCATCTTGATGTGCTGGCCCGGCGCCACGCCAAACGGCGCAATGCCGTTCAACGCCAGCGCGGGCGAGGCGTCGAAATCCTGCCGTGCCAGCGAAAGCTCGACCCGGTCGTGCAGGCCCACGGCCACGCCGTAGCCGTTCAAGCTGTAGTCCTGCGTGGCGGCCCGCGTGGCATAGCCGCTGAAGCCCACCTCGCCCGCTGTGGCGTTGGTACCGATCACGGCCCAGGGCGTGAGCCCGCCCCCTGCGGCCCCCCCGATGCTGCTGACGCCGCCCGTGAGCAGCAGCTTGCCGGTGTCGGCCTGGGCAGCGTGGGCAGCCAGCAGCAGCCCGACGGACATCGCGAGCAATCGCGGATTCTTCATGGGAGGCTCCTATTTGTTAAGAAATGCTTCTGCGGTGTAGTTACGCACAGTAACTTCCGTTGGATGCAAATTCCAGAGCCCTCCGCTGGGTCTTTGCAGACGCTTGCTACCCCGCCGGTCAGCTCGAGTAGGGAATGCGCTGGACCGTCCAGTACACCGACAACATCAGCAGCGCCACCGAGCCGCCCCGCAACACCACCGTGCGGTACAGCGCCCAGCGGCCCAACACGACAGACACCGCGCACCACACGGCCACGAGCATGAGCTGGCCGGCCTCGACCCCCAGGTTGAACCCCGCCAGCGCCCACACCAGTAGGGTGCCCGGCACACCCGCCTCGACCAGCACGCCCGAGAAACCAAGCCCGTGCACCAGCCCAAAACCCAGCGCCAGCCAGCTGCTGCGCAGGCCCCGCACCGGAAACAGGTTGAGCAACGCCGAGATGCCGATGCTGAACGCGATGGCGGGCTCCACCCAGTCGCCGGAGACGGTGACCCACCCCAGGCCCGCCAGCGCCAGCGTGACCGAATGGCCCACGGTGAAGCAAGTCACGGTGACCAGCAGCGCCTTGAGCCCGGAGCGCTGGACCCAGGCGTCCGAAGGGGTCTCGTCCGCGGAGGACGTCGCCCCCGCAGTGGCCGTCGGCCGCTGCCGGGCCAAGGAAATCGGCAGCAGCAGTGCCAGCAAAAAGGCCAGGTGGTCGTAGCCCTCCAGAATGTGGTGCACACCTTCCGCCACAAAGTGCAGCAGCGTGGCCATCCCGCCGCGGGTGGCGCCAGCATCTTGCAGACCCGCCCCCGCCACGGCATTGGCCGTGGGGCTTGCAGCAGCGCGCAGGTTGGAGCTGGCGCGCCCGTCGGGTGCCAGCACGGCCGCCAGCGGCTGCCCGCTCAGCGTCCCGCCCACCAGCAGGCGGTGCGTGGGGTCGATGCCCTGCATCAGGCCGTACTGCAAGGCCAGGGCTTCGGCTGGGGCGCAATCCAGCGTGCCCGCCAGGCGGGCGTAACGCCCATCCGTGCGTTGCTCCAGCGCTTCGAATCGCCAAGTGACGGTGACCGCCGCACCGCCACACTGCCACTGCATGCCCTGGCCCAGCCATTGCGCCATCGCGGGCGCGGACTGCCGGACCTCACCCCAGGTGAGCTGGCGGTCGCCGTCGGCATCGAGCTGCTCCAGCGCGGCATCGACGTCCTTGAGCGCCACCGACATCGAAAGGCCGACCGTGCCCCCTGCAGCTGCCGCCTCCGCCGAGGCCGGCGCATCCGCTACGCGCAGGTACGCGTCGCTGGCCTTGTGGGCCCAGGCGCTGGGTGCCAGCACCGCGCAGGCCGCAGCCAAGGCCACGATGGCCACGAGCGGGCGCACACGTTTGAATTTCATCGTCCAGTCAGTGCCGCGCATCATTGGCCTTTCGGGGTTTGCCAGCGCGCCAGGCGCACATCGCGCAGGCCCGCTTGCTGCAGGGCCTGCCGCACCGCCTGGTGCCCGGCCGCGTCGCCCGATTGTTCGGACGCCTGCAGCGCCAGCCACCAGTCCAGCGGCTCTTTCTGCAGTTCAAGATTGGTGCGGGCGGCTTGCCACGCAGCGGCCGGTTGTGCGTCCAGCCACAGGGACAGCATTGCGCGCTCTCGGGCATGGGCGTCCAGGCCTTCGCCCCGCGCGGCAATGGCAGCAAAGCGGGCCTTGATTTCCAATGAAAGGGGCTGCCACGCAGCATCCCCCGTCAACCGCAGGGCATGCGCACGCCGCAGCAGCACGGCGTCGCTGTCGGGCTGGCGGCGCAGCACCTCCAGCGCAGCGTTTGCGCGGTTGCGGCGCAACAGCAGGTCGGCATAGGCCAGCGCGGTGTAGCCGTCGGGTGCGTCGGCCAGGCTGCGGCGGTACGCGGCATCCGCTGCGTCATCGCGCCCTGCGCGTTCTTCGCTCTCGGCCAGCAGCGATGCAATCCAGGCCCGCTGGGCCGGGTCGCTTGCCGCCTGCTGCAGCAAGGCGGTAAAGCCGCTGCGCGCCGCATCGTGCTGGCCCTGGAGCGAGCGGCTTTCTAGCAGGCAGGCAGTGGCATACAGCGCAGCGCCGTGGCGCGCCACGTTGCGGCACGCGGCTTCCGACGCTGCGTAGCGGCCCGCCACACGCTCCAGCGTAGCGAGCGTGAGCCAGCCCTGCACCTGCGCGGGCTGCGCCTGCAGGGCACGCTCCAGCGTGGCCCGTGCGGCGGTGAATTCGTGGCGCCCTTGCTCCACGGTGGCCTGCAGCACCAGCAGCTCGGGGGGTGCATCGGGCTGGCCCCACCAGCGCGACAGCGCGGCCTGTGCACGGCCGAGGTAGCGCGGGTCGGCGGTCTCGCGCGACAACGTGATCCAGCGGCGGGCAGTGACGGCGGCAGCCTGGGGCGTGGCCGGGGCCACGCTCACGCGCTCGGGCAGGCGCTCGACGACTTCAGCGTCGGGACCTGGCCGCAGGTCCTGCGGCGGGGTGGCGGCCCATCCGGCGCCAAGCCAAAACACCAGGCACAGGACGGCGCAAAAAGGGTGGGCAGGTTTTTTCATGGGCGGGCTCGGGCAGCAATCGAAGTTGGGGGAGGCCAGCTCCCCCAAGGGCAAACCTGGCTGCGCGCCATCAACGGCGCGCAGCCAGGCGCATCGCGAGAACTCAGAGCCGCGAATCAGGCTCTTCGGTCTCGGTGCTGGACAGCACCAGCTGGTCCACCGCGAGCGGCTCGGCGGTTTCCGACGTGCCGCTGGCCACGATGGGCTGCACATACGCAAACGCGTTGACCGTCACCGGGCCACCGCCCGGGTCGGCCGTGGTGTCGCCACCACCGCCGCCGCCACAGCCGGTGATTGCCAATGCCGCCACCGCGGTCAGGGCCAGATGTTGAATCCGAAGGGTTGTTGGCATGGTGTTGCTCCCCCGTTCAGAAGTTCTTGGCGCCGGGCAGCGGTGGGTTCACGTACGGGAACGCCGTGCGGTAATCCGTCGCCTTGGTGCGCGAGCCGTCCACAAACGCCACGCCTCCTGCAGGGGCGTCGGCGGGCTTGCAGCCCACCTTCAATGCGTCCGTGGCACCGGTCACCGTGCACAGCGCACCCATGGCCACGCGCAGCGACACGTCCACCACGTCGTCGCCCAGTCGGCGCCCGTTGGGGAAGCCCGCGGCGTCGCCTGCCACCACACCCAGGGAGTTCTGCGCACTCGCCGCCGTGGCCGCAATGCCGGTGTTCAACCGCAGCATTTCGGCCAGCGGGCCGCCCGAACCCAAGGCTGTGATGTTGCCCGGGCGGTTGACGGTGGGCAGGCCCGTGAGAAACGCGGTCATTAGATCGGTGCGCGGGAAGTTGGTGGGAGCCTTGGCACCGAACAGCACCTCGATCAGTGCGGGCAGCGTGGGATGCGTCACATAGTCGGCAAAGTTGGCCGCATCGTCCTTGGGCCGGGACGCGTTGAACTTGTCCTTGTCCTTGAGGCCGATCACCACTTCATTGACCAGCGGCATGCCCAGGCGCGAGACCTGCGTCCATGCGCCGCCGGCCTTCTCGCTGGCCTGCAGGCCCGAGTCCGGCTTGCCGTTGAGCAAGCGGGCTTGGCGCAGGCTGGCCGTGGTCCAGCCGCCGATGACCTTCTCGCCCGAGGCCGCCGTCAGGCAGTTGGTGGGCACTTCGACCGCGAGCGAGGTCACGTTCTTGTCGGCGATCTGCCCGGCGCCAAAAGCGGCTGCGTTCGACTCGCTGGTGATGACTGCGGCGGGCGCATTCACCAGGTCGAAGATCGTGCCCAATGACACCGGGAAGGGGTCCTGCCGCTGGCCCACAAACACCTTGCCAGGCGTGGAGCAACCGGGGATGTTGATGCCGTAGACATATTTGCCGGCATAGGCGTCGTAGGCAGCTGCATTGCCCAGCGATTTTTCGCCGATGTAGTCGATCGGCTTGGTGAAGGTGGTGCCACCACCGGCCAGGGTGATCTGCTCGCGCTTGCCCGTGCGGCGGTCGCCACGCACGATGAACATCTCATACTCTTCGCGGTACGCCAGGGGGTCGGCCGCTGTGCCACTGATGCCGCCAGCGTTGCGCAGCGGGATCGCCACCTTCTTGCGCGCACCGTCCGGGCCGATGTCCAGCGTGATGCCGTTGCCGCCGTTGTTCAGCGTGTTCTTGAAGCGGAACTGGAAGGTGATGTCTTCTGCCGCATCGCCGTTGTTGTCGATGTGGATCTCGTACAGCGCATTGGGGTCCAAGCTGAAGTAGTTCGGGCCGCCGTAGGCATCCTGCAGGGGCAGGTAGTTGGCGATCATGGTGACAAAGCCCGCTCGGCCGGCTTCGTAACTGCTAAACAGGTAGAAGTCGGCGCCGTCGACCTTGGGCTGGGTCGTGATGAACGGTGCCTCGCGGTGGCTGGACGCCAGACTGACGCCTGCTGCGCAGGCGCCTAAGGCGGCCAGCGCGACCAG
>SDXZ01000046.1 GCA_004210805.1 Acidovorax sp.
CCCGTGGGTAACACGGTGGCCGAGTCCTGGGCCAATATTCTTGCCGGCCAGTCCGGCATTGACCTCATCACCAAGTTCGATGCATCGAACTTCGCCTGCAAGATTGCAGGGGAGGTCAAAGGTTTCGACCTGGAGTCTTACATCAGCGCTAAGGATGCGCGCGCGATGGACAGTTTCATCCACTTCGGCATTGCCGCGGCTGCACAAGCGGTGCAGGACGCCGGCCTGCCGACGGGTGAAGCACTCAGTGAAGAATTGGCCACCCGCATTGCGTGCGTGATCGGGTCGGGGATTGGTGGCTTGCCACTGATCGAAAACACCCACGAAGAACTTACCAACCGGGGGCCGCGGCGCATAACGCCGTTCTTCGTTCCAGCATCCATCATCAACATGGTGGCCGGACATGTGTCCATGCGTTTTGGCTTCAAAGGTCCCAACCTTGCTGTGGTAACAGCGTGCACGACCGGCTTGCACTGCATCGGTGAAGCCGGTCGCATGATTGAGTACGGGGATGCCGACGTGGTGGTGGCCGGTGGAACCGAATCCACCGTGTCGCCGTTGGGTATCGGGGGGTTCGCTGCCATGCGTGCCCTTTCGACGCGCAACGACGATCCCAAGACTGCCTCGCGCCCCTGGGACAAAGACCGAGACGGCTTTGTGCTGGGCGAGGGCGCCGGTGTGATGGTGCTTGAAGAGTACGAACACGCAAAAGCCCGCGGCGCAAAGATTTATGCAGAGCTGTGCGGCTTTGGTATGAGCGCTGACGCCGGGCACATGACGGCCCCCAACATGGATGGCCCCCGCCGCGCCATGTTGAATGCCTTGCGCAACGCAGGCATGAACGCCGACCAAGTTGATTACCTGAATGCCCACGGCACTTCCACGCCCCTGGGTGACCTCAACGAAACCAATGCCATCAAGGCGGCCTTGGGCGACCATGCCTACAAGACCGTAGTGAGCTCGACCAAGTCCATGACCGGCCACTTGCTAGGCGGAGCGGGCGGGATCGAGAGCATTTTCACCGTGCTGGCGCTGTACGAACAGAAGGTCCCACCGACCATCAATCTGTTCAATCAAGACCCCGAATGCGATCTCGACTACTGCGCCAACACCGCGCGGGACATGAAGATCGACGTGGCCGTCAAGAACAACTTCGGTTTTGGCGGCACCAACGGAACGCTGGTCTTCAAGCGCGTCTGATTCTCTGGCTATTTCTGGCGCGCACTTCGAACGGGCTGGTAAGTCGTTGTCTTGTTACAAGGCAGAGGTTTGTTCGCGGTTAAGCGGCGGCCTTCATTTGGTGAGCGGCTTGCGCTGCGGACCTTCGATCGGTACTGCATCATGAGTTCTACCTCGCGGCGGCCACCGGCGGTGCAATACCCCGTTCGGCGAAGTCGCGCATTGGCTCTTGTGCTGTTTGCCGTGCTGCTTGTCGGCACTGCCGTGCTCGCCGGGTGGTTATTTTTTGGCGTGCGTGGTGTGTCTCGATGGCCTGTCTGGGCAGGCGCGGGCCTCTGGTTGATCGCCGCGGGCGGCGTTCTGCACTTTTGGACGGCCCAGTTTGTAGGCCATGTGCGCTGGGACGGCGAGACCTGGATGCTCGAGGTGCTCGGCGCCCGCGCTTCCAGCATGCCACTGGCTGAGGCGCCGGAGGTCCTTCTGGATGTGCAATCGCACCTCTGGCTACACGCCAGTGTGGTGGGGCGTGGCCGCATCTGGCTGTGGCTGGAGCGTTCAGCAGGGCCCGAGCGTTGGTTGGATCTGCGCCGTGCTGTATATTCGCGCGCCAGACCGGGCGTTGACCACAATGACGCGACTGCCCCGGCCACCCACCGTGGGCGTGAATCCTGAGTATCCATGACTGTTATTCCGCCTTCCCCTCCCGACGACAGCGATTTCCAATTGGTGGAACGTACGGTTGCGGGCGATCAACGTGCTTATGAGTTGCTGGTCATCAAGTACCAGCGCCGCATCGAGCGGCTCATCGGTCGTATGGTGCGGGACACCGATATCGTTCCGGATATTGCGCAGGAGACGTTTATCCGCGCCTACCGTGCGCTGCACCAGTTCCGTGGCGAGGCGCAGTTCTACACTTGGCTTTACCGAATCGCCGTGAACACGGCCAAGAAGGCGCTCATGGACATGAAGCGCAATCCGGTCATCTCGGAAAATGCGCTGCGCGGTAGTGACGATGACGATGAAACTTCCCGCCTCGGGCATGAACTAACCAGCGACGAAACCCCCGAAACAATCCTTGCCGCGCGAGAAATTGCGCAGGCTGTGAACGCGGCGATGGAGGCATTGCCCGACGATCTGCGCCAGGCGGTGACTTTGCGAGAGATTGAGGGGCTGAGCTACGAAGAGATCGCTGCGGCCATGGATTGCCCCATCGGCACGGTGCGGTCACGGATTTTCCGGGCGCGTGAAGCCATTTCGGCGAAAGTGCGCCCTCTGCTTGAAAACCAGTCAGGCAAACGGTGGTGAGGTGAAGAAATGAACAAGTCTGTACAAAGCGATGGATGGGCAGATGGCTTGGACACTGGCCCAATGACCAAACGTGAGCATTTGTCGGCGTTGGCTGACGGCCAGTTGCATGGCGACGAATTCAGGGACGCGCTGGCGTATGCGGCGGAAACTGAAGGGCATTCCACATGGCAGCTCTACCATCTGGTGGGCGACGTGCTGCGTTCTTCCGACTTGGCGCGGCCGGCGAGCCCCAACTTCATGGCGCGTCTGAGGGTGGAGTTGGCCAAGGAGGCCCCTCCCACCGTGCATGTTGATGCGCGCGAGCAGCAGGTGGCAGTTGTAGCACCCGCCATGGAGGCCGCCGCCAATGCATCGGTCTTTCGCTGGAAGATGGTGGCCGGATTTGCGTCTCTCGCAGCAGTGGCAGCGATCGGCTGGACCACTTTGGCAACGCTGCAGGGCCCTGGCGGCCCGGGTCCGGCTGGGGGGGCGCAGCTTGCCCGCACGCCCGATTCTGTGCCCAGCCCTGGCGCAGCTCCAGTGGTTGCGGTGGCCGATGCCGAAGGCGGCCAGGTCATGATTCGCGATCCTCGGCTCGATGAGTTGCTGGCTGCACACAAGCAGTTTGGCAGCACATCTGCGCTACAGATGCCTGCTGGCTTCCTGCGCAACGCGACATTTGATTCGCCCGGTCGCTAAGACATCGCCGGTGCCTGGTGCTGAGACGGTGTAATGAGCAAGATGGTTGTTGAGCACAGCGGTAGGGCGTCCCGAGGTCAAGCGCTCAGATCGTGGGCGATTGCAGCAGTTTGCACGGCGGGACTTTCCGCGGCGATGGGGCAGTCCACCTCTGATAAAACACCCGTGCCTGCTGGCGAAGCGACGCCCTCTGCTGCGGCACGCGACGTCGTGCAATGGATGGAGCGCATGCGCAGCGCCCCCTGCGTACGGCCCTACGCAGGTACTTTTGTCGTGCTGGCGTCTTCGGGGGCGATGGCCAGTTCACGCATCTGGCATGCGTGTGATGGCCGACAGCAACTGGAGCGGGTTGAAGCACTGAGTGGTACACCAAGGGTTGTGTTCCGGCGCAATGACGAGGTGCGAACCTTTTGGCCACAGTCCCGGACAGTCCGTTCAGATCGACGCGAAGCCCCTGGACTGTTTCCCCGTGTTCCTGTCGTTGACGGCACCTCGATTTCGCAGTTTTATGCATCGCGGCCGGTGGGGCAGGAGCGGGTGGCCGGGTTTGTTGCGGATGTGGTGTGGTTTAAACCATTGGATTCGCTGCGTTTCGGCTACAAACTGTGGAGCGAGCAGGAGACGGGCCTGGTCGTGAAATTGCAGACACTGGGCCCCGATGGCCGCGTTCTGGAGCAGGCGGCGTTTTCGGAGTTGGACCTGAATGCCCCCGTGCGCGTAGAACAGCTTTCGCGTCTGATGGATGCCACCGCGGGCTACAAGGTCGTGGCGCCCGCCGTGGTCAGAACGACTCCCTCCGTCGAAGGATGGACTTTGCGTCAACCGGTCGCGGGCTTTGTCCCTGTGAGTTGCCATCGACGTACCGTCTCTGCGGCCGATGAAGCGCAAAGCGTTCTTCAATGCCTTTACTCCGACGGCCTCGCTTCGGTTTCCTTGTTCTTCGAACCGTTCGATCCCCAGCGCCATCCCGCTCAGCAACAGGTCGTCGGCATGGGCGCCACGCAACTCCTGGCGCAAAAGATCCTGCCCGACGTCTGGCTTACCGCTGTCGGCGAGGTGCCGTTGCAAACCCTTCGCCTCTTTGCGGGACAGCTTGAGCGCACGCGCTGAATGAAAGCTGGTTAACCTCCAGCAAAGCGTCCCGTGCGCTAGCTGCGGCGTCGCCCTAAACGACAACCGGCCCTTTGCGACGGGAACCAATTGCCCCCACACTCTTCACAGTTGCATACAGTTTGATGCTGCAGTCGCAGCAATTCACGAAAGGTCGATGATGCTGAAGTTGGATGTGAAACCGATGCGCTCCGTGGCGTTTGCATGCATGTTTGCCGGCTTTGCCGGGGCGTTGGCTCTTTCTCCTCAGGTGGTTTTGGCCCAGCCGGCCGCTGCGGTCCGGGGGTTGCCGGACTTCACGGACCTGGTGGACCAGGTGGGCCCATCGGTGGTGAACATCAGAACTGTGGAAAAGGCATCAAGCCGCGCGAACGCGAGCGGCATGGATGAGGAAATGTTGGAGTTTTTCCGGCGCTTTGGAGTGCCGATTCCAAATGCACCAAAACAGCAACGTCCACAGCGCCCGCAGGACGAGGATCAGCAGCCCCGGGGTGTTGGTTCGGGTTTCATCCTGACCGCAGACGGCTTTGTCATGACCAACGCCCATGTGGTGGAGGGCGCTGACGAAGTGATCGTCACACTGACGGACAAGCGCGAGTTCAAAGCCAAGATTGTGGGCGCGGACAAGCGGACAGACGTGGCCGTGGTGAAGATCGAGGCCACGGGGCTCCCAGCCGTCAAGGTCGGGGACTTGAACCGCTTGCGGGTGGGCGAGTGGGTGATGGCCATCGGTTCGCCGTTCGGACTGGAGAACACCGTCACCGCGGGTATTGTGAGCGCCAAGCAGCGTGATACGGGCGACTATCTGCCATTCATTCAAACAGATGTAGCCATCAACCCGGGCAACTCGGGGGGGCCGTTGATCAACATGCGCGGTGAAGTGGTGGGCATCAACAGCCAAATCTATTCGCGCTCGGGCGGCTTCATGGGCATTTCGTTTGCGATCCCCATGGACGAGGCCATCCGTGTGAGTGAGCAACTGCGCGCCTCTGGCCGTGTCACGCGCGGACGGATTGGCGTCCAGATCGGACAGGTCACCAAGGATGTGGCGGAGTCCATTGGAATGGGCAAAGCGCAGGGGGCTTTGGTGACGGGCGTGGAAGCAGGTTCGCCAGCAGACAAAGCAGGCGTCGAAGCGGGCGACATCATCACCCGCTTTGATGGCAAGCCGATCGAAAAGGTGGCGGATCTTCCCCGACTGGTGGGCAATACGAAGCCCGGTACCAAGAGCGCCATGACGGTCTTCCGCCGAGGCGCTTCGCGGGATCTGGGCATCACCATTGCCGAAATCGAACCCGACAAGCCTGCGGCCAAAGCCGCAGAGCGCGAAGAAAAATCGAAGGCCTCAGCGGCAGCGCAGCAGATTGGTTTGGCCGTGACCGAGTTGACCGACGCGCAAAAGAAGGAGCTCAAGGTCAAGGGCGGGGTGCTGGTGGCCGCTGCGACGGATGCCGCTGCCCGGGCGGGTCTGCGCGAGGGTGATGTGATTCTTGCAGTCGCAAACACTGAAGTGTCGGGTGTAAAAGAATTTGAATCTGTGCTGGGCAAGGCAGACAAGGGCAAGGCCATCAATGTGCTGTACCGCCGTGGCGAGTGGGCTCAATATGCGCTGATCCGACCTGGGCGCTGAGCAGCATGCCGACCCGAGGCCAGCTAAATCGCTCTGTCGCTAACTTGGGAGAGGCTGCCTAGAAATCTTTTTTGGCGTCGATCCCGAATCGCAGATGTTAGCTTCTACTTACTTCAGAGGCTGGCCTTCAATCGAATTCGATAGAATAGAGGCCCCTGTTCAACCATGATTGGTATATTGGTTGGACTGTGATCCACGATGCGGGATGGAAGTGTGCAATGCACAGCTGATCCACAGCTCACCCACAAGTTGTCCAGCGTTGTTGCTGTGTTGATTGTGGATAAGCTGTGAATAATTTCGCTGTTGCACCTCGGCAACTCCCCTTCAATGCACTCGTGTGGGCTTTTTCTCGCGGGCTTTTTGCCTACAATGAAGCTCCAACTATCGCAGTTGCCAATGATTGTTGGTTCAGGGCGCGTCGCCATTCGACGCGCCCTTTTTTCTTGTGGGCTCCGTTTTAATTCAATCACTTGACGCTTTCCGTTGATGAACCACATCAGAAATTTTTCCATCATTGCGCACATCGACCATGGCAAGTCGACGTTGGCTGATCGCTTGATCCAGCGCTGTGGGGGGCTTGCAGACCGCGAGATGGAGGCCCAGGTTCTGGACTCGATGGACATCGAAAAGGAGCGTGGGATAACCATCAAGGCGCAGACCGCAGCGCTGCAATACAAGGCTCAGGACGGACAGGTCTACAACCTCAATCTGATCGATACACCGGGCCATGTCGACTTCTCGTATGAGGTAAGCCGCTCGCTGTCGGCATGCGAAGGCGCATTGCTGGTGGTCGATGCATCGCAAGGGGTAGAGGCGCAGACCGTTGCGAACTGCTACACCGCACTGGACCTCGGTGTGGAGGTGGTACCAGTTCTCAACAAGATGGATCTGCCCAACGCAGATCCCGAAAACGCGAAGGCAGAAATTGAGGACGTGATCGGCATTGACGCAGGCGATGCGATTCCATGCTCAGCCAAAACCGGCATGGGCATCGACGAGATCCTGGAGGCCATCGTGGCCAAGGTGCCCGCGCCGCGTGGCAAGGCCGAT
This sequence comes from Acidovorax sp., assembly GCA_004210805.1. Taxonomy (GTDB): domain Bacteria; phylum Pseudomonadota; class Gammaproteobacteria; order Burkholderiales; family Burkholderiaceae_C; genus Acidovorax. The sequence goes on from SDXZ01000046.1 coordinate 6,956, forward strand.
GGCCCTTTGCGCGCCATGATCATCGACAGCTGGTTCGACAGCTATGTGGGTGTGGTCATGCTGGTGCGCGTGGTCGACGGCCGCCTGCTCAAGGGTGAGCGCATCAAGATGATGGCCAGCGAGGCGGTATACAACGCTGACAACCTCGGTGTATTCACGCCCGCCAACGAGCCGCGCAACTCGCTCGATGCGGGCCAGGTGGGCTACATCATCGCCGGCATCAAGGAGCTGCAAGCCGCCAAGGTGGGTGACACCATCACACTGGAAAAGAAGCTGCCCAACAACGCTGGCCCTGCATCCGAGGCGCTGCCCGGCTTCAAAGAGATCCAGCCGCAGGTTTTTGCGGGACTCTATCCCACCGAAGCGAGCGAATACGACTCGCTGCGCGACGCGCTGGAAAAACTCAAACTCAACGATGCCTCGCTGCACTATGAACCCGAAGTCAGCCAGGCGCTGGGCTTTGGCTTTCGCTGCGGCTTCCTCGGTCTACTGCACATGGAGATCGTGCAGGAGCGCCTGGAGCGCGAATTCGACCAGGACCTCATCACCACAGCACCCAGCGTGGTCTACCAGGTCGTCAAGGCCGATGGCGAGATCGTCATGGTCGAAAACCCTTCCAAGATGCCCGACCAAGGCCGTCTGGAAGAAGTGCGCGAGCCCATCGTCACGGTGCATCTGTACATGCCCCAGGACTACGTCGGCCCGGTGATGACATTGGCCAACCAAAAGCGCGGCGTGCAGATCAACATGGCGTACCACGGCCGTCAGGTGATGTTGACCTATGAAATGCCTTTGGGCGAGATCGTTCTCGACTTCTTCGACAAGCTCAAGTCCGTGTCGCGGGGCTACGCCTCCATGGACTACGAGTTCAAGGAATACCGCGCGTCCGATGTGGTGAAGGTCGACATCCTGCTCAACGGGGAAAAGGTGGACGCGCTGTCCATCATCGTGCACCGCTCCCAATCGCAGTACCGCGGGCGCGCCGTGGTGGGCAAGATGCGCGAAATCATCAGCCGCCAGATGTACGACGTGGCCATCCAAGCAGCCATCGGCGCCAACATCATTGCGCGCGAAACCATCAAGGCGTTGCGCAAGAACGTGCTGGCAAAATGCTACGGCGGTGACGTCAGCCGCAAGCGCAAGCTCCTCGAAAAGCAGAAGGCAGGCAAGAAGCGCATGAAACAGATTGGATCCGTCGAGGTGCCGCAAGAGGCGTTCTTGGCCATTTTGCAGGTGGAAGATTGATGCAAGCGATGCAGATTCTCACGGCCATGGTGTTGGCCGCCTTCGGTGGTTATATCGGGGCCTGGTACTTTGGTGCCATCGAAGGCAACTTCGCTTTGCTGCTGTTTCTGGCCACCGTGGTCACAGGTGGCTATTGGCTCGCAGAGCGGCTGTATTTTTTGCCCCAGCGCCGCCGTGCAGCGCAGGCGATCGAGGATGCTGCTGTGCAACGCCGGGCTGAGCTGGACCGCATGGGCATCCAGAAGGTGGATGTGGATGCGCAGGAGGCCAAGGGGCGGGTGCTCATGCAGCCTTGGTGGCTGGACTGGACTGCCGGGCTGTTCCCGGTGATCGTCGCGGTCTTTCTGTTGAGATCGTTCCTCTTTGAGCCGTTCAAGATTCCCTCGGGCTCCATGATCCCTACGCTGCTGGTGGGCGACCTGATTTTGGTGAACAAGTTCACCTATGGCGTGCGGTTGCCGGTTATCCACACCAAGATCACCGAAGGCAACAAGCCTGAGCGCGGTGACGTGCTGGTGTTCCGCTACCCCCCGCAGCCCAGTCTGGACTACATCAAGCGCGTGGTGGGGGTGCCGGGTGATGAAGTCGCGTACATCAACAAGCGTCTCACGGTCAACGGCAAGGCCGTGGAAACCCAGGCGTTGCCAGATTTTCTGGAAGAGGACTCGATGCGCTACTTCAAGCAGTTTGAAGAGCAGCTCGGCGCCAAGCCCCACCGCTTGCTGAACAACCCGGAGGTTCCTGCGTTCGTGCAGGGCGCGAGCAATTTTGCCTACCGCAAAAACTGCCGCTACAGTGTCGAGGGTGTCGTGTGCAAGGTACCTGATGGGCACTACTTCATGATGGGCGACAACCGGGACAATTCCCTGGACTCGCGCTACTGGGGTTTTGTGCCCGAGGCCAACATCGTCGGTAAAGCATTTTTTGTCTGGATGAATTTCGGCAACCTCAAGCGCATTGGCTCGTTCAACTGACAGGCGCCTTAGTCTTTATATAAATCGAGGGGGAAACACATGCATAGCAACCGTTTTGCAAGCCGGTCTCGCCAGCGTGGGCTGTCGTTCATTGGCGTGATTTTTATTGGCTTAATCGCCGTGGCTGCGTTTGCAGTTGGCGGGCAGTCAATTCCAATCTTTCTGGAATATCAAGCGATCAACAAGGCTGCTAATAAGGCCGCCAGAGAGAGCTCTACGGTTGCAGACATCCGCGCGAGTTTTGACCGCGCGGGCGCTATCGACAACATCAGCTCCGTTCAGGGCAAAGATCTGGAAATTACCAAGCGCGGTGACAAGATCATCGTGTCCTTCAAGTACTCCCGCGAAATCGCCTTGGCGGGCCCTGCCTACCTTGTCTATCGCTTTGAAGGTCAGACCAACTAGTGCAACCCGGCCTTCTAGCGCTGCAGGCGCGCCTGCAGCATGTTTTCTCCGATCCTTCCCTTCTGCAGCGTGCAACCACGCACCGCAGTTTCTCGGCCGACCACAACGAGCGCCTGGAGTTTCTGGGCGATTCCGTTCTGAATCTGGCCGTGGCCAGCCTGCTTTACCAGCGGCTGGCGGATCTGCCCGAGGGCGATCTGTCCCGTGTGCGCGCCAACCTCGTGAAGCAGGACACATTGCACCAGCTGGCGCTGGGGCTCAAAATTTCCGAAGTCTTGCGTCTCGGCGAGGGCGAGTCCAAATCCGGCGGCCAGCAGCGTCCCTCCATCCTGGCCGATGCGCTCGAAGCGCTCATTGGAGCCGTGTACCTCGATGCAGGCTATGCCAGCGCGGAGGCGTTGGTGCACCGGTTGTTCCAAGGTGTCGAGATCAATCCGCAGATGCAAGCCGCGGCCAAGGACCCTAAAACCGCGTTGCAGGAGTGGCTCCAGGGCCGCAAAATGAAGTTGCCGCAGTACCGCGTGGTGGCGACGGTCGGGGCGGCGCACCGCCAGACCTTTGATGTCGAATGCGACATTCCAGAATTGGGCCTGACCGAGCGGGGCATCGGCGGCTCGCGGCGGGCGGGCGAGCAGGCGGCAGCGGCGGCCATGCTGGCCACATTGAAAGCAAAGAAATTATGAATGATGCTACCAAAGATGTAGCGGGCAATGAAGGTGCAGCAAGCACTGAGGCCCAAAATGACCTCGAGGCGATGCTGGCGGCGGCTTCGCCCCCTGCGGCTGTGCCGGGCCAGCGCTGCGGCGTGATCGCCATCGTGGGCAAGCCCAACGTGGGCAAATCCACGCTGCTCAATGCGCTGGTGGGCCAGAAGATCAGCATCACCTCGCGCAAGGCGCAGACCACGCGCCACCGCATCACCGGCATTCGCACCCGGGAGCAGACGCAGTTCATCTTTGTGGATACGCCGGGCTTCCAGACGCGCCACGCCACGGCGCTCAACAAGTCCCTCAATAAAACCGTGATGGGTGCGATCGGCGATGTGGATCTGATCCTCTTTGTGGTCGAGGCGGGCAACTTTACGCTGGCCGACGCCAAGGTATTGAGCCTGTTCAAGCCCGGCATCCCCACGCTGCTCTTGGCCAACAAGCTCGACATGGTCAACCGCCGCGCCGAGTTGGCGCCCTGGCTCAAGGGCATGCAAGAGCGCCACCCGTTTGCCGAATTCGTGCCCATGTCCGCCAAGAACAAGGGCGACATCGAGCGCCTTTTTGGCATCTGCGCGAAGTACCTGCCTGAGCAGGGCTGGTGGTATGGCGAGGATGAGCTGACAGACCGCAGCGAGAAGTTCCTTGCGTCGGAAACCGTGCGCGAGAAGCTGTTCCGCTTCACGGGCGACGAATTGCCCTACACCTCGACCGTGGTCATCGACAAGTTCGAGGAAGAGGCGAGCAAGCAGCACAAGCGCCTGGTGAAGATTGCCGCGACCATCGTGGTCGAGCGGGACAACCACAAGATGATGGTCATTGGCGACAAGGGCGAGCGCCTCAAGCGCATCGGCACCGAAGCGCGCCAGGAGCTCGAAAAACTCATGGATGCCAAGGTGTTCCTTGAACTCTGGGTCAAGGTCCGTTCCGGCTGGGCTGACGACGAGGCGCGCGTGCGGTCGTTCGGCTACGAGTGATGGGACAGGTGGGGCCCTTGGCCACACGGGCTGAGTAGCGCCGGGCTCGCTAGGACGAAGCCTTGAAGAATGTGCACCGGTCTGCCTTCCTGTTACCTTGGTGCTTGGATTTGGATGCCCGTCGAAGCTGCCCCGGCAACCAGCGAGACTTGGCTTTCGCCCCCTGCATCCCGGCCCCGTGTTCCATCGCCATGCCTCACTCACCCATCGCCACCTCGCTGATCTGACTCCAACCACCTGACCCTTCCCCGTGGCCGCCGCCAAGCGCATCTCCGATGAACCCGCCTTCGTGCTGCACAGCTACGACTGGAGCGAGTCGAGCCTGATCCTTGAAGTGTTATGCCGCCACTATGGCCGGGTGGCCCTTGTGGCCAAGGGCGCCAAGAAGCCCAGTTCCAACTTCCGCCCGGTCTTGCTCCCGCTGCAGCCCCTGCTGGTGACTTACACCCTGGGCGGCGACGGCGCAGCCGACATCCACGCGCTCAAAGGGGCGGAGTGGGTGGGCGGGCACGTAATGCCCACGGGCGATGCGCTGCTGTCGGGCATGTACCTCAATGAACTGCTCCTGCGCCTGCTCGCGCGCGCAGACCCGCATGCCGCGCTGTTTGACGCCTACGCCGGTGTGGTGCGCGTGCTGGCCAGTGAACATGGCGATGCCCTCGAGCCCGTGCTGCGCAGCTTTGAGCTGCTGCTGCTGCGCGAGATCGGCCTTTTGCCCAGCCTCGCCGCGCAGACCATGACCCTGGCGCCCTTGGTGGCGGACACCCGCTACACACTCGTGCCCGAAGGCGGTTTGCGTGCCGCTTCGGCGGCGGATCGGGGCGGGCTGCTGGGCAGCCAATGGCAGGCGCTGCAGCGGGGCCTTGATGATGTCGCCAGCTACACCGCCACCTTGCGCGCTTGCGCCCCGGTGTCAGCCGAACTCAAGCCGCAACTGCGTACGCTGCTGCAATACCATTGCGGCAGCCCGACGCTGCGCACCCGCCAGCTCATGATCGATCTGCAGGCCCTATGAACCAGCCACTCCACGCTTCGCACCCGACCACCGCGCTGTCGGTCAACGTCAACAAGGTCGCCCTGTTACGCAACACGCGCCACCTGGGCATTCCCAGCGTCACGCGCGCGGCCGAGTGCTGCCTCCAGGCCGGCGCCCAGGGCATTACCGTGCACCCTCGGCCGGACGAGCGCCACATCCGCAGCCAGGACGTGTTCGAACTCGCGGCGCTGATGAAGGCGTGGCCCGACCGCGAATACAACATCGAGGGCAACCCGTCGCAGAACCTGATGGACTTCATCCGCCAAGTACGCCCCCACCAGGCGACCTTTGTTCCCGACAGCGAAGACCAATTCACCAGCGACCACGGCTGGAGCTTTCCGGTGGACGCCGAGCGGCTCGCGCCCCTAATCGCCGAATGCAAGGCCCTGGGCGTGCGCGTGAGCCTCTTCATGGACCCCGCGCCCGAGCAGATGGCCGCCGCCCGGGCCGTGGGTGCCGACCGCGTCGAGCTTTACACCGAGCCCTATGCCGCAGCCTGGGGCGGTCCCGATCAGGCCCACCAGCTCGCGCGCTACCGTGATGCCGCCCAGGCCGCGCTGGATGCCGGCCTCGGGGTGAATGCCGGCCACGACCTCAACCGCGACAACCTCACTGCCTTTGTGCGCGGCGTGCCCGGCGTGCTGGAGGTCTCCATCGGCCACGCGCTCATCGCGGACGCGCTGGAGCTGGGCTACGTCGCCACGGTGCAGGCGTACCTCGACTGCATCCGGCGTGGTGCCGGTGATGTGGCTGCTAACTCCTGATTTGATAGCTGCTGACGCTTGATGGATAATCGCTGGTGGCCTATTGGGTGCAAAAATATGATCTACGGCATTGGCACTGACATCTGCGACGTCCGGCGCATCGCCGCCAGCCTGGAGCGCCACGGCGAGCGGTTTGCGCAAAAAGTCCTGGCCGACGGCGAGATGGCCACATGGCGCGACCGCAGCGCACGCTGGCCCGACCGCGGCCTGCGCTACCTGGCCACGCGCTTTTCAGCCAAGGAGGCTTTCAGCAAAGCCATCGGCCTGGGGATGCGCATGCCCATGACCTGGCGCCACTGCGAAGTGGCCAAGCTCGCCACCGGCCAGCCGGTGATCGTGCTGCACGGCGCACTCAAGGACTGGTTTGAAGCGCGTGGTCTCACCGCACACCTGAGCGTGACCGACGAGACTGATTACGCGGCCAGCTTCTGCGTGGTCGAGAAAATTGAAGCGAAATTGGGCTCCAGCGCTTGATTGATAAGCCCTGATAGCTATCATTTAAATAGCAAATCATTGTTTTGATCCCATGACCGAACACGCACCCCTCATCCTCGACGTGGCTGGCACCGAGCTCACCGACGTGGACCGCCGCCGCCTTGCGCACCCGCTCACGGGTGGCGTGATCCTGTTTGCCCGCAACTGGGAAAACCGGGCCCAGCTTCTGCAGCTTGCGAGCAGCATCAAGGCCGTGCGCGACGACCTTTTGATCTGCGTGGACCATGAAGGCGGCCGGGTGCAGCGTTTTCGCACCGACGGCTTCACGCACCTTCCGCCCATGGGCGCACTGGGCGAGTTGTGGATGAACGACGGCGAGGGGGCCAAGGCGGTGCCGGGCAGCGGAGCCCTGCGGGCCACCAATGCCGCCACAGCCGCAGGCTATGTGCTCGGCAGCGAGCTGCGAGCCTGCGGCGTGGACTTCAGCTTCACGCCGGTGCTGGACCTGGATTGGGGCGAGAGCGGTGTCATCGGCGACCGCGCCTTCCACCGCGACCCGCGCGTGGTGGCGCTGCTGGCCAAGAGCCTGATGCACGGCCTGCTCCAGGCAGGCATGGCCAACTGCGGCAAGCATTTTCCGGGGCACGGTTTTGTGAAGGCAGACTCGCACACCGAGGTGCCGGTGGACAACCGCAGCCTCAAGGCCATCCTGGCCGACGACGCCGCCCCGTATCCCTGGCTCAGTACCACGCTCACTAGCGTCATGCCGGCCCATGTGATCTACCCCAAGGTCGACAGCCGCCCCGCGGGCTTCTCGCAGCGCTGGTTGCAAGACATCCTGCGCCGCCAGATGCGCTTTGATGGCGCGATCTTCAGCGACGACCTGAGCATGGAAGGCGCGCGCCGCCTCGACGGCAAGTTGGTCAGCTACACCGACGCGGCCATCGCAGCCCTCGGCGCCGGGTGCGACCTGGTGCTGTTGTGCAACCAGAGCGTGGGCGACGGCCAGGCCGTGGACGAGCTGCTGGACGGCCTGGACCAGGCGCTGGCCGAGGGTCGTTGGCAGCCCAGCGTGGACAGCGAATCGCGCCGCCTGGCACTGCTGCCTGAAACGCTGCCGCAGCCGTGGGACGAGCTGATGGTCCAGCCCGCCTACATGCAGGCGCTCGACCTGCTGCCTTGACGCCGCGACGCGCCGGCCAGAGCTGGCGCGGCTGCTGACTTTGCCTGCAGGTTGGCGGGTTGCTGACTGGCTGACCTGGGCGGGCATGCAACATGGTTTGATCTATCGCCTTGGCGGCACTGCCGCTCCTCACTATATGACCACTGCCTCGTTCGATTACCCAACCTTCGTGGCCCGCAACGAGGGCTATGTGGCCCGGTCCACCCAGCACAAGATATCGGAGGTGCGCCTGCTCATCGCGGGTTGCGGCCTGGGGGCATCCACCGCCATCGCGGCCGCACGGATGGGTTTTCGCCACTTCGTGCTGGTGGACGGGGACACGGTCGAACTGCACAACCTCAACCGGCAGTTCTACGACTTTGCAGATGTGGGCTCGCTGAAGGTCGATGCGCTGGCCAGGCAATTGCGTCGCATCAATCCGGACATCGCCGTGACGGCCGTTGCCGCCAATCTGGACGCGGGCAACGTGCAATCGCTGGTGGGCCAGGCCGACGTGGTCTTTGACACCATCGACTTCCTGGACCTCGAGGCCATCCTGCATCTGCACGGTACCGCGCGGGCCATGGGCCGGCCGGTGTTCACTGCACTGTCCATCGGTTTTGGCGCGGGGGTGCTGTATTTCCCTGGTGACAGCGGGCCGACCTTGCCGCAGATCGTCGCCCCCGATGTGGCCCGCGTGGCGGCCCAGGGCGAGGCCGGCTACGGCGCGGTGTTCGCCCAAGTGATGTCGCGCATCGGCTCGCACCTCGACGCACAGGTCATGGAGCAGGTTGCGCGCGCCTTGACCGTGATGGAGGACGGCCGGCCTTGCCCGGCATCACAAATCTCCGTGGGCAGCTTTGCGGTTGCAGCGCTGGCCGTTTCGATGATCCACGACATGCTCGAAGGCCGCGCCGTCCCCGTGGCGCCGAATCTGGTGGTGCACAGCTTTCGCAACCACGTCACGCGCATCGTCGACATCAGCGGCGGCTAGGAGCCTGCGCGCTGCGGCCGCCGGGCCCACCGCCGCGCGAGCGGAGCCACCGCCATTCCCCCTGCCAGGCGACCGAGGCGATGCGCCCCGGGCGCACGTATTTACGGCGTGCCAAACGGACCTGGTGTGGCGGGCGCTGGCGCTGCTGGCGCGCTCTCGACTGCATCGCCCGGCGTGGCCGCCGGTGGCAGCGGTGCGGGCGGCGGCGGAACACCATGGAAGCGCCGCACCACGCGCTGAAACACCAGTGCGTTGGGAATCTGCAACCAGGCACTGCCGTGCGCTCCGGCGTGGTCTTCCAGCGTGGTGTAGAGCAAGTTGATGTCCACCACACGCCCTTTGGCACCTGGCTTTTCGGCCGTGTCCAGCACCTCGATGTAGTCGCCGATCCGGAAGGGCCGCACGGTGAAGATCAGCAGTGCGCAGAACAGGTTGGAGAGCACGCTCCATGCGGCAAAAAACGCCACGGCACCCACAGTGGCAAATCCGGTGAATGCGGTCCACAGCACCGTGGCGGACACCCCCATGCGCTCGAGCACCAGCAGCAGCGCGCTGGCCACGATGATCCAGCGGATGAGGCCATTCATGGGCACCACCAATTCGTCCGGCACCTGGTAGCGCAGGCTGGCGCGGCGCACGATGCGGCGCAGCACGCGCTGCAGCAGCCAGGCCGCGAACAGAATAAGCAGGATCTGCACGCTGGGGACGATGACCTCCAGCCAGTCCTGCATCCAGGCGGGCAAGCGCGTTGTCAGGAGTTGCATGCGTGATACGGCGGTGCGGGCGCTGCGCTCGGTGGCGTCTAGCGAAAGGGCGGAAAAGAAACTCAATTGCGCAGTTGCTCCAGGGTGTCCATCTGCATTTCAAAGCTGAAGAATCGGTTGCGGCCTTGGGCCTTGGCGGCGTACAGGGCCTGGTCGGCGCGCATGATCATGCTCTCGGCATTGGTGCTGTCGTCGGGCACACAGGTGGTGATGCCGCCCGACAAGGTCAGCGTATTGCCCAGTGGTGAGCCGGGGTGCGGCAGGGCCCGCACCTTGAGCAGTTGCCCCAGGGCGCGCGCGAAGGTCATGGCGCCAGAGCGCGGCGTGTTGGGCAGGATGAGCGCGAATTCCTCGCCGCCGTAGCGCGAGGCCACGTCCCGTGGGCGCACACACACTTCGCGCAGCAAACGACCCACTTCCTTCAAGCAGGCGTCGCCTTGCACATGCCCGCTGGCGTCATTGAAGAGCTTGAAATGGTCCAGGTCGCACAGCATCAGCGTGAGCGGCGTCGCGTCGCGGCGCGCAGCCAGGATCTCGTTGTGCAGGATGCGGTCAAAGCCACGGCGGTTGACCAGCGCGGTCAAGGCGTCGACCTCCACCATCTCGTTGAGCCGCTGGTTGGCCGCATGCAATTCGGCAGACATCGACACCAGCCGGCGCCGCATGTCCAAAAGGCGCCGCATGGCACGCAGCTTGGCCATGAGCACGATGGGCCGCACGGGCTTGACGAGGTAGTCGTCGCCGCCCACCTCAATGCCACGCCACACGTCCAGTTCGTTGTCGAGGCCCGACAGGAAAATGATGGGGGTCCAGTCGCCGGCCTCGCTCTCGCGCATCTGCTGCGCCACCCAGTAGCCGTCCTTGCCGGGCAGCTTGATATCGAGCAGCACCAGATCGGGACGGTGGGACTTGAAGAGGTTCAAAGCCGCGTTGCCCTCGGGCGCTTCGAAGATGTCGGTCACCCCTGCGCGGCGGAGTTCAGCCACCAGCGCAGCACGCACGGAGCCCTGGTCCTCGACCACCAACACCGAGAAACCGCCGCCGCCCCCGGGCAGCGCCTGTGTGGTGGGGTAGGGCGTGCTGCTGGAGGTGAATGGCACGGTGACTCCTGAGAGCGGTGAGACGGCGCAAGCACCCGGCACAGGGCGCCCGCGCTCTTTCAGGATTCGCGGCGCAACGCAGGGAACAGGATCACGTCGCGGATGCTGGGGCTGTCGGTCAGCAGCATCATGAGGCGATCGATACCAATCCCGCAACCCCCTGTGGGCGGCATGCCGTATTCCAGGGCTCGCACGAAGTCGTGGTCGTAGAACATCGCTTCGTCGTCACCGCTGTCCTTGGCGGCCACCTGGGCCTGGAAGCGCGCAGCCTGGTCTTCGGCGTCATTGAGCTCGCTGAATCCATTGCCGAACTCGCGCCCGGTGATGTACAGCTCAAAGCGCTCGGTCACCTCGGGGCGGGTGTCGTTGGCGCGGGCCAGTGGCGAGATTTCGGTAGGGTGCTCCATGATGAAGGTGGGGAGCCAGAGCTTGTCTTCCACCGTCTCCTCGAAGTACAGCACCTGCAGGCTGGCCAGGGTGCGTGTGGACAGCTTGTTCTTTTCTTCGTTCAGGCCCAGCTTCTTCAGGGCGCTGGTCAGCCAGGCGGCATCATCCACATGGGCGCCGGCTTCGGTGTACTGGAAGATCGCTTCGCGGATCGTCAGGCGTGCAAACGGCTGCGACAGGTCGACCGCGCGGCCCTGGTAGGTCAGCTGCAGGCTGCCCGTGGCCTTCAATGCCACTTCGCGGATCAGCGTCTCGGTGAAGTCCATCAGATCCAGGTAGTTCCAGTACGCCGCGTAGAACTCCATCATGGTGAACTCGGGGTTGTGGCGCACCGAGATACCTTCGTTGCGGTAGCTGCGGTTGATCTCGAACACGCGCTCGAAACCACCCACGATCAGTCGCTTCAAGTACAGCTCGGGCGCAATGCGCAGGTACATCTCCTGCTCCAGCGCGTTATGGTGCGTCACGAACGGCTTGGCATTGGCGCCGCCCGGGATCGGGTGCAGCATGGGCGTCTCGACTTCCAGGAAGCCGTGGCTCACCATGAAGTCGCGCAGGCTGCTCACAGCCTTGCTGCGCGCCATGAAGCGCTTGCGGGCCTGCTCGTCGGTGATCAGGTCCACATAGCGCTGGCGGTACTTCTGCTCCTGGTCGGCCATGCCGTGGAACTTGTCCGGCAGGGGGCGCAGGCTCTTGGTCAAGAGGCGCAGGCTGGTCACCTTGACCGACAGCTCGCCGGTCTTGGTCTTCATGAGGGTGCCCTCGGCACCCACGATGTCGCCCAGGTCCCAGTGCTTGAAGGCTGCGTATAGATCCTCGCCCACGGCGTCGCGGGTCACGTACAGCTGGATGCGTCCGCCCACGTCGCCCAGCGATCCGTCCTGCACCGTGGCAAAGCTGGCCTTGCCCATCACGCGCTTGAGCATCATGCGGCCCGCCACCGAGACGGTCACGGGCGTGGCCTCAAGAGCCTCGTTCGTGGTGTCGCTGTGCTCAAGGTGCAGCTGCGCTGCCTTGTGGGCCGGCTTGAAGTTGTTGGGGAAGGCTACGCCGCCGCCGTTGGCTTGCACCTCGCGCAAGGCGCGAAGCTTTTCGCGGCGCTCGGCGATGAGCTGGTTGTCGTCCTGGGAGGCGGGGGCGAGGTTCTGGTCTGACATAGGGGGCCGCCGATGCGGTGACGTGAAATGAGGCCGGAGCCCAGAAAACGGGGCTAGGGTGGGCCAAACCCATGATTTTATCGGCTATGTGCCGTCTTTTGGCGCCCTGTCCTTGCGGAGGCGGCTACCCCACAGTGCCTGTGCGGTTCGCACCATGATTTTCAGGTCGCCTCGGAGGGTGTGTGCGCGCGCGTAATTGGCGGCAAGGCGCAGCTTGATTGGGAGGATCTCCTCCACGTATGTGCGCTCCGGGTCGGTGCTTTGGCCCAACAACGTGCTCTCGTCGCGGAACTCGATGGAGGCCAGGTCGGTAATGCCCGGCCGCACGCTCAGCACAATGCCCCGCAGCGCCGCGGGATACATTTCCACGTAGCGGGGCACTTCAGGGCGCGGGCCCACGATGCTCATGTCCCCCACCAGCACGTTGATGAACTGCGGCAGTTCGTCGAGCTTGGTGCGCCGCAGCCACTGGCCCGCGCGGGTGATGCGGGCATCCTCCCCCACCGTGATGGCAGGGCCCGCTGCATCGGCACCGGCCTGCATGGTGCGGAACTTGTAGATGCGAAACGGCTGCCCCGCACGACCGATGCGCGTTTGCCGAAAGAAAATGCCCCCGGTCGAGTCGAGCCGGACCCACACCGCCACGGCCACCAGCAAGGGCGCCAGCAGCACCAGCGCCAGCGCCGAGAAAGCCAGGTCGAACAGGCGCTTGGGCATGGGTCGGTCAGCCCAGGATCTCGTGCAGGGCAGCGATCACGCGGTCCTGGTCCGCGTCGCTCATGGCGGTGAACAAAGGGATGCTGATCATCGACTGGTAGGCCGCATCGGCCTGCGGAAACATCTCTGGCGTGAGCTCGTAGCGGTCGCGCCAATAGGGGTGCCGGTGCAGGGGCACGTAGTGCACGCTGGTGCCGATGCCCCGGTCCGACAGGGCCTGGATCACGCCGTCCCGGCCCAGTCGTGTGCCGTGCTGCAAACGTATGACATACAGGTGCCAGGCATGCGTGTCGCCAGCGGGCGCCTCCGCGGGCAAGACCAGCGGCAGCGTGGCCAACTGTTGGTGGTACCGCGCCGCCAAGTACTGGCGCCGCTGCACAAAGCCGGGCAGGCGCGCCAGTTGCTCCACGCCCATGGCGGCCGCAATGTCCGTCATGTTGTATTTGAAGCCCGGGGCGACCACCTCGTAGTACCAGGCGGGTGTCTTGGACGTGAAGCGGTCGAACGCATCGCGGTTCATGCCATGCAGGCGCATCACGCGCATGCGCTGGGCGATGGCCGGATCGCGTGTGACCGCCATGCCGCCCTCGCCGGTGGTGATGGTCTTGTTGGCGTAGAAGCTGAACACCGTCACATCGGACTGCAGCTGTCCCACCAGTTGGCCTTGCCACGTGGTGGGCAGTGCGTGGGCCGCGTCTTCCACCACCTTGAGCCCATGCTCCTTGGCGATGGCAAGGATCTCGCCCATCGCGCAGGCCAGGCCGCCGTAGTGGACCGGCATGATGGCCCTGGTGCGTGGCGAGATGGCGGCGCGGATCTTGGCGGGGTCGATGTTCAGCGTCACCGGGTCCACGTCCACCAGCACCGGGTCGGCGCCCAGGTAGCGCACCACCTCGACCGTGGCTGTGAAGGTCAGGGTCGGGGCGATCACTTCGTCGCCGGGGCCGATGCCCAGGGCTTCCAGTGCCAGGTGCAGGCCTGCGGTGGCGGAGTTCACCGCAATTCCCTCCAGCCCATTGCCGCCCAGGTACTGCACGAACGCCTGCTCGAACTCCTTGGTCTTGGGCCCTGTCGTCACCCATCCCGAGCGCATGGCTGCAGTGGTCGCCTCGATCTCGGCGGGCCCGATGTCCGGCTTGGCGAAAGGGATGAAACTCGGCGGCGAAGATGGGGTGGATGGTGGGGTGGATGGGTGGGACATGGGGCTCGGTGAGCGATCAATGGGGCAGGCCGGGTCAGAGCACGGCGCGGCCGATGGGGTGGTATTCAAGGCCCAGGGCCTTCATCTCGGCAGGCTCGAAAAGATTGCGGCCGTCGAAGATGACGGGCGCGCGCAGCGTGGCCGCGATGAGGTCGAAGTCGGGGCTGCGAAACTCTTTCCATTCCGTCGCGATGATGAGCGCCGTGGCGCCGTCCAGCGCTGCATTGGCGCTGTCCGCAAAGTGCAGGCCTGGGCGGTCGCCCAGCGTCTTGCGCGCCTGCGCAATGGCCACCGGGTCGTAGGCGCAGACCTCGGCCCCCCGCTGTAGCAGGTCGTGGATCACGGTGAGGCTCGGC
>SDXZ01000047.1 GCA_004210805.1 Acidovorax sp.
GCTAGATAGACGGGCGCATTCAGCTACTGTTTCAATAGCATCCTGTTCGGACGTGCGGTAGTGCACCGCCACCTGCCACCCGCCCCCGCACCGTGCTCGTGACCGGCGCCGCCAAGCGCCTGGGGCGCAGCATTGCGCTGGCACTGGCAGCGGGCGGCTGGCAGGTGGCGGTGCACTACCGCACGTCCGAACAGGATGCTATTGAAACAGTAGCTGAATGCGCCCGTCTATCTAGCGGTAGCGCCCATTTTGATGCTGATTTTGACGATGAATCGGCCGTGCGCGGGCTGCTGCCCCGGGTGGTGGCGCACTTCGGCAGCGTGGATGCGGTGGTCAACAGCGCTTCGCTGTTCGAACACGACACCGCCCAGACCTTTGGCTTTGCCGCGCTCGAAAAACACCTGCGCAGCAACACCGCAGCCCCCGTGCTGCTGGCCCAGGCGCTGCACCAGCATGTGGGCGAGCGCGCCGCAGCTGGCGAGGCCGATGCCCAGGGCGCGGTGGTCAACCTGCTGGACCAGAAGCTCTGGAACCAGAACCCCGACTTCATGAGCTACACGCTGTCCAAGGCGGCGCTGGAAGCCGCGGGCACGATGCTGGCACTGGCGCTGGCGCCGCGCGTGCGCGTGGTGGGCGTGGCGCCGGGGCTCACGCTCACAAGCCACATGCTGGCAGACGAGAAGTTCCAGCAGCTGCACGCCCTGAGCCCGCTGGGCCGCTCCTCCACCGCCGAGGACGTGGCGAGCGCGGTCAGGTTTGCGTTGGAGAACAGGTCCATCACCGGCACCACGCTGCTGGTAGACGGGGGCCAGCACCTGATGAAGTTCGAGCGCGATTTTTCAATGATGTGAGCGCCTGCTCACGACGAAAGCCTTCACCCATGGAACACAACGCCGTTGGCACCCAGATCCTGACCCTGACCGGCCTGCGTTTTGACGCCAACCTGGGCATCCTCTCGCATGAGAAGACCGCCCCCCAGCCCATCCAGGTGGATGCCGAGCTGAGCCTGGGCGTGCAGCCCCTGTCCCCGCGCGACGACGACATCGGCCACGTGCTCGACTACCGCCGCGTGCGCCAGATCATCATCGACGAGTGCACGGCCGAACACGTCAACCTGCTCGAGAGCCTGATCGGCAAGCTGGCCAACCGGCTGATGCAGCTGCCGGGCGTGCTGGGTGTGCGCGTGAAGATCGCCAAGCTGGAGATTTTTGACGACTGCGAAGTGGCGATCCGCGTCGAAACCGGGCAGTGGTGAGCGCCGCGCCCGGGCCCGCCAAAAGGCACCAATGAGACAATCGGCGGCATGAGTACCGTCTGGACAGAAGCCGAAGCCCCCTCCGTTGCCGCCGCCGCGCCGCGCAGCGACGTCAAGATCGAGCGCGAAACCCACAAGCTGGAAAAGCGCCTGTGCCGCGAAGTGGGCAAGGCGATTGTCGACTTCAACATGATCGAAGAAGGCGACAAGGTGATGGTGTGCATGTCCGGCGGCAAGGACAGCTACACCCTGCTGGACATCTTGCTCAAGATGAAGGCCCGCGCGCCCATCCACTTTGACCTGGTGGCCGTGAACCTGGACCAGAAGCAGCCCGGATTTCCCGAGCACATCCTGCCCGAATACCTGGCCACCACCGGCGTCCCGTTCCACATCGAGAACGAAGACACCTACAGCATCGTCAAGAAGCTGATCCCCGAGGGCAAGACCACCTGCAGCCTGTGCAGCCGCCTGCGCCGGGGCATTCTGTACCGCGTGGCCGACGAGCTGGGCTGCACCAAGATCGCGCTGGGCCACCACCGCGACGACATTCTGCAGACGCTGCTGCTCAACATGTTCTTTGGCGGCAAGATGAAGAGCATGCCGCCAAAGTTGGTGAGCGACGACGGCAAGCACGTGGTGATCCGACCGCTGGCCTATGTGGCCGAGAAGGACACCGCCCGCTGGTCCGCGCACCGCAACTTCCCCATCATCCCGTGCAACCTGTGCGGCAGCCAGGAGAACCTGCAGCGCAAGCAGGTGGGCGAGATGCTGCGCGAGTGGGAGAAGAAATTCCCGGGCCGCGTCGAGAACATGTTCAATGCGCTGCAGAACGTCGTGCCCTCGCACCTGCTCGATGCCGGCCTGTACGACTTCAAGAACGCCCGGGCCACGGGCGTGGCCAGCGAAGACGGCGACAAGGCCTTTGACAAGGAAGAGTTCACCGCGCCGTCGCCCGCGCTGCCGGGCGTGGGTGTGGTTCAAGTCGTTCAGTTGTCGTCGTGAACCTCGCGGGCCTGGGCGCACTCTGAGGGGTCTGTTGTCAGCTCAGGAGACCGTCACCATGAAGCGCTGCTTGATCCCCACCACCCTGCTGCTGTGCGCAGCGGCCGCCACGCTGGCGGGTTGCAGCACCGGCCCGCGCCTGGTCGAAGGCCAGGTGCAGAGTTTCTCGACCCTGGCGGCCGTGCCCGCGCCCGCCACTTACCGCATCGAGCGTTTGCCTTCGCAGCAGATGCCATCCTTTGCGCCCATCGCGGCGCTGGCGGAGCAGGCCCTCGGCCGGGCCGGCCTGCAGCGCGACGACGCCGCGCCGAAGCTGTTGGCGCAGATCGGCGTGCAGGCCGACACCGTGCCGCGGCGCGATCCTTTTGCGCCCTTCAATGCACCTTCTGGCGGCCCTTGGGGCTTTGGCGGCTGGCACGGACGCGGCTGGGGGTTTCATGGCGCCTGGGGCTTTTATGAGCCCACGCCGCTGCACCGACGCGCCGTGAGCATCGTGCTGCGCGATGCCGCCACGCAGGCCGTGGTGTACGAGACCTCGGCCGTGCACGAAGATGTGTGGGTGGCCGACCCTGGCGTCTACGGCGTGTTGTTCGACGCCGCGCTGACGGGCTTTCCGCAGCCGCCGCAAGGCCCGCGGCAAGTTCGGTTGCCCCTGGCCGCGGCGCCTGCTGCCGTGCCGGGTGTGGTGCGCTGACCGCACTGCCCCGCACGCCAATCCGTCGCCGCCACAGCTTCTTCGCCGTCCACTTTCAACGACTTTCGACCCACTCACCCACCCACCACACGCCGCATGCAAGCCACCCGCATCGTTGCCGTCCGCCACGGAGAAACCGCCTGGAACGTGGACACCCGCATCCAGGGCCACCTGGACATTCCGCTCAACGACACCGGCCTGTGGCAGGCCGAGCAACTGGGCCAGGCGCTGGCGGGCGAGAGTTTTGCCGCCATCTACACCAGCGACCTGAAACGTGCACATGCCACCGCCCAGGCGGTGCAGCGCACGACCGGCGCGCCGCTGTCGACCGTGATCGGACTGCGCGAGCGCAGCTTTGGGCACTTTCAGGGCCGCACCTGGGCGCAGATCGAGTCGGAAATGCCCGAAGACGCCCTGCGCTGGCGCAAGCGCGACCCGGACTACACGCCCGAGGGTGGCGAGTCGCTGGTCACGCTGCGCGAGCGCGTCGAGCGCACGGTGACGGCCCTGGCCGCACCGCACGCGGGTGAGCAGATCTTGCTGGTGGCGCATGGCGGCGTGCTCGACGTGCTCTACCGCCTGGCCACGCGGCAGGACACCCAGGCGCCGCGCACTTGGCAGCTCTCCAACGCAGCGGTCAACCGGCTGCTGTGGACACCCGACGGCCTGACCCTGGTCGGGTGGGCCGATACCCAACATCTGGACAACGCACAACGCGATGAAGCCCATTCCTGAGATTCTCAAGAGCACCATCGGTCAACGGGTGGACCTGATCGACACGCCCTCCCTGGTCATCGACCTGGACGCCATGGACCGCAACATCCAGCGCATGGCCGACTTTGCGCGCAAGCACCAGGTCCGCTGGCGCCCGCACGCCAAGCTGCACAAGAGTGCGGCCATTGCGCTGCAGTTGCAACGCGCTGGCGCACAAGGCGTGTGCGTGCAGAAAGTCGCCGAGGCCGAGGCCCTGGCCGCGGGCGGCGTGGACGACATCGCCATCACCAACCAGGTGGTCGCCATGCCCAAGTTGCAGCGTGTGGCGCGGCTGGCTGCGCAGCTGGCGGCCGCAGGTGGCCGCCTGGCGATTGCCGTAGACCACCTCCAGGGCGTGGAGCGGCTGGCCGAGGCGATGGCGCAGTTTGGCAGCGACTCGGGCATCGACGTACTGGTGGAGATCGACGTGGGCCAGGGCCGCTGCGGCGTGCCGCCGGGCGAGGCGGCGGTGCCATTGGCGCTGGCGGTGTCGCGCAGCCCGCGGCTGCGTTTTGCGGGCCTGCAGGCCTACCATGGCCGCGCCCAGCACCTGGCCAGCACCGTGGGCCGCAAGCAGGCCATTGCCGCCGTGGTGCGCGCCGCTGAACACACGCGCGAGCTGATCGAAGCCGCCGGGCTGCCGGTGCCGCTGGTCACGGGCTCGGGCACCGGCACGCTGGTGCACGAAGCCGCCAGCGGCGTGTTTGGCGAGCTGCAAGCGGGCTCCTTTTTGTTCATGGACGCCGACTACGCGCGCAACGAGCGCGAGCCGGCGCAGCCGCAGTTTGAGCACGCGTTGTACGTCAAGACGCAGGTGATCTCGGTGCAAGAGAGCCATGCAGTCTGCGATGCGGGCCACAAGAGCCACGCCATCGACTCCGGACTGCCCACCGTGGCCCTGCTGCCGCCCGAGCTGGCCCTGCGCTACGCCAATGCGGGTGACGAGCACGGCCTGCTCTACGCACAAGGCACCGAAGCCCGCCTGCCCACACTGGGCCAGATGCTGTGGCTGATCCCGGGCCACTGCGACCCGACGGTGAACCTGCACGACTTCATGATCGGCGTGCGCGGCGGCCTGGTGAGTGGCGTAGTGGAACGCATCATCCGGGTTGATGCCAGGGGCGCGCTGACCTGATTGGGGCAAGAATCGGCGAGAGCTTTCTCCTCGTCGCCATGAGCCCCAGCCAGATCATTGTCCTTGCCACCCCCGTTTTCTTTTTGCTGATCGCCATCGAGCTGGCGATCGGCTACAAGCGCCAGCGCAACACGTACCGGCTGGCCGATGCGGTCAGCAGCATCAGCCTGGGCATGCTGAGCCAGACCAGCGCCGTGTTCACGCGGCTGCTGCGTGTGGGAATCTACACCGCGCTGTTCGAACACGTGGCCCTGTGGCGCAACGATGCGTTCTGGACCAGCCTGCCGGGCTGGCTGCTGGCCCTGGTGTTCTACGACTTTTGTTATTACTGGCTGCACCGCATGGGGCACGAGTCGGCCGTGCTGTGGGCCGCGCACGCGGTGCACCACCAGAGCCAGGACTACAACCTTTCGACCGCGCTGCGCCAGACCAGCTCGGGCGCACTGCTGGGCTGGGTGTTCTACGTGCCCATGGCGCTGGCGGGCGTGCCACCCTTGGTGTTTGCCGTGGTGGGGCTGATCGATCTGCTCTACCAGTTCTGGGTACACACCGAACAGGTCGGACGCCTCTCGTGGTTTGACCGGTGGTTTTGCAGCCCCAGCAACCACCGCGTGCACCATGCAGTGAACGACGCCTACCTCGACAAGAACTACGGCGGCATCCTCATCGTGTGGGACCGGCTGTTTGGCACCTTCAAGGACGAGGATGCCCAAGAGAAATGCGTGTACGGCACACGGGGCCTGCTCAACAGCTGGGACCCGCTGTGGGCCAACGCCCAGGTGTATGCGGGCCTGGCGCACGACAGCTGGCATGCGCGCAACTGGCTCGACAAGGTCCGGGTATGGCTCAAGCCCCCAGGCTGGCGGCCGGCGGATGTGGCCGAGCGTTTTCCCAAGCTTGCCTTCAGCATGGCGCAGATGGTGACCTACCACCCGCCGATGCCGCGCGCGGTGCAATGGTTTGCGCTGGTGCAGTTTGCGCTGATGCTCGCGGGCGTGGCGGCCTTCCTGTGGCGGGCCGACAGAGCGCCGCTGGCGGAGAACGCCATCTGGTTTGCCACGCTGCTGGTGGCCCAGTGGGCGCTGGGCGCGGTGATGCAGGGCCGCATCGGCATGCTGATGGCGCTGATGCTGCAAAGCGGTGCGCTGGCCACGGCCACCAGCGCGCTGGGGCTCATGCAGTGGCATTGGTTGTTCAAACCATTGACCATGGTGTTTGCTATTATTTTGGTAGCACATAGCACTTATACATCAAGCGCTGGAGGCCTATTTAACTCAAAAACACGCTGGCTGCTGGGTGCCGCACTGGCCGGGTCGCTGGTGGGCGATGTGTTCCTGATGGTCGAGGGTTACTTCATCCCCGGGCTGGTCAGTTTTCTGGTGGCGCACCTGTTTTACGTGGCGCTTTTCAAGCAGGGCCAACAGTGGTTTCCGCACCGCGGCGCGCTGGTGGGTACGCTGGGCGTTGGCGTGGCGATGTATGCCTTTTTGTGGGCGGGCGGGCTGCCCGCCGCGCTGCGTGCGCCGGTGGCGGCCTACGTGCTGGTGATTGCCCTCATGGCCGCACAGGCCATCGGGCGGGCCACCGTGCTGCGCGACGCATCTTCACTGCTGGTGGCCCTCGGCGCCGGGTTCTTCATGCTCAGCGATTCCCTGCTGGCCACCCATCGCTTTGTCTCGCCCTTGCCGCTGTCGCAGGTGGGGGTGCTGGCGACGTACTACGCGGCGCAGGCGCTGATCGTCGCGGGCATTTTGGAGGGCGCCTGGACCACTCGACGCGCCCCGGTTACCCAGTCTAAGACGCCTGCAGTTTCTCCGACGGGGTATGCAGCACCACGACCATGACCGGGGCTCCCAGGCCCAGCAGAAACCAGGCCCACACCAACCATAGCAAGGTATCGGCGTTGCGCTGGCCCGGATGGGACTGCAGGTTCAACACCGCGATCGCATCGGCAACGCCGGCAAAACCCCGGCCCGCCACGTAGTGGTAGGCCGCGCCACTCAGCGCCCACAGGCCGAAGGCCAGCAGCGCTGTGGCCATAAAGGCCAGCCCGGTACGGGGCCACCGGCTGCGCTCAAGGCAACACGCCGACAGGAGGAAGCTTGCCACCGCAACGCCCAGCCACCAGGGCTGCACGTCGTCACGCGCAGCGGGCAATATCCATTCCCACGCCCATGGCAAGGGAGCCAACAGCCACTCGGACCGCGGCGCAAGGCCGGGCCAGACGCCCAAAGAGCCCCACATTCCCGAGGTGCTCAGCAACCACAGCAGCAGGCTGATGCCCGCGAGCACGGCTGCGGCTACATAGGCCTGCAGCCGCCAGCGCGCGCAGAGCGTAGGGCCCATTGATGGCAGGTATCGCTCGGCCAAATGGGTGGCCAAAGCGGCAGCCAGGCAAAACACGCTGGTCGCGCCCCACAATGCCACCCAGCCAGGCATATCCGCAAACCCCACCACGAGGAACACTGAGAGCTGGCCATAGACCGCGCCGCTTAAGCCGTGCAGCAGGATGGTGCCTACGACGAGCGCCTGGCTGAAGGACATGACGAATTTCAGCTCGGGCGTGAGTGCATCCCACCTGGCCTGTGCCCAGTCCACATTTCTGCTTGTGCGCATGGGTGAAGCCCTGGCGCTCTCGCGCAGGCGTCTACGGCGGCCGGAGCGGAGCATGGGCAGTGGCTTCTGGTGCTTTAGCTTTCGAACAGGTCCTGCCCGCCGGTCTTGGGCGGAGTTACGCCCAGGTGCCGGTAGGCAGCCAGCGTGGCCACGCGGCCGCGGGTGGTGCGCTGCAAAAAGCCTTGCTGGATGAGGTAGGGCTCGATCACATCCTCGATGGTGCCGGCCTCCTCGCCAATGCTGGCCGCAATGTTGTCGAGCCCCACGGGGCCACCATCAAAGCGGTGGATCACGGCTTCGAGCAGCTTGCGGTCCATCACATCAAAACCTTGCGGGTCTACGTCCAACATGGCCAGCGCCTTGTCCGCAGTGCTTTTGTTGATGCGCCCATCGCCCTTGACCTCGGCATAGTCGCGCACGCGCCGCAGCAGCCGGTTGGCAATGCGCGGCGTGCCCCGCGAGCGCCGGGCGATCTCAAAGCCGCCTTCGTCGTCCATGGGCGCATTGAGCAGGCCCGCGCTGCGCTTGACGATGCGCGCAAGCTCCTCAGCCGTGTAGAACTCCAGCCGCGCCACGATGCCAAAACGGTCGCGCAGCGGATTGGTGAGCATGCCCGCGCGCGTGGTGGCGCCCACCAGCGTGAAGGGCTGCAGGTCGAGCTTGATGCTGCGCGCGGCCGGCCCCTCGCCGATCATGATGTCGATCTGGTAGTCCTCGAGCGCCGGGTAGAGGATTTCCTCGACCACGGGCGAGAGGCGGTGGATCTCGTCGATGAAAAGAACGTCGTTCTTCTCCAGGTTGGTCAGCAGCGCGGCCAGGTCCTTGGGCTTTTCAAGCACCGGCCCGCTGGTCTGGCGCAGATTCACCCCCAGCTCGGCCGCGATGATGTGTGACAACGTGGTCTTGCCCAGCCCCGGCGGGCCAAAGAGCAGCACATGGTCCAGCGCCTCGCCGCGCTTCTTCGCCGCCCCGATGAAGATCTCCAGCTGCTCACGCGCCTTGGCCTGGCCCACGTACTCCTGCAGCAGCTTGGGGCGCAACGCGCGCTCGATGGCTTCTTCTTGCGGAGAGGCCGGGGCGGCGGAGATGACCCGTTTGGTGGGCGCAGGGGCGAAGTCGTCGGTTTGGATGGTCATGCGGTCGTCAGACGCGAGGCAAGCAGGGCACGCGGTGCATTAAAGGCTGGTCCACGCGTGGTACATCGGGCCTTCGTAGCGGAAGTCCTTGTGCACTTGGATCACAAAGTCGCGCTCGGCCGCACTGATGGTGTAGAAGTGCGCCCCGGTCTTGTCGTTGTAGAACCGGAATATCGGAGACGCTCCGTTGCCTGCATTGGTCTGTGCGTACCAGCTGACCACCTCGTAGCGGAACTGCGGGAAGTTCGCAATTACATAGTCTCGTTCCGCAGCGCTTCCAGAATAGAAATGTGCGCCCGATGTGGCGTTGTAAAAGCGGAAAACGGGGTCCTTGCCGGAGCTGGCATCAGCGTACGCATAGAACGCAATGTTCTCGTACCCGAACTCTGGAAATGTGCGTATGACGTAGTCGCGCTCTGACGGACTGGCTGTGTAGAAGTGGGCACCCGTTTTGCCGTTGTAGAAGCGATAAACCGCAGTACGTGCCGCTGTCGCCGCGCCGCTGGCCAGCCAATTCTTGAGCGCTGCGTTGTACGCGACGTCAAAGCGGCCATAGAACTCGGGGGACGCAATGGAGGTACAGCTGGCGCTGCCGCCATACAGCGTGCCGACAACATGTGTCCCTCCCTTGAACAGGGCAGATCCGCTGCTGCCACCCTCGGTGGTTCCCTGGCTCCAGTTCACGCGGTAGTAGTTCCCCGTCGTGCCGCTGCATTGGAACTGAGTGCCCCCAGCCGTGGTACATGTGGAGAGGCTGTTCAGCGTCCCGAAGCTGGCCTTCAGCAGATCACCCCTGGGATGGTGGAGGCCCACCACCGATGCACCGATGGCTTGCGTCCCAGCGTCCCAGCCGGCAAAGAAAGCGCCCGCTGGAGGCGTGTCGTTGAGCCGGAGAAATACCGTGTCGGTGGTGTCGGATGCATACAGCAGCGTGGCACCGTTGACCCGCTTGGCTGTCGTGCTCGACAGGGTCCGCGAGTTGCAGGAAGGCGCCCGGTAGAACCAGTCGGTCTGCAAGGTCGACGCCTCTGCCTGGGTGGAGATGCAATGGTTGGCACTCAGAAAATAAGGTGTTCCCGAGGATTGGCTGTCGTTGAGCAGTGTCCCGGTGCAAACATAGGTGTTGGCCCCAGACGTAAAAATCATGCGCGCCACAGCGTTGCGCTGACTTGCATAGGTTTCGTAGCAGCTCGCATCCAATTGGCATGAAGCGGACTCGTTGATTTTGGTGGATTGCAGCTCTTCATCTGTGGGGATGGAGAGGTTTTCAAAGATGTGCGAAACACGAGGCACCGAGATATCGACCGTGCCTGTAGGCGTGCCCGGCGGCAACTCCACCTCCAGCGTGACCTCATTCGATCCAAGATCGGGGGTCCACCAAGTCTGGCCATCGACACCGGTTTCGCCGGCTTGGATGTTGCGCTGGATGCGCTGAAGGATGTCTTGGCCCGAGGTCTGGAACACCGTGTCGGCCTTGGCTTGGCTGTAGACGCGCAACTGCGCACTGCCCGGCAGCTGCTTGACAACCACACCCAGACGCAAGCCGTGTGCGCCGTCTGCCACGAAACTAATGGCCGCCACTTGGCCGCCAGTCGCTGAAGGCTTCCATTTCAGCTGCTGCAGGGTCGACGCAGAATCTTTGGTCGCACTCACGTCGCGCGCGGCACCCACCTGCCGCGGTCCGACAGCCGACGCCATCGCCAAGGTCTTCTCCTGCGCCAGCTCGCCCAGAACGACCCGTGCGGGTTTCGGCACATCCAAGACACTGCGCGACTTGATGCTGGCTACACCCTGGTCTGTACTCGCAGGCTGCACCCAGCCGTCCACTTTTGTAATGGTGGGCACTTGCCCTGAGGCCACCGTACCGCCGTCCTGGCTACCGCCGCACCCTGCGAGAAGCAGCAGCGCTCCAATGAACGATACGACCCCACGCGCGAAAAAGCTTTTTTCCATTTTTTCCTCACTGCTATCGATCAGGTCATGCATCGACCCACAGGCCACTGACCCATCTACCGTCCGGGCGGGACAGCCCGGGGCCTCATCAACCAACGAAACGCTACCTCGCCAACGCCTTCAGCGCCAACTTGATCCCATCACTCACCCCCACCTCTGCAGGCAATGCCTTAAGCGCCGCCGCAGCTTCCTTGTCGTTGTACCCCAACGCAAGCAGCGCCTGGAGGATATCCGCCTGGGCATCGCTGGTCGCCGCGCCGTGGGTCGCCCCCATGTCGGCACCCAGCTTGCCTTTGAGCTCCAGCAGCAGGCGCTCGGCCGTCTTCTTGCCGATGCCGGGCACCTTCACCAGACGCCCCGCCTCCTGTAGCGAGATCGCCTGCGCCAGATCAGTCACCCCCATCCCCGAAAGAACGGACAGCGCCGTGCGCGGGCCGACTCCGGAGATCTTGATCAGTTCGCGAAAGGCTTGGCGCTCAGGGGCGGTGGCGAAACCATACAGCAGTTGCGCATCCTCCCGCACAATGAACTGGGTGAGCAGGCTCACGCGCTCGCCCACAGCCGGCAGGTTGTAGAACGTGCTCATGGGCACGTTCACCTCGTACCCCACGCCGTGGCAGTCCAGCAGCACCTCGGGGGGATTCTTCTCCAGCAGGGTGCCGGTCAATTTGCCTATCATTGATGTCCTTTGCCGGCGCCTGGCCCAGACGCGGCGCTGTCTTACTACCCATTGCCCGGGCGCCTGTAACGCTGTGAATCCATCCGCCATGTCCACTCGCCGCGCCGAGCTTTGCCTGCCCGCCGTTGTAAATGCGCGCCTGAGCCCAAACTATGGCCGTGCCTTGCACTGCAATCGACCGCATTGTGGCCGCCCTCAAGGCACTGCACGGCGCATTCACACCTTCAGACTGGAATTATCCGCGTGATCCTGCGCCACACCTTCGCCCCCCACAACAACACCCGGCTCACGAACCTCTGTGGCCCGTCTGATGCGCACCTGCGGACCATCGAAGTCGCGCTGCAGGTGAGCATTGCCCACCGGCACGAGCAGTTCAAGGTCGACGGCCCCAAGGCCAAGGCCACGCAGGCCATGGAACTGCTGCAGGCGCTGTATGAAATCGCCGACCGGCCCGTCACCGAGGACTACCTGCAGCTCATGCTGGCGGGCGACACGGCGCTGGTGGAGGCGCCCGAGGGTGCCATCGTGCTCAACACCCGCCGCGCCGATCTGCGCGGCCGCACGCCCACGCAGAGCCTGTACCTTGAAAACATCGCCAGCCACGACATCACCTTCGGCATCGGCCCGGCGGGCACTGGCAAGACCTACCTCGCTGTCGCAAGTGCGGTGGATGCGCTCGAACGCAGTGCCGTGCAGCGCATCGTGCTGACCCGGCCGGCGGTGGAGGCGGGCGAGCGGCTGGGGTTCCTGCCCGGCGACCTGGCACAAAAGGTGGACCCGTACCTGCGCCCGCTGTACGACGCGCTGTACGAACTGATGGGCTACGACAAGGTGATGAAGGCGTTTGAGCGCAATGCGCTCGAGATCGCGCCGCTCGCCTTCATGCGCGGGCGCACGCTGAACAACGCGTTTGTGATCCTGGACGAAGCGCAGAACACCACGCCCGAGCAGATGAAGATGTTCCTCACCCGCATCGGCTTTGGCGCCAAGGCCGTGGTCACCGGCGACGTGAGCCAGATCGACCTGCCCAAGGGTTCGATGAGCGGCCTGATCGATGCCGAGCGGGTTCTCAAACGGACCAAGGGCATCTCCATTACCCGCTTCACCACCGCCGACGTGGTGCGCCACCCCTTGGTCGCACGCATCGTGGACGCTTACGACGCACCGCGGCGCGCACCGGCTTCGCGCGGCCGGGAGTGATGCTCCTTTTTTGATAGCTATCGGCGCTTATATATTAAGCGCTAGCGGCCAAAAATACCCAAAAATGTCCCTCAACCATCTTTCCCTGTCGCTGCAGTTCGGTCGATTCGACGAACTGGCAGCCCACCGGGCCGTACTGCCCCGCCACAAAGTGGCCCGCTGGATTCGCCACACCCTGGCGACTGACGCCGAGATCACCGTGCGCATCGTTGGCACCGAAGAGGGCCAGCAGCTCAACCGCGAGTACCGCAAGAAGGACTACGCCACCAACGTGCTCACCTTCGATTACACGCAAGAGCCCGTGGTCACGGCCGACCTGGTGCTGTGCGCACCGGTGATCGAGCGCGAGGCCAAGGAGCAAAACAAGACCCTGGAAGAGCACTACGCCCACATGCTGGTGCACGGCGCGCTGCATGCGCAGGGCTGGGACCACGAGGCCAGCGCCCAGGACGCTGACGAGATGGAAGCCTACGAAACGGACATCCTGCGCGAATTGGGGTTTGAAGACCCTTACGCCAAGTAGCCGCTGCCAGACGGTCCCCAGCCGCACATCTATCCAACCTTTTTCCGCTCTAATCCGCGCCGGAAACCGGACTCTGCGCACCTAAGATCGAGCCAATCCAATGACAAGACCCCGGGCGCGGTGATGCGCCCACGGGGGGAGACATGCTCGACACCGCCTTGCTGCTCACCGCCGCCTTCCTGGCCGGCGCCCTCAACGCCGTTGCCGGAGGCGGCAGCTTCCTGACCCTGCCTGCCCTCGTCTTCACGGGCGTGCCGCCGGTGGTGGCCAATGCCACCGGCACCGTGGCGCTGCTGCCGGGCTACATCGCGGGCGCCTGGGGATTCCGAGAGGACACATCCCCACCGCCGGGCCTGTCGATGCGGCTGCTCGTCGTGCTCTCGCTCATCGGCGGCGCGGCCGGGGCGGCGCTGCTGCTGGTCACCCCCGATGCCACCTTCCGCCGCGTGGTGCCGTGGCTGCTGCTGGCGGCCACGGCGCTGTTTGCGTTCGGGCCGCAGTTGCGCCTGCGGCTCGCGGGCGGCAAGCCGTCCACGGCCAGGG
The DNA here is from genome assembly GCA_004210805.1 of Acidovorax sp. GTDB lineage: Bacteria > Pseudomonadota > Gammaproteobacteria > Burkholderiales > Burkholderiaceae_C > Acidovorax. Next base: position 13,490 of record SDXZ01000047.1, read on the forward strand.
CCACTGTGGGCGTGCTGGCGGTGGCGGCGTATGGCGGGTACTTCAACGGCGGGCTGGGCATCTTGCTGCTGGCGTTGTTCGGCCTCCTGGGGCAGACCCACCTCCATGCCATGAATGGCCTGAAAAACTGGGTGTCAGCGCTGCTCACCGCGATGGCCGTGGCGATTTACGCCGCCGGCGGCGTGGTGCTGTGGCCGCAGGCGCTGTGGATGATGGTGGCCGCCACGGCCGGTGGCTACGGCGGTGCGCGGGTGGCGCGGCGCATTCCGGCGCACTGGCTGCGCTGGGGCATCGTGGCCACCGGGCTGGTGATGACGGGCTTGTTCTTCCTGCGCGGCTGATCCTGGGACGCCGGCCGGCGATCACGCGGCGCTGCGCTGTAGCAAGGGCGAACGCGGCAAGAAGCGAAACGCGGTCGACGCTGCAGCCAGCATGCACGCGATGCAGATCATGACGGCCTGGTACGGCTCATGGCCGTGGCGCTGGGCCCAGGCGGCCAGCAGGCCCGTGAGCCACTGCATCAGTGCCACGCCCATGAACATGGACATGGTGTACAGCGACAGCGCACGCCCCGTCATCTCCGCGGGATATGACGAACGCACGTCCGCGTACTGCAAGACGCCGTAGCCGGACAGCAGCCCCATCAGGAGGATGAGCACCACATTGGCCGCGGCATGGTGCAAAAAGGCCATCAGCAAAAACAGGCCGCCCATCAGCAATGAAAAATTGGTGATCCACCGGCGCCGCCGCGCGGGGCCCGGGTCCATGCGCCCGAACATGGCGGGCATGAACAGCGAAATCAACGACAACACCAGCGCCACGTTGCCGCTTTCGATCAGCGAAAAACCATACCGCCCCATCAGCAAGGGGCCCAGCCACAAGCCGCGCAATGCCAGAAAGGCCGCGTAGCAGCACATGCCCAGTATCAGGATGCCCCAGGTGTGCGGCACCTTGAACAGTGCGCCAAAGCGCCTGGCGGCCTGCGCCCAGGATTCGCGCGGGCGCTCGGCCGCCTGCGGCAAAACGGGTTCGCGCACGCGCAGAAAGATCAGCAGCCACGACAGCAGCGACAGCACCGCCAGCGCTGCAAAGCCTGTGCGCCAGCCCCAGTGCTGGACCATCCAGGCCAGCGGCGTGCCGGTGAACAGCAGCCCCAAGCCACCCAGGCCCATGCCCAGGCCTGAGAAGAAGGCGAACCGCTGCGCTGGAAAGTGGCGCGAGATAAAAACGGTGCTGGCCAGGAAAGCGGGCGAGCAGCCCACACCGATGAGCAATTGCCCGAGCATCAGCCATCCATAGCTGGGAGCAAGGGCCGACACCGTGGCGCCCACCACCGCCAGCGGAAACGCCGTCAGCACGGTGCGCCGCAGGCCATACAGGTCCATGCCGATGCCCATGAGCAACTGCGCCACCCCGAACGACAGGCCAAACAAGCCAGCGAAAGCCCCCAGCGAATCCGGCGAAATGCCAAAGTCGGCCTGCAGGCCGGTGGCGATGATGCTGGTCACGGTGCGGTAGGCCTGGCTCAGCGCAAAGGCCGACAACAGGCACACGTACATGACCCACAAGGCACGGGGCGGCGGCGGCAGATCGGAGGGCACAACAGTAGCGGTGGCTTGGGTCACGAGGGGATTGCGACAGAGCGCGGAGGGGGAGTGGCGATGGCGCTGAGAAGGGGAGAGCGCTCGCCCGAGCCTACAGAATTTGCAGCGCTCGCGCCGTCGCAGCGTGGACACCCCCACGGTCGACTCCGAGCAGTTGGAGCGGCAGGGCGGCGGGCGACAGACCGAAGCGCGACGCCAGCAAACTCAGCCGCCGACCGCAACCGCAGGCGCAATCCGCAGCGGTATCGTGATGGGCCCGTCATTGACCAGGTGCACCTGCATGTCGGCAGCGAACTGGCCGGTGGCCACCTGCGGGTGCGCGGCGCGGGCTCGGGCCACCACGTAGTCGTACAGGCGGCGGCCTTCGTCCGGTGCTGCGGCCTGGGTGAAGCTCGGGCGGTTGCCCCCCGTGGTGTCGGCGGCCAGCGTGAACTGGCTCACCAGCAGCAGGCCACCGGCGATGTCCTGCACGCTCAGGTTCATCTTTCCGCCCGCGTCGGAAAAGATGCGCAGCTTCAGGATCTTGGCGAGCAGTTTGTCGGCCTCCAGCTCGGTATCACCGCGCTCGGCGCACACCAGCACCAACAGGCCCGCGCCGATAGCGCCCACCGTGCGGCCTTCGACCTCCACGCGCGCTTCGCGCACACGCTGCAAGACACTGATCACTTCACTTCATCCTTCGGGTCGTCAAAATGCGCTTCCACATCGGTGGGCAGCAGCTCGATGGTGGCACGCAAGCCCGGCACAGCGGCCATCAGCGCGCGTTCGACCTGACCCCGCAGTTCGGCGGCGTGGCCCAGGGTCCAGTGGGCAGGCATGTGCAGATGCATGTCCACAAACTGGCGCTGGCCCGCACGGCGGGTGGAGACATGGTCAAAGCGTACCGCGCCGGGCGGCTGGGCTTTCACAAACTGGCGCAGGGTAGCGTCGATGGTGGTCTGCACCTCGGGCTCCACCGCGGAATCCATAAGCCCCTGGGACGAGCGCCAGACCAGCTCCACGCCTTCCTTGAGGATATTGAGCGCCACGGCGATAGCCGCCACGGCATCGAGCCATAGCCAGCCGGTGAAGGCCGCGCCGACGATGCCCACCAGCACGCCTGCCGAGGTCCACACATCGGTGACCAGATGGCGAGCATCGGCTTCGAGCGCAATGGAGCGGTGCTCGCGCGCCGAACGGAACATCACCCAGGCCAGCAACCCGTTGAGCGCCGAGCTGATCACCGACAGGCCCAGGCCCCAGCCGATCTGCTCGATGGGCTGCGGCTCCACCAGCCGGTGCCCCGCTGCCCACAGGATGCCGGCCGACACGCCCACGATGAGAATGCCCTCGAACCCCGACGAAAAGTATTCGGCCTTGTGGTGGCCGTAGGGGTGGTCGTCGTCGGCCGGCCGCGCTGCCACCGTCACCATGGCCAGCGCAAACATGGCACTGGCCAGGTTCACGAACGACTCCATCGCATCGGACAGCAACCCGACCGAGCCCGTCACCTCCCAGGCCAAGGTCTTGAGGGCGATGGTGACCACCGCCACGGCCACCGACGCCCAGAGCAGGTTGCGGGGCTGGAGCCAGTGTTGGAAGGCGGAAGATTGCGGCGGGGGCGAGGACATGGACTGCGGGTATCAAGGCCCGGAGGGCCTGGCCCGGAATTACACCAGAGCCACCTTAAGCAACGCTTGCGCACGGGTGGCCACGCCCACCCCCATGCCAGAATCGGCCTCATGACCAAGGCATGGCGCCGCCACATCGCAGGACTGCATCTCGCCGGGCTGGTGCTGTGGGCGCTGGTCGCCTGCTCGGGCTCGGTATGGCTGGCATCCACGCGCCTGCAGCAGCTGCACGCGGCGTTTGAAACCGATGCCCGGATCGTGCACCGCCTGCTGAGCCAGCGAGTGGTGCAGCACGATGCGGTGATGTCCACCCTGGCGCTGCTGCAGCCCACGGCCGTGCAGGGCGCGCTGCCCGATGCTGGCGCCACCTCGGCAGCCGCCGCCCTCCCCCGACTGCCTTCCGTGTACCCGCAGATCCTGTCGGTGCTGCAGCGGCCGGCAGACGGCGCCTGGCCTGCTGCGCTGCAAGCCCCGTTGGCTGCAGCGGAGGCCGCCTCACGCCGCTCGGGCCACCCCGAGATGGCGCTGCCGGACCTGCCCGCCGGCCGGTTCTACCTCGCGCTGGCCAGCACCCCGTCCAGCCACGCACTGCAGATCGACCTGCGCGCCACCGTGCCACAAGACGAATGGCCCATGGACATGGCCACAAGCCCGGTGCGGGTCACGCTTGAACACGGCGGCGCGGCGTTTGTCGTGCAGCCAGGGCGGCTGCCCGACGGCCTGGGCTGGTCATACGAATTCCACAAGGTTCTGGCCGCGCCCAGCCAGCCGCTGGATGTAGTGGCGCAGCGCAAGGTGGGTTGGGCCGAGCTGCCGTGGTGGGCCATGCTGGGCTGGTGCGTGCTGACGGCCGCGCTCTGGGCCGGCGGCATGGCCTGGTGGCGCCAGCGCGTGGCGCGCCAGCGGGCCGAGGAGCTTCTGCGCCTGGGCCAGGTGGCGCGGCTCAACACCCTGGGCGAGCTCGCCGCCGGCATGGCGCACGAGCTGAACCAGCCGCTCACGGCACTGCTGTCGAGCACCCAGGCAGCGCAGCGCCTGCTGGCGGACGACCCGCCCGACCTCAGCACCGCGCAGACGGCCATGGCGCGCGCGGTGGAACAAGCGCGCCGCGCCACGGCCGTAGTCGGCCGCCTGCGCCGCCTGGTCGAACGGCCGGACCTGGCAGCGCAGGCGCAGCCACTGCCCTTGGCTGCGGCGGTGCAAGACGTGCTGCACCTGCTGGAGCCTGAGATCGCGCAGCGCGGCATCTTGCACACGGTGTCCGTCGCACCCGATCTGGCCGCGGTGCTGGCCGAGCCCGTGGCCCTGCAGCAGATCGTGCACAACCTGCTGATGAATGCACTGCAGGCGCTGGACCAGGTGCCGCCCGCCGAGCGCCAGCTGGCGCTGCGCCTGTGGATGCCGGACGCCGCGCATGTGGCGCTGTCGGTGCGCGACCACGGCCCGGGCGTGCCGCCGGAGGCGCGCGCGCACTTGTTCGAGCCGTTCTACACCACGCGCACCGCCGGCCTGGGGCTGGGTCTGACGCTGTGCGAGAGCCTGGCCCAGGCCATGGGCGCGAGCCTGGTGCTGGCGCCCGGGACTCCGGCCTCGACCGCCGCGCCAGAACGGGGTGCAGAGTTTGTACTGACCTTGCCCGCAGCGCCGCACACGCAGCCCGCAGCACCCGCGCCGTGGACACCGCCTCCGCCATGACCGACCACGCCACCTCGCTGTCCCCGCTGATCCACCTCGTGGACGATGACGCCGCCGTGCGCGAGAGTCTGGGCCTGCTCATCAGCACCGTGGGCCTGCGCGTGCAGACCTGGTCCGACCCGCAGTCGTTCATGGCGGGGTTTGACCGCGCCAGCATTGGCGCCATCGTGCTCGATGTGCGCATGCCCGGCATCAGCGGCCTCACGGTGCTGGAGCAGTTGCTGGCGCAGGGTGTGGACCAACCGATGATTTTGCTGACCGGGCACGGCACGGTGGAGATGTGCCGCCGTGCTTTCAAGGCCGGGGCGGCGGAGTTTCTGGAAAAACCCGTGGATGACGAAGTGCTGATCGAAGCCCTGCAGAACGCTGTGCGCCAGCATGTGCGCTCACGCGAACGCCACCAGGCCGACCAGCAGGCGCGCGAGCGCTTTGCCCAGCTGTCAGCCCGCGAGCGCGAGGTGCTGGGCCTGATCGTTGAAGGACTGACCAACAAGGAGATCGGCCGGGCGCTGGAGCTTTCGCCCCGCACGGTGGAGACGCACCGCGCCAACCTGTTTGGCAAGCTCGGGGCCGAGTCCCTGGCGCAACTCATCCGGCGGTATGCGGCGCTGGTGGATGCGCACTGATGCCCACGCTTGCGCATCCCAGCCCATCGATTCAACAAACCGATCACGCTGAGCCTGCCGAAGCGCCGCGCCCTGCTTCGACAGGCTCAGCACGAACGGTTCTTGGCTGAGGGGTGCACAGGGACTGGGCGGCGTGCCACTGCGTAGTTCTACGGAGTGCCGCGCGTAGCCGCACGAATGGCTGAAAACCGCGGCGTTTTCTACAGTTCTCCCACGGCGCCACAACCGGTGGCACCGACACCACAACACCGGAGAACACCATGCAAAACCGCCTCGCCACCGTCACCGCCCTCACCCTTTCGCTCATCGCCAGCGCCGCTGCCCACGCCGAAGGCGTGCGCACCGAAAAGAACATCTCGCTGGACCTGGCCACGCAGATCGCCGCGCAAACTGTGGCCACCTGCACCGCCAACGGCTACGCAGTGACGGCCACCGTGGTAGACCGCGCCGGCACCGTGCGCGCCGTGCAGCGCGCCGACAACGCGGGCCCGCACACGCTGGAAGCCAGCCGCTTGAAGGCCTACACCTCGGCATCGGCGAAGAACACCACGCTGGCGATCATGGAAGGTTCGCAGAAGAACCCCGCCGCTGCCAACCTGGGCCAGATCCCCGGCTACCTGCTGTTAGGCGGTGGCGTGCCGGTAAAGGTGGGCAATGAGGTGATTGGCGCCGTGGGCGTGGGCGGCGCGCCCGGCGGCCACCTGGACGAGCAATGTGCTCTGGCGGGCATCGCCAAGGTGCAGGACCTGCTGAAGTAATTTTCAACACGCCAGCACCAGACATACCGAAGGAGACACCCATGAAGCCCTGGAACCTTGCATTCGCCCTGGCCGCAACGCTGGCCTGCGCGGGTTCCGCCATCGCCCAGGTGCCTCCGACGGCCGCCGAAGCAGCGGCCTACCAGGGCCTGCATGCTGCTGCTGCCCGGGGCGACCTGCCCGCGTTGAACAAGCTGATGGCCGCAAAGGGTGATCTGAACGTCCGCGACGCGCACGGCCGCACGCCCCTGCATGTGGCTACCTACGCCCGGCAGGCTGAAGCGGTCCGCGCCCTCGCCAAAGCCGGCGCCCAGCTGGACCTCTTGGAAAACGACCGCTACGACGCCGTGACCATTGCCGCCGTGGCCGACGACGAGGCCACGTTGCGGCTGCTGCTGCAATTGGGCGCCAGCGCCAAGCAGGTGACCAGCCGCTACGACGGTACCGCCCTGATTGCGGCGGCGCATCTGGGGCACGACGGCGTGGTGCGGCAGCTGATTGCCGCTGGTGCCCCGCTGGACCATGTCAACAACCTGCACTGGACAGCACTGATCGAATCCATCGTGCTCGGCAACGGCGGCCCTCGCCACCAGGCCACCCTGCAGGCCCTGCTGCAGGCGGGTGCGAGCCATGCGCTGACCGACCGGCAGGGCAACACGCCACTGCAACTGGCGCGCCAGCGGGGCTTTAACGAGATGGTGCAAATGCTCAGCGCCGCAGGCGCCAAACGCTGGGCGCAGGCACAGATTCAAAATTGATAGCTGCTAGCGCTTGTCAGTCAAGCGCTGGCGGCCAATTTCATTCAAATTCTCGACCTGCAGCCTTTGAAGATCGGGTGAGTTCGCAAGGGTGCAATCCGACGCCCGCCCCACACAAAAGCCGCGGCATCGGGTGATGCGGTGCACTCGACCTGCCGCCATTTACTACAAAATTAATAGCTACCAGCGCTTGATAGATAAGCGCTGGCAGCCAATTTCATTCAAATTCCTGGTTCCCCGTCACCAGCCGTGCCTTCACGGTCTTGCCCTTCACGCGGCCCTGGTTCAGGCGCTGCGCGGCCTGCGCGCCGATGGCACGGTCCACCGCCACGTAGGTCGAGAAGTCGTTCACGTTGATCTTGCCGATCTGCTCGCGGGTGTAGCCCATCTCGCCGGTCAGCGCGCCCAGCACGTCGCCCGCGCGGATCTTCTCCTTGCGGCCGCCAATGATCTGGATGGTGACCATGGGCGGCACCAGCGGGCCGCTGCCCGTCGGCGTGAGGTCCGCCACCGGGAACCAGCGCGATTCCCGGCCCTGCAGCACTTCGATCTTGCCGACGAAGCCCATCTCGTCCAGGCTGGCCAGGTTGAGCGCCAAGCCGTCGGCATCGCCCCGGCCCGTGCGGCCGATGCGGTGGACGTGGATTTCGGCGTCGGGTGTCACGTCCACATTGATCACCGCAGCCAGGTTGGCAATATCCAGCCCGCGTGCGGCCACATCGGTGGCCACCAGCACCGAGCAGCTGCGGTTGGCAAACTGCACCAGCACCTGGTCGCGCTCGCGCTGCTCCAGCTCGCCGAACAGCGCCAGCGCGCTGAAGCCCTGCGCCTGCAGCACCGGCATGCTGGGCCTGCACCGTGATCTGCACGGGCGACTTCATGAACTGGGCGCTGAGCTTGGCGATGCCTTCGGGGTAAGTGGCCGAAAACAGCAGCGTCTGGCGCTCCTTGGGGCACTGCTTGGCCACCACCACGATGTCGTCGAAGAAGCCCATGTCGAGCATGCGGTCGGCTTCGTCCAGTACCAAGGTGTTCAGGGCCTCCAGGCTCAGATGCTGGCGCTCCAGGTGGTCCATCACGCGGCCGGGTGTGCCGACCACGATGTGCGCGCCATGCTCCAGGCTCAGCGTTTGCGCGCGCAGCGGCACGCCGCCACACAGGGTTACGACCTTGATGTTTTCTTCGGCCCGTGCCAGGCGGCGAATCTCGGTGGCCACCTGGTCGGCCAGCTCGCGCGTGGGGCACAGCACCAGGGCCTGAACCGCAAAACGGCGGGGGTTGAGGTTGGCCAGCAGGGCCAGGGCAAAGGCGGCGGTCTTGCCGCTGCCGGTGCTGGCCTGGGCGATCAGGTCCTTGCCCAGCAGCGCGGGCGGCAGGCTGGCCGCCTGGATGGGCGTCATCGTGGTGTAGCCCAGCTGCTGCAGGTTGGCCAGCGTGGCGGGGTTCAGGGCCAGCGCACTGAAATCAGTGCTGGCTTGGTTTTCTTTGGAGGTCATGGGCCGATTATCCGGCCCGGGGTATCCGGGCAACTACCTTACGCATGCGTCAGGTGTATCGGATATAACCAAACGACAAGCATCGGGTGGGGACATGCCAGATTCAATCAACGCAGCCAACGGGCCGGGCCAGGGGGGCTCCAGCGATGCGTTGCTGCGCCTCATCGCCGATTCCGTGCCCGCGTTGATGGCGTATTTCGACCTGCCCGGCCTGCGCTGCCGCTTCGCCAACCAGGGCTATGCCGCCTACAACGGCCACACCACCGAGTCCATCCTCGGTCTCACGGTGGAGGAAGCCATCGGCGAGAAAGCGTGGCAGGCCATCCAGGCGCATGTCGAGCGCTCCACCCGCCGCGAACACGTGAAGTACACCCGCGAGCAGACCCTGCCCAACGGCGAAGCGCGCATGATCGAGGTCAACCTGATTCCGCACTTCGACGCCCACTCGGAGCAATTGGGGTCGTTCGTGCTGATCACCGACATCACCGAGCGCTGGCGCGCGGAACGCCAGGTGCGCCAGAGCGAAGAGCGCATGCGCAAGTTCACCGAGGCAACGGAAGAAGCCATCGTGTTCCACCGCGACGGCATCATCACCGACGGCAACGAAGCGCTCACCCGACTGACCGGCTATGCGCTGACAGAGGTCATGGGCGTCTCGATCTTCCATTTCATCAATCCCGAGTGGCGCGCCATCGCGCTGGACTACACCCGCAGCGGACGTGAGGACCCCTACGAAGTCACCATCCGCCACAAGGACGGCCATGCCATCCCGGTGGAAGTGGTGGGCAAGACCATGCCGCTTCACCACGCGGACTACCGCATCGTTGTGGTCCGCGACATCACCGCGCGCAAGCAGGCCCAGGAGCGCGAGGCCTTCATCGCGCTGCACGACACCCTCACGCAGCTGCCTAACCGGCATTTCCTGATGGAGCAGCTGTCACAGGTGCTGTCGCTGGCGCGCAGGCGCCACGGCCGCGCGGCCGTGCTGTTCATGAACCTGGACCACTTCAAGACGGTCAACGACTCGCTGGGCCACCACGCCGGCGACCAGCTGCTGTGCAACGTGGCCGAGCGCCTGCGCCAGGGCGTGCGCGATGCCGACGTGGTGGCGCGGCTGGGCGGGGACGAGTTTGTGGTGGTGCTCACCGATGTGCAAAACGCAGACGACGCCGCCGCCGTGGCCGACAAGCTGCTCGCCTCCATGCACGGCGTGTTCACGCTCGGCCAAGTGCCGCTGACGGTCTCCCCTTCAATTGGCATCAGCCTGTTTCCTGAGCATGCCGCCACCGGCGACGCGCTGCTGCGCTGCGCCGACGCAGCCATGCAGCACGCCAAAGAAAGCGGCCGGGGCAACCGCCAGTTCTACCAACCCAGCATGGAACCCAGCGCCATCGACGTGCTGCAGCACGAGCGCCTGTTGCGCGAGGCCATCACCGAGAACGCCTTCGTGCTGCATTACCAGCCGCAGATCTGCCTGGCCGACGGGTCCCTGATGGGTTTCGAAGCGCTCGTGCGCTGGCGCCACCCGCAGCGCGGCCTGTTGGGGCCCGACGAGTTCATCACCTTCTCGGAATCCCGCGGCCTGATCACCCCGATCGGCCGCTGGGTGATGCGCGAGGCCTGCCGCCAACTCAAGGAATGGCAGGACCAGGGCCTGGCCATGGTGCCCGTGGCGGTCAACCTGTCGGCCCTGGAATTCCGCCAGCGCGACGTGGCCGGCGAGATCGCCGCAGTGCTGGCCGACACCGGCCTGGCGCCCCAGTACCTTGAGATCGAATTGACCGAATCCGTCCTCATGCACCAGACCGGCCAGGCGCTGGACACGCTCAACACGCTCAGTGCGCTGGGGGTAGGCATCTCCATCGACGACTTCGGCACCGGGTATTCATCGCTGGCCTACCTCAAGCGCTACCCCATCGACAAGCTCAAGATCGACCGGTCCTTCGTCGTGGACACCCCGGGCAACGTCGACGACGTCGCCATCGTCACCGCCATCATCCAGATGGGCCGCAGCCTGCAGCTCAGGACGGTGGCAGAGGGGGTGGAAACACCGGAACAGGTGGAGCTGCTGAAGGGGTTGGGGTGCGACATGATCCAAGGGTTTGTGGTGTGTGTGCCGATGGATGGGGAGGCAATGTTCCAGTGGATGCATTTGTCGCCGCATTTTTGACAAAACATTCCTACATTGGTCGTCAAGATCAAGATCAAGGGCAAAGCACAGCATGGGTTGCACAGGTCATTCACCTCCCTGCATAGTTGCGAGGAAAGACAAAGCTGCTTGGATTCAGGATGGACAAACTGCTGCGCCCTCCGCGCCGGCTGTGCCGCATGAGATCGCCATCCCACGCATAGCGGGTGGTGCTGAGGCATTGGCCTTTGCCACCCGCCGGCCCAGCGCGTCGTAGGCGCAGTGGGTCGCATGCGTTAGGCCGCGGCGCGCATGGCAGGGCTTCAACCAGTTGATCGTCCGCACTCCGGCAAAGTTTTGTCTCACTGTGCAGGTCCGCACTCTGACTGCCAAGATGCGCTGGGTGACGTTGCCGTGCACTCCGTAATGCCGCGGAAAGGCTCCCGGACATTCTAAACGTCACGCTGGATTAAGCGTTCAATATTTGATATTGAACTCCGTTAGAAGCTTCGACGCGCAATTGGTGTCGATTTCATCAAGATCTGATTCGTTGATTTTTTCGTCATTTATCAGAAAATCAACAAATGACGCCCTTATCGAAGATATTCTCTCGCCCATTCGCTTCTCGGCAAATAGAGCTGCAAAATTTTGAATCACATTGTCAGACGCTGCCGCCGATTCATTCATCGCCTCTTGTGAAAATCGGTATAAAGCAATATCAATTAATCGCATGTCGACAATGAGGTCTGTGATTATGCTTTTGGGGATTGAAATTTTTTCATTGGTCATGGCCGCATCACAATTGGTGGATCAACGAATTTTATCGGCCTTTGATTGACACTAGTTCGATCGCCTCATCAATTTTTGCCATCAGTCCACCACTACTTATACCCCCAGCTTTAATTCGCATCGATTTTCTACCCGACTTTTTCAACAATTTTCACATTTGGCTTTCAGCCTCTTTCTTAATTGCCAACTATACTAAGAATCATACAGAGGTCTTCCGAAAACTCGGGCATGCATCGTCAAGACAATCCATATCCGGGGATGTTGAGCTCCAAAGGAGAACTAATGAATGATATTCCATCTTCTTTTTGCTTCACATGCCACAGCAAAAGCCCACGCGTCCAAGATTTTGGCGATTTTGACAGATTGCCAATTAATGATGCATCGTAGTACTTTTCCAAAAAACCACTTTCTCCGTCTTTAATAATTCCACACATCGCAAAAGGTGGTATCCAGATGTTATTCACTTCTTCTTCGCCATTCCATCCGCGAGCAATGAATCTCTTTTTAACCTCTGCTTCATAGGAAGCGTAATCTTCTAGAATTTCGTCAACCCTTTTAAGGAAGAATAGTTCATCAATCCATTCGTAATCGTATACAAAGAAGCTTCTGATGTCTTCTGGGGAGTATGGGAGTATCAATTTTTCTTGGTTAATCATAATCAAAATATCTGAATAATTGGCTCATAGCGCGGAGCAACACTTGGAAAGTTCTGCCTTTGCGCTTTAAATGAAAAGGCTGATCTTTTGCCCTGTGCTAAGCACGGCCACATTCTACGAAGAGCAGCATTAATTGATTTTTCAATGCCGTCCAACCCTGGAATATTGCTGCCAAATCTACCCCCAGGATTGTTATATAGTTTGTCGCTAGCAATATATGCGTCGACGTCCGATGCGTATGTCCATGGCGCTCCGGTTTGACCGCTAAATCCAGATGCTGTACTTCCACGTACCCCCACACTGGCGCTCGGATCAATAGCTTTGATAGCAGGTTCAGCTGCTTTCACCAGTGCTGTTGTGGCGGCGATTACCTGCGCACGAGTTGGACAAGGACTAAGGCCGAAAACATCGCTCCAATTCCCGGGATTTGGAGCGAAAAAATACAGATGACCTCCGCCCGCAAGCCCAATCGGGTCTTGACTAACAAACCTTCCAATGGCGGGGTCGTAGTAACGGAAGCGGTTGTAATGCAGCCCGGTTTCCTCATCAAACTGTTGCCCCTGGAAGCGGAAGGGCTGCTCGATGAGTGGTTGTGCTGATCGGCTGCTGGCCGATGATGCCCCCGATACGCCTGTGTGCCAAGCGCTGTTCCCTCTTACGGGGCCGCCATCCGTCCCTGTTTTGGGCCAATCGATGGCTCTTAGGTTGGCCTCCCCCCACACCTTGTAATCCGCAGCCCAAACGATGTTGCCTTGCGCGTCAGTGAGCTCCTGCGGCGCACCGATTTGGTCGCACTGGTACCAGTAGGTTTGTTGGTTCTCTCTGTCTTTGCTGATGCCCTGCACGGTAGCCAGGGGCACGAAGGAATTGGGCTCGAAGATGAAGAGTGCTTCTTTGTTGCCCCGCTGGCTTTGCACCATCAAGTCGCCGTCCCACAGGTAGTGGGTGGAACCGAATGAATCCGTCTTGGTGACCCTTCGCCCCAAGGCGTCGTAGGCGTAGCGGGTGGTTTGCGTCACGCCATGGCGTGTGACGGTGGCCTGGGTAAGTTGGTGGTCGTCATTCCAAGTCAACTCGGCTTGGCTGTGCGTGCCCGCGCCCTGGTTACCACGGAGGCGCTGGGTGACGTTGCCATGCGCGTCGTATTCAAACGCTAGGTCTTGATAAACCCGCAGCCTGTTGTCGGCAATGATGCCGTCGCGGGCGGGGTCTGAGCTGGGGTGAGGTAACAGGTTGCCTGCGGGGTCGAAGGCGAACAGTTCGGGCTGGTGGGCACTGGCCGCCCCCTGAATCGCACTAGGCAGCGCGGACAGAATCCGCCCTACTGGGTCGTACTTGAAGTCTTGACGGCCGCGCAGGCTGTCGGCTCGGGCGATGAGCTGACCCATGGCGTCGTAGGCATAAGCACGCTCCATCACCGCGCTGGGTTGCTGGGCCAACCCACGAGCTGAGGCCCCTTGCACGCTGGCCCGGTGGCGCACCAAGCGCCCGGCGGGGTCATAGTCGAACTGGCTCTCGAGCTGGCCCTGGCTGCGGCTGATTTCCCGGTGCAGCGCATCGCGCTCCATGTCGGCCAGGATGTGGCGGACGGGTTCTTGGCCGGAGGTGCTGGGCTCGGCCAGGTTGATCTGGTGCAAATGCCCCGAGCCGTAGAACAACCAGTTCAGGCTTCGGCCATCGGGCAGCAGGGTTTGCAGGCGGTTGCCCAGGGCGTCGTATTGGTGGGCGAGTTGGCGCTGTAGCGCGTCAGGGCCTTGCCCGAGGATTTGTGTCTCGCTGACGATCTGCCCCAGCACGTCATACGCAAAACGCAGGTGGGCGCTGGGGTTCACGGCTGACGTTAAGCGGCCCAGGGGATCGTAGGTGTAGGTGATGTCTTGGGCGGTGTTGGTCGAGGTGTTCGTGCCGCTGGATTTGACATTGCCCGTGCGCTTGCAAACCAAGCGCCCCAGCACATCACGCTCAAGATGGGCGACCTTGCCGGGGCCGATGTCCGACCCGCCGGTTTCGATCACATGGGTCAGCTCGCCCGCGGCGTTGTAGCAGTAACGCTGGTGGCGGCCATCAAACCCGATCTCGTCGGTGAGGTTGTCCACCAGGTCGTAGCGGAATTCGTACCGGGTACCGTTCTCATTGACCAAGGCCACTAGGCGCCCGGCGGCGTCGTAGTGGTAGTGCAGGGCTTTGCCATAGGCATCGACACGCTGGATGGGGTCGCCATTGCTGTTGTACTGGTAGCGGGTGCTTTGCCCCAGCGGGTCGGTGTAAGCCAGCAGGCGGCCTTCGCCATCCCACTCATAGCTGTGCCGAGAGCCGGGTCGCTCGTCGCTGCCGGGCTCGGTGACTTGTTGCAAGCGGCCCAAGGCGTTGTACTGGTTGACGGTGGTCTGGCCCAGGGCATTGGTGGTGGTGTGCAGGTGCCCCAGGGCGTTGTACGAGAAGCGCGTGGTGCGGTTTGAACAGTCGGTGTAGGCCAGCAACTGGCCCGCTTCGTCCCATTGCAGTTGTTTGGTTTTACCCAGGGCATCGGTGATCTGCGTGGGCAGGCCACGCGGGCCGATCTGGTAGTGGGTGCTGGTGCCCAGGGGCGAGGTGGAGCGGGTGCGGTTGCCGCGTGCATCGTACTCAAACGTCCAGACCTGGTTCAGGGCATCGGTGACTTTGATGGGCAGATCGAGTTCGTTGTACTCGATGCGGGTGGTGTTGCCTGCTGCATCAATGACCTGGGTGAGGTTGCCTCGGCGGTCAAATACGGTGCTGCTGCGTCGGCCCAGGGCATCCACACTGCCTTGGGGGTGGCCGTTGGCGTCAAACGGGGTTTGGGTGATGTGGCCTAAGGCATCGCGCACGGCGATGATGTCTTTGCGCTCGTCAAAAGTAAAGGCAGTCAATCGGCCCAGGGCGTCTTTGATCCAGGTGCGGCTGGGCTCGTACGCAAAACGCAAACCCATGTCGTCGTCCACGCTCTCGGACAACGTAACCCGCCCGCTGGGGCTCAGATGGTCGTAGGTGTTGCGGTGCTGGTGACCGCTGGCGAGGGTGTAGCCCACCAGCAGGTGTTGGTTCCACTCGAAATGCCTGGTTTGGTTGGAAGGGTTGGTGTGTGTCACCAAGTTGGGCGGGGCCAACTGGCTGTGTGGATCAAACGGGTCGGCGGCGTAATGGTAGTGGGCCATCAAGGTGCCTTGGTTTCCATCCCGGACCACCTGGGCGTGCACAGTGCTGAGTTGGCCGTGGCTGGTCCAGCCCAATTCAAGCCTCCGCCCGGCGCTGTCGACTAAGTGGCTGGGGCGGGGTTGGGCCGCGAACGGGTCGAAGGTGTCGCCAAAGTTGCTGGGGGGGTAATGAAGCCCGATGCGGTTGTGATTGCGGTCGGTGATGTCAACCAGCAGCAGCCGCCACTGACCGTACGCATAGCGCCCAAATCGGTGGACTTGACCATTGCTGTGTTTCAAGTGCCATTGGTGCTGTTCGGGCCGAAAGATGGTGAATTGTTCGTAGGCGTCAAAGTGTTCTTCGCCAACGTTCAGCAGGGGCAGCTTGACGTGGCGCCCTTGGGGGTCGAGGTAAAGCAACTGATCGGCTTGCAGCCACAACTCGGTGGCCAGGGGGTGGCTCCAGCCTTGGCCGAACCAGCCGTCGGTGCGGGCATCGCCGCTGCGGTAATGGCGAATCCATGTCAAGGGCAGTGGGCCTCCCAGAGCAAAGTCGGTTTGGGTAAGGGACTTTTCTCCGGTGGCGATGACTACGGGCTTTTTGCTGTTGCAAGGGCACTGGGTGGGTTTGTGCTCCGGCTTCTCTGTTGTTTTGACTTTCTCAGGCGCGTTTTCTTTTTTGACCTGGGCAGGTTTCGAGAGATTGCGCTTAGCCATCAGTGCCGCCACGATCTTGGGCAATTGGCCGAGCAAACGCGCAGCCCGCTTGGCAAGCTCTCGTTGCTCTGCCCGGCTTAAATCAGGCTTGGCGAGCTGACCCAAGACTTCGCTCAGTTCTCCGTAAGCGCCGGCAGCTGTCTGCCCTGCTGAATAAACGCGCTGTCCGACACGGGCGGCGGTGGCAGTGCCGGTCACAGCAGCACCAGCGGCGGATCCGCCCAGGGTGACGGGGGTCGCTGCAGCCAGCACGGCGGTGAGGCCCGCCAGCGCCGCGTCGCCCGCCAACCCCTTGAGGGTGTCCATGGTAAACAGTTCTTTGACAGCCTCCAGGGTTTCTGCGCTGAGCTCGTCGCCCATTTCGGCAGCCAAGTCTCCATCCATCATGTCGGAGATGGCCTTGACGTTTTTGGCTATGTTCTTGACGGCGGGCAGATGGGCATAGATCGCTGTGGTGCCGATCTCAGTGAGATGGCGCACCGTCTTATGCCCTTCGATCCAGACCTGTTTGCCCCACTCACCCAGAAAGACCGTTGGCCCGTCCCGCACATAAGTGACTACGCCGCCGATAGAGGTCTTGGGTCCGTGCTGGCCGTTGGTCAGCGCGCTCTCGGCCGTGGCGACGTCGGTGCCCGAGTGGAACGTGGAGCCTGCTGGATTGGCGATGCTCCCGCTGTTGTTCTTGTACCAGTCCGTTCCGGGCTTGTTTTTGGTCAGCGTGTAGACAGGGTCTGCACCCTTGAAAACCTTGCCGTTGGCAGCCTGGGAGACTACTTCCTTACCGTCGATATACACCTTACCCACGGCGAAACTCCCGAATGTGGACAGTTAACTTGTTATTGGATGTCATGATTTCTAAGTTCGAGCCGGGTGATTTGGCAGGGGTTGCCTACACTCAATGTGAGCCGAGAGCCAGCACATTGGCGCTGCACCGTCCGCTGACGTCTTGGCTGGTGCACAGCGCAAGGCCCGGGTTGATGAGCTCGTGCTGATGCAACCCGTGCAGAAGTGCCCAGTTCACCGCGCCCCAGGCCGCCCCTACTTGACCAAGCAATTCAGCGGCCTGAAACGCCTCTGGCATCCACTGAGTTTTTTGAGGGTCTCTCGCCACACTCAATATCCGGTCGACCGCATGTTGTTCGTCTTCCAGACGCCAGAAACTGCCGTCGCTGTCACTGGCGTGGTGTTGGATTAGTTCCGGTCGTGTCTGGGCGGCTTGTAGCGCCGCCCCAATAGCATCCGAAAGAATGCGACCGTCGCCCTGCATGTCACTGGGCCAGCGAGGACACTGCTCTGGCTCTCCACCAAGGCCGGGGGGATAAAGAAGCAGACCGGCTTGCAGAGCGTCACGCGCCGTTTCAAGGTGAGGTTGCGGGGTGAGCAGAATGCCGGCCGCCGCCTCGCCTGGAACCCAGCCACTGCTTTGCTCCTTGTTGTACAGACGCTTGGCGCGGTAGTCGCCTAGCAAGATCGTGGGCTCGCAAAGGGAGTCCGCGGCGAGCATAACGATCTGTCTCGCTGCGGGTTCCGGTGCCAGCCATCGGAAGGCCTGGGCAAGTGCGACATGGCATGCCTCTGCCCCTCCGGCCACGGCTTGGACGTCGGACATAGGCAAGTCAAGCTGGCGGCACCTCGCCGAGAAAGCGTTTTCGATGGATTGAAGAGATGGCGTCGCAACTGAAGACGCGTCGGATGCGGGCGCGGCCGGTTCAGATGCCACCCACTGAGGCAGAACCAGCATAAAGAGCGTAGGGCAAGGCGGACGATCACGCAGTATTTGCACCATGGGCTGCCAAGCGGCTTGAACCAATGCGTTCAGACGTGGCAAGCCTTGAAGGCTATGTGTGATATCACCAGCCGGAGCGGCAATCAGCTTTGCACCATCAACCTCGCGGTAGCGAAAGTTCTTTCGCCTTGCGGTGTAGGCGCTGAGCGTGGTTTGCAGGTCATCGCCGAGGCTGGTGACAAGGGTGCTGGCCTGTATGTGCAAGGCAGGTACTGGTGTGGTGGTCGATGGCATGGTGCGAGCGATGAGGGGTTGGCCGGACTGTGAGTTCAAGCCCTTGCTACGCGCAGGGTGAGGTTTCCGTCAGTCGGGACGATGCACCGCCACACGATGGCGTACAAACCGGCGTCGGGCACAACCAAACACGTGTCACATGCGAGAGAAGGGCCCGCACGGTGATCCACAAAGATTTGGGGCTGGACCGCGGGCCAGACTATGCGAGCGAACCCGTCGCGATTGAGGTGATGCAATTCAATTGCCTCGCCAGCTTGCGGTGGCTGGGGCCACTGCAATCGGGGCTCAGCTTGGTTGTAGTACAGCGGATTGAAGTCCAATGGCAAAAGCGGCGCTCGTTGCTGCTGCCAAACGCTGTCACGCGTACCGTAGTGGCATGAACGGACCGCAGTGTTTTCCCCCCAAACTCCGAACGAGGCGGGTAGGGGTGTTCGAGTGATGTCAACTACCGGGTGCTCAGGATGCTCGATCCAAGGAAGGGCTACTAGATCGAGGTTTCGCGACGCGTTGCTGGCTCCCCGTAAGCTGGCGGGGCTGCCCATACCTTGTGGGTTGTATAGATCTTCGCCTCCAGCACTTTCGCCACCGTAGGAGAAGCGTGGATGGACAGGAACACGGGTCACTTCACCCAGAAATTCACCTGGCACGCCACCACCACCTTGCAACAAGGTTTTCTTCCAGTAGCGGGGCGCACAAACCACAAGTGCGACCCGGTGCCTGGGGTGAACTATGCCCGCGGCAAACTGGTGTTTGCCTTCTCCAGAGTTGGGGTATGCATGTCCACACACCAGGAAGTCGAACCTGGGCTTGGGCGGACTGAGGTCAGAGGGCAGCCAATCAATGCTTTCCTCAAGGTAAGGATGCATCGCCTGAACTTGCACATCCTCAAGCCCTAAGTCACCTATGCGTTGGGTGAGGGGTTCCTCACGAATTGCGAGAATGCTTGGTTTATCGGACCCACGATTGGTGTCTAGGTGCCAAACGCCCTTGACGATGACCAACCGGCTATGGCGGCCATGGGCATCCACATGGCCTGTGGTCAAGCAAGAAAATGGTGTGAAGTTTGAAATATCAGCCATGCATGCCCATGCCCGGAAATCAAACTCTTGCGACGCGTCCAAGCCAATGTGAGACTCCGATCACATCGAGTTGATGCCTTGCCGACGCGTAGGCAGATAAACCAGCCCCGATTGGGCGGCCGGCCTGAACTGACTGATCGATATAAAGGGCTTGCCGCATCAGCGCCCCCATTTGTAGAACCGAGGTGTGAAGCACAACACCTCCGTTCTCTGGAAGGCGCATCGCAGCGCCATAACGCAGTCGCCTGCTGCGTGCGCTGTGCGCCGTATCAGGCTCAGCCAGCATGGCGTGGGGCGTCCATTCGCACACTTTGGCTTCATTGCGAACCGGGATGTGAGCCACACGAAATGCGGCAAGTACTGCTGTGCGCAACGCTTCATCACGTTGCGTCGCATCCATCGGCTTGGCGTTCAGCTCCATCGGGACGCCACCCAGGAACGTAGTCAACGCATCAATTTGGGCGGGTGTGGCGGGCAGGGCTTGTTCCGTCACCGAACGCACCACAGCGATCAGACCACCGGGAAATCCGGCCAGCGCCAGAATGCGAATCCGCAAGTCTGGATCCATAGCGTTGTTGTTGATGACAGCGTCGTGAGCAGCAACCGGATTCTTGATAGTGGCGAGACACCATGCCAAACGTGAAACATCATGCTTTGCGGATTGCGCCCAACTGATGAGCTGGTCGCTCGATGCGCTTTCAAGCCGTCCGGAGCTGGCCATCAGGCGAAAAGCGTGCATGACGTCTGGCTCAGACCCGCGGATCAGTTGTTCGATACGGCCCGGCAAGGTTTCAGATACCAACCCCATCCGACAAAGCGCGAGTTCACCGATGCGGTGACCAGGCCCATCCGAAGTAGCAGCAACCCAGTCAGCTATCCGCGAGGCGCAATGAGTCATGCCGAGTCGGCCTGCCAGCTCCATCGCCATGAGCTTGCGGTCGCTCTGGCTGCTTTGCAGCATGTCAGCAATGCCCTGCGAATGAAGGTCGAACGCACTGCGACCCATGGGATAGAACCACCAAGCGTCGCGCAATGCTGATCGATGCTGCCCGCCATACCTTTCAAAAAGAAGCTCAAGCAAACCTTTGCGCCTTGACGTGCTCACTGATTGCACTGCGCAGGCTGCTACCACATGTACCAATGCATGTACAGTCGGTGCGTGTGTCATTCGCGTCAACTGATTAACGCCTGCATCGAGCGAGTCGCTATGAAAAATGGCGAGGGCACGAATGTTGCGATCAATTTTGAAGTCCACCGTCTTGAGGCCTAGAAGCCGAACGTCTGAAGTCCCCGTAACATTCAACCGGCGGCGGCGTGCTCGGACCGTTTCGTCCAAGAGTTCATCAATCAATTTGGCGCGACTGGGCATGCGAAGGTGAATCGAAATTTAGTTCAGATCAATCGAAGCACCTTCGATTCGATAAGGTCCTACGGCAGACTGCGTCACTGCCTCAGCATGCATAAAAACTTCCCCTTGTGCATTGAAGCGCAGGACGGATTCACCGCAACGAATTTCAATAGTTGCCAACCCTGTCAGATTGATTTGATTGGCCTGAATATTGAGGATGCCCGTTTCAGGTTCGAAACTCACGACTGGGGTGCTGGCGTCTGCGGTGTGAATGACGTCAGCGTCACCCGGGTCTGTTGCGAGCGGGTACGCCGCAAAGATAAGCGGGGCATCTGTCGCTCCTATCATCACAACAACACGCTGACCAGGTAGCGGATGAGGAATGTGTGTAGCAAGAACGGCTACGACGGTTTGTCCATTGAGATCTACGGTGACAGTGCCGTCCGAATGGTTTCCGACTACACGACCTGCAGAGAAAACTATGTGCCCCGCTGTGTCGGGATTGTTAGCAGTCTTGTAATTTGGCTGTGCCATAGCGGGTTTGTATGCCGAAAAAGTAGTAGGTAAAAACTGGATTCAGTGACAGCCGTCAATCGTTGTCGCGAACCTGTGGGCTTACGGAAAGAATCTTGTTCTCGCCAAAGAACGTGATGTCCTTACCGCTGAGTTTTATGGTGCCGTCTTTGTGCATGGTGAAAGTGCTGTCACCCACTTGCAGGGTGATGGACTCCGCATCCATGGTGATATTCGACGAGCTACCGCCAGCACTTGTATCGTCCCCAGTGGAGGGGGCAACGAAATGGTCTGGCGTTGCACCGCTCGCGCCACCACCTGCAGCCCCACCTCCTCCGACGTCGAGCGTGAACTTGGTGCCAACTTTGGTTGTCTGGTTGGCTCCAACGTTCACATCCCGATCACTGCCGACCTTCGTGCTTTGGCTTTTGCCGACGATGGTCGACATGACCATGCCCACATTCAAGTTGTAAACCACGCCCACATTTTCCATGCGGCCTACGCCCACGTTCTGCAGGTAGGCGATGCCCACCGTTTCGGTCTTGAACTTGCCCACCTTGATGGACCAATTACTACCGATTTTGTCTTTTTCGTTCTTGCCCACCGTCTTGGTGCGGTTCTTGCCAATGGAGATGGTCTCGTCAATGCCGACGTCTTCTCTTCGGTTGTCCCCAATGGATATCTTCTCGTCGTGGTCCACCCGCTCCGTGCGGTTGTTGTGCACGGTGATGTCCTCGTTGCGGTCCACCGTCTCGGTGCGGTCCCGATGGATTGTGTTGGTCTCGTCCCGGTCGATGGTCTTTTCCCGGTCGCGGCCCACCCACTTTTCTTCGTCGTTCTCGACTTCGGTGAGCTGGTCTTTCTGTGCGTGCAGCCACAGTTGCTCTTGCCCGACTTTGTCTTCAAACCGCAAGGCGTTGGCGTCGCCAGGGCCGTTCTTCATGCCAGCGCCCGCGGCGCCTCCTTTGCTCGATCGCGTCAGGATGCCGCTTTGCGTGGCGTTGCCCGGCAGGCTCCACGGGGGCATGTTGACGGCGTTGTAGACGCAGCCAGTGAGGATGGGGTAGTCAGGATCGCCGTTGAGGTGGTCGATGATGACTTCCATGCCGATGCGGGGAATGAACACGGCGCCAAACTGCGGGCCGGCCCAGCTGGTGGAGACACGCACCCAGCAGCTGGAGTTCTCGTCCATGGCGCCAATGCGGTCCCAGTGGAACTGCACTTTGACGCGGCCGTACTTGTCGGTCCAGATCTCTTCGCCGGGCGGGCCCACCACCACTGCAGTTTGCGGGCCGCGGGTGCGGGGCTTGGGGGTGCTGCGCTTGGGGCGGTAGTCTGTGTTAGTGGGCTGCGCCCGCATCACAAATTGCTGGATGGAGCCTGCTTCTTGCGTGTTCTTGGTGGACGTGGCGCCACCTACCTTGCTGCTGCTGACTTCGGGGTTTTCTTCGAAGTGGTAGTGCACGCTGAGCACCAGGTACTGGCGGTTCTGGTCTTCGCGGGGGTAGTTTTCCAGGTTGATGGTGTAGCCCGGCGCTAGGTTGCGCTTGTTGGCGCGACCCAACACGCGGTTTTGCTTAGCTAGGTGTTCCTGAAGACGCAATTTTGCGTAGGTCTCGCCATCAGGGAACTCCGTGTAGCCGCCGGGCCATTCGTAGATTTCGTATTTGTCATGCTCGTGCCCCGGAGGGTTTTGGCGCATGTTCGAAAGGTCGGCACGCGGCTTCTTGAAGTCGTAATCGTCGTTGTAGTGGCGACCCGGCTGCACTTCCTGGGTCAGCTCCCAAGCGTGAAAGTGCTCCTTTTCGGCAACGGCCGCCTTCCCGGGCGGATAGAACGGTATGACGTGGCCACCCGGCAGCGGGCTGTGCGAGCCGACGATGTCGTCTGCCAGCACAAGGGTGTGGCTGCCGGCACTGTGCGTGAAGTAGTAGTACGCGCCTTCATGCTCCAGGAGGCGCGCCACGAAGTTGTAGTCGCTCTCGCCATACTGGGTGCAGTAGTCCCAGGTGCGATAGGTGCGGGTGAGCTTCTTCTCGATGGGAAAACCGTACTTTCCCAGAACTTCCATGATGATGTCCGGCACAGTCATGTGCTGAAAAATCTTGAAGTCGGTCTTGCGCGTGGCCACCCAAAGCCAGGGACGCACGCGCATCCTGTAGGACCCCCAGCGGTGGTCCTGGCCTTGCATGCCAAAGTGCGTGACGAGGCCGCTGAGGTAGCGTTTGCCCAGTCCTTCAATTTCCACCACCACGCTCGCGCTCTTGCCCAGCAGTGCCTTGGGGTCGATGCTTTTGCTTTGGCTCACGAGGTCGATGTCCAGCGAGTACAGCTCACTCAGGGTCTCGGTGCCGTCGAGTTTGCGAAACTGCAGTTGTTCGCCCAGCGGGGTTTGGATGGTGACGCGGCGGGTCATGGCAAATGGGTAGTGTCTTGGCGGTCACCAGTCACAGCCGCACTGGGGCAGTGCAACCCGTGGTGCCGGTTCGGCTTGTGGTGAGGTCGATGGCCCGGCTGTTACCGGACAAAAAAGAGCCGCATCCGTAGACGCGGCTCTTGGGATGCGCAGCCAGCGCCGCACATCGAAGAAAGCAACCAGTGGGCAAAGCCCCCGCTATCAGGCTTCCTTGTTTTCCTTGATGCTGAAGCCCATCTGGCTCGTAGCA